>NZ_QUDF01000015.1:0-125451 GCF_003477535.1 Eubacterium sp. AM05-23
GCGGCTTCAGTGTTATAGCCGACGATGCCGTCAGCGACGAGTCCAAAATCGGCCTGCAGTGCTTTGACGGCTGCATCGGTTAAGGGGCCTGGAAGGCCATCGACTGGGCAGCCGCAGCCTTTTGCGTTTAACTGCGCCTGTATGCCGCATACCTGCCCGGACAGGTGGTCTTTTGTCACCGGACCGGCAATGCCGTCAATCTCAATGCCATAGCCTTCCTGGGCCCGCCTCACCGCCGCCTGGGTTTCGGGTCCATCAAGGCCATCAACCGTCCCCGGGGCATAATTGCAGAGCTTAAGGCTTTCCTGAACCTGTGTCAAGGTCATCTCCATTATTTTTCACCTCCACCTTTATCGTTATCAGAATCTTTAACTCCCGGTGTTGTGGGATCAATCAAAATCCCCAATGTAAGAGCACATAAAACAATGGCTGTTAATATTTTCTCTATCACAGAAATATTTAGATCAAAGGTTAAATAATTTTGTATATACTGCAATATTAAGACTACCAAACCCACACATGCAGCCCAAAACGCTTTGTTTTTTAAGCGGTTTTTCCATTTCAAATAAACATCACCTCATTATTATGACAGAGAGCCTACTTAATCCGTTCTTCAAAACGTGTCAATTGCTCTGTCGTTTTTTGTATTTTCTTATCTAATTCTCTTATTTCATTTTGATTAGAAATGACTTGTTCATTTAAATGCTTTATATCGTTTTTTAAAGCACCCATCTGTTTTCCTTCATTTTTAACATTATCGCGATAAATAACAAATCCGAAGGCTATACTTGTGAGGATTCCCACAATTGTTATGATGGTCTGAAACTCAGACACATGATCACCTCCAGATAAAGCAGGCTCTTCAACTGACACTTTTATCATAGCATGATTTTTAATAACATGCTGTACACAGATTGTCACATGTTTTTTCAGTTAGCCTAAGTATGATAATATTAATAATTGATCATAAACTGGGCTGACAAATTCAAGGTGTCAGCTTTTTATTTTATGTTTATATTACTGAACTATATGGATAGATTATAGCGAAGTTTAATTGGAACTTAGTTACATAATTATTTGCGTTGAATACATTTTGATATAAAAATAGGGTAAAATGCTTGAATGTGCTCTATAAACGGGGTAATATTAAAGTGTGCTAGCACATAAAATATTTTAAAAAGACTTTTGGAAAAAATTTAGGAAGGTAGTTGTTAAAATGGATGCAATGGTAAAAAAATCACAAATGTGGTTGAATTCAAATTATGGAAGCTATGGTTAAGATCGATTTCCAACAGTAACTGAGGATGGACAAACTGGCTGGGGAACGATAAATGGTTTGATAAGAGCTTTACAGATTGAATTAGGAATACAGGAGACTGCAGATAACTTTGGTGATGGGACAATTTCAAAATTTAAACAAAGATATCCAAATGGAGTTGTACCACAAGAAGATAATGATAATACAATGAATAATGTATATGGAATTATTCAGTGTGGGTTATGGTGTAAAGGATATTCTACGGGAGCCAGTGAAATTACCAAATTTTTCAGATCTGGAACTGCTGCTGGTGTGATGGAATTAAAAGAAGATGCTGGAATTAATGCGACAAATGGTACAGTTACTTTAAACGTTATGAAAGCGCTATTATCAATGGATCAATTTAAGGTATTGAGTGACTATGGTGGTACGGTACAAATTGCGGCAATACAACGGACGTTAAATTCAAAATATGAAGATTATATTGGATTATCGCCTTGCGATGGTCTTTATGGACGCAAAATGAATGACTCGATGATTAAAGTTCTCCAAGCTATTGAAGGATATAGCGTTGAAGATGCGACTGGGAATTTTGGAGATGGAACGAAAACAAATTTAATTCATATTTTACTACCATCTTCGGTTAATAGTGAAGCAGTATTTCTTGCACGCTATGCGTTGGTATGCAATGGTTATGATGTCAACATACTGAGTTCAACTTGGGATTCAGCATTAGCAGCCAAAATTACCGAATTTCAAAGTGATTTAGCTTTACCAGAAACAGGCACAGTAGATGTCAATACCTGGATGTCTTTATTATTAAGTAAAGGAAATCCAGATCGAGGTAGTTTAGCCTGTGATACACGTTTTGAGATGACAACAGGGCGATTACAGTATATTCTTTCACAAGGTCACCAAATTGTAGGGAGATATCTCACTGGCGGAGATTTTAAAGAACTTAGAATGGGCGAGCCGCAAAGAATCTTATCGGCAGGAGTTCAGTTTTTTTCGATATTTCAGGAATCTCCCGGCAGCATTGAAGCGGCATTAGAATACTTTACGGAACAGAATGGAAGGCGTGATGCGGAAACTGCAGTTCATCAAGCGAATGTTCACGGAATTCCAAGCGGTAATGTTATATTCTTCGCAGTCGATTTTGATGCTACAGAAGATATGATTGATAGTACTGTTTTACCATATTTTGAGGCATTGAAGGACAAGATGGATTCATTAGGATATTAGGATCACCCTATAAAATTGGTGTTTATGGAACTAGAGCAACGAGTCGAGCAGTAATCAGTAATCATTATGCAATAACTTCCTTTGTTAGTGACATGTCTACAGGTTATAGCGGTAATATGGGTTACAGAATTCCCGATAATTGGACTTATGATCAATTTCATGAATATAGTGTTGATAATTAGGATTTAGATAAAGTAGCTTATTCAGGTCAATATCCAGCTGTTAGCAGTGTGTTAAGTAATCCTACTTTTGTTGAGGCAGCGACCAGAAATATTCGTGACGGTGACACTTATACTTATTTAGGTAGTTTAAAACAATTTACAAGTGGTAGTGGACGTGGATTTAGAGTTTTAGCAACAAGTATGCGTGTTCATGCTGATTACTTTTCAAATAACACAAGTGGGGTTGGAGAATTAGAATTAGGCCAGTACAGGAGAAACATTAGGTTCTATTTCTGTATCGAATGGTGGAACAAGTGAGGTACATTTCAGCGTTGTCTATGGTGAAGTTTACTATTTTAGGTATACATCAAAGGTACCAGGAATGGGTCTAACGCCGGGGAATTTTGATGTTTGGATTACAACAGATTATTTAATTTAATTTTAGAGAAGGAGCCCTAACTCCTTCTCTCTTGAATTATTTACTGCTTTTGATATTTAAATATAGGAGTCAAATCATGAAAAAGAGCCAAAAATTTGTTTTTTTATGTCTTTCTGTTGTATTATTATTGATACTTCTTTTCTTTGGGGCCCTCTCATGGGGAGTATTAAGTCAAATTCATTCAGATACTTCTATTACGAAAGAAATAGAGAATGAAAAGAAAAACATAGAAACTAATCTCAAAACTTCATCCGATATATATATTGAGTTATATAATAAGCTTTATGCAGCAACTGAAAATTATACAAGTTGGGAACCAATAGACAGTTCAAGCTCTCAAACAGCTTATGAAAATATCTTGAATGTATCCGGAATAAAGTCTACCATCGTAACGTTGTCTGATAACGATGGCATTTATCTTAATGATGAAGGGGAGAAAGAAGGAATAGTGATCTTTCATATCACGTATAAAGGATTAGCGAAATTTGAAGATGAACGCACAGAATACATTGAGAATGTTGTAAGTTATTTGATTAAGCCAGTTATACCACAATATCAAGATGAAAAGTTAAAAGTATTGATCGAAAATGCTCAAAAGAACACTTCGTCGATTGATAAAATAGAAGGGATTAGCTATACACCTGATGTGAATACAAATAATGAAATAAAATTTAATCTTATGTTAAGAACAGACAAATAAAAACATGAAAAATTTGCATTTAAGTATATTAAATATATACAATAATTCTTTTTTATCTAGATGTATATTAGCAAAAAATAAATTGTTTTGGTACATCTTTGAAAATGGGAGGAAAAATGTGCAGCAAGAAAAAGTTGATAGACATATCAATGTATTTGATATAAATCAAGAATTAACAATTGAACAATTAGAAAAAGACCGTTATGTTAAAAGAAAAGAGAGGTTACTAGAAAAAAAGAAAGTTATTTCTTATCAGCAGAGTGATGAATGGAAAAAATTAGAAAAAGAAATTTATTGTCTTAATAAACAAATAGAGGAAAAAGATCGTATTATTCATTTATTATATAAGACAAAAAAAACAATAGAAAATGCTATTGCAAATATGAAGAGTATAGAAAGAAAAGTTTTTTATGCACATCGTTATTTGGGTAAAAGTCTGGTTGAAATTGCTGCGGAATTTGAATATGATTATGGCTATATTCGGAATTTATCTTCAAAAGCTGATAAAAAGATAAGATAACGTATAAAATATTTTCTTAAATAGGCATTTGCACATATTTTAAAAATATGTAAAATATAGGAATAACAGAATGTCTTTAGCTGATGAGAAATAATTGATGAGGCATTATTATGTTTTTGCTTTTTAGAGGGCTAAAGTATTATTATGACAAAAAATATTAAACTGTTCGATTTGTTAGGAGGTATAAAGTGAGAAATCAATGTAGAAAAAAAAGATTTATTCTTGTTCTTGTTTTACTAATAGCTATTATAATTCTGGTATATTGTGTTTGGAATAAAGGACAAATAAATAATTCATATAAAGCTCCATATATTCCAACAGGCTTTAAAAGTGTGAATGAAAATAATGCTGAGTGGTCTTGGGAGAATAATGTATGCATTAATTGGAATGAAGGATTAGTTATTGAAGATGAAAAGAATGGAAATCAGTTTGTATGGGTTCCGGTAGATAATATTAATGTCAAAGTGGATGATATCCATATTTATGAAAATGAGCAGATATTTCTTGAGGAGAATATAAAAAAGCAAATTGAAAATTATGGTGGATTTTATATATCTCGTTATGAAGCTGGACTTCCTGAGGATATCTCCAAAAATACCACTATTTTTTCAAAAGAGACAAATGATATTGGCGGAATTCCTGTTAGTAAAAAAGAAGAGATACCATGGAACTATATAGCAGCGGATTTAGCCGAATTAAATGCTAAAAAAATGTATAACAATGAAGAAGTATATACAGAGCTAATTCCAGAATCATGTTGGAATATGACAATGCAATGGCTGAAAAGTCATGGTTATGATGTTAACCAAAATAGTGCTGACTTTGGAAACTATTCGAATACCTATTTTGAGTTTACGGGATATTTTTCTCAGGATCATGGCAAAACTTACGAGTTTGGAAATAATATTATGAAGAAAAAAAATAATATGATTTTGTCTACTGGAGCAACTAGTAGAAATATGGCTTTAAATATATATGATATCGCAGGAAATTTGCAGGAATATGTTAAAATGGAGAACGGTATCTGTTCTTATGGAGGGAACTATGACAATCCTTCCTTTTACTTTGCGAATTCACGACAGGGAATCAATCAAGCAAATGATTTAATGGGATTTAGAATTGTGCTATTGAAATACTAGTGAAATGTACCGTAAATACTAATAATGTATTTATTGATTTTAGAGAACTAAAGAATCTTAGTTGAATTATGTAAATTCTTGGTTTTTTTTATTAAACAGGAAAATTGAAGATTCAGTTGAACTAAAACTAACGACTTGTGTTTTCTTTAAGTTTATAAATTGATCATTCAAAAGTTGTTTTTCAATAAATTAAGGTTATTGAAAAAATAAATATTGATTTTTGTTTATTACTGAAAATAATGCGTTGATGTTTTATATATTGCAAAAATTTAATAGTGGTTGTATCCTGATATTAGAGAAAACTAAAAATAAGTTTTCTCATCATTAAAAGGAGGTGCTCCCCTTGTTCACTAATAAGTAGAAGAAATTTTTATGAAAAAGTGTTTTTTAAATTAAAAGGAGAAGATAATGAGTAAATTATTAAAGAAAATTATGATCTCAGTTTTGGCAATTGGCGTATTGTTTTCACCTTCTTTAGCATTTGCACAAGAATCATTATCTGTTAAAGAAACTCAAAATACTAATTATTCAAAAGAAACGGTTCGAGCCTTAAATGAAAATGAAAGATCAAACATTTCATTTGACCAAAATACAGGTATAATGACTGAAACTTATGAAGTTTATATGCAGCCTGGAAAAAATACAATTCAAATCCCATCTAATACAAGAACCGCACGAAGTTATAAAGATGGAACGATCTTGTTAGACACTTGGAATATTGGCGCTTCTGAGACTATGTATGGGAATTATATGGCTCTGGAAATAATGGCAGAACCATATGGAGGACAATCATGGAGTCCTACTATTGCGTTGATGGGAACAAGTTCAGGAAAGTTTTTCCAAAAATCGTATCCTTGTGACTCTCAATATCATAAAACTGATTATATCTCTATTTATGATGGAGAAGCTGTTTGGCTCGAATACTACAGTAATGGACCAGTTTGGGTATCAATGAAATTATATAGTTGGTACTAAAGTTATTTATTAAATTAGAAACTATGCAATAAAAAACATAAATCAATTTGATTTAGAAAGCAGAATACAAAAAATATTTGTTTGGTTTTACGCTTATGTGGGTTGTGTCAAAAATATTACGCAAATCCAGAATCATTTTAATGAAAGTTTTTTCATGGAACATTTACTTCGTCGGTAAAGTTGGGTAATGGCCGCATCAAAGGGAGATACTTTTGAGTTTTGGCACGTTTAGACTTAATTTACCTGCAATAATATGAAAGTTTCTATGATCATAGTTTGATCGTGATGCATTTAACGTTTCATCGACACTGTTGCGGACAAGATATTTTAATTTAGTATAGATTAGTTTATGGTTTAATGGAATTATAATGTCAGATATGATTAGTGCCTCCTATTGATTGATTACGCTAACTTATTCTAACAAACGATATGGGATCATGTTCGTCTCATTTTGTGAAACTTATTGTAGTTTATCTGTTCATGAGTATTACTCGTTATGTAAAGATACAGTAATAGAAAAAATACCATCTTTAGTTTCATATTGTACTATTCCATCCCATTTCTCCGCAATATTTTTAATAATCATCAAACCATAACCATGATTTTCTTTATCTTTTTTAGTGGTTTCGTAAGAGGATGAAGTATTTATTGTTGGATTTTGACAGCAGATTCTAAGAAAAGAAAGATTGCCATCATAACATATTTGAAAATCAATAATACGATCATTTATAGGACATTGTTCAGTGGCTTCAATTGCATTATCAAGGATATTTGCACATATGATAGAAATATCCGCTTCATTTATTTTTAAATTTTCTCGCGTTGGCATCGTAATTACTGTTTTTAAAAAAATATGCTTTGACTTTGACATGATAGCTTTTGATGACAAAACGGCATCAAGGCCATCGTAACCAGTTGAGAATAGATAATCAATTCGCTTAGAAAGATCAAGGAACTTCATAACATAAATACGGCAGCCATCGTAATTTTGTGCATTGATTAGGCCTAATAAATGTAAAAAGTGTGATTTAAGATCATGATTTATTTGTTTTATTTCTTGTTTTGATTGATCGAGTTCTTTTACATGAGCTTTTTCAAGCGATTCGCATTTTTCATAATATTCCAAAAGCAGTTTGTCTGTTTTACTTTTTACAAGATAGGTAATTAAGTATACTAAAAATAAATTTGATAACAGCACTAATAAGGCGACTACGAAAAAGATCACGTATTTAATTTCATTACCTAGATTAAACATCACAATACAATAAAGTGCATAAAGAATTAAAATCGAGCTTATTGGATAAAATAGCAACAAAATATTTGTTTTAATTGCAACATCCTTGTTGCTTATTGTTTTTACCAGTAAAACATTCGAGTAAAGTAAAATGCTGGTAAGTGAAATGAGAATAAAGCCGTAAAGAAGGCTTGTCTCAAATGTGTCGACTGAAATATCCATTATTAATAGAATTAAACCAGACAATAACTCTGATACCGCAACAAGTACAATTAAAATCACTAAATATACAATTTTTTTGAGCCATCTATCTTTATAAAACAATAAATATGATGTCATTATAATAATGCTTACAAAAGTGCTTAAAAAAGTACTGGGATTATATTCAAACATGAACGCTGTAAAAGATACTGATAAGAGTAAAAAATATAAGTAAAAGATAATCTTTTTTTTATTGGTTTTTTTATTAAGACAGAATCTAAAAATATTATTTCAATATAGTTTTTGACTAATAAGCATATAATATCTACGGTCATTTTTGAACCTCCACAAAAATATCATTTTAATACTATTATACACTGATTCTGCTTTAAGGAACTTTATGATTTTTACACTAAACTTTATTTTTGTGCAAAGAATATTGCTTTAAGGAATATAAAGCTATATATTTAAGATGTAAAATATATAGTTAGGAGGAGCAATCTAATGAAAAAGGAAAAATTTAAAAAGGTAGCTAATAACATCTTTTTTAAAGGAATGGCCGTGATATCGGCATTAATATTTACTGTATTGCAAACAGGTGACACGTGTTTAATTTGGAAATATCAACCTGAACTACCAAAAGCCAAAGAAAATTTCTCAATTAAAGATCTATGATTACACAAGCAGCTGTAAAATTTGCGCATAAGTGCAAAGAACTTAGACTTATCAAAGCAGAAAATGAACAAATCGTTATGTTTGGGATGGAGCAAATAATTTTCTTTTTGGTAAATTTTTTATTAATGTCAGGTATTGGTATATTAACCTCATCTGTGAATCAAACAATTATATATTTTGTTTGCTATATCTCATTAAGTGGTTTAATCGGCAGTTATCATGCGAAAAACAGATTAAATTGTTCAATAAAAACTGTATTTGTTTTTTGCATTTATATTTTGACAATAAAATATACGCCGAGCAATGTCTATACTATATTATCTATTATCTACCAAATTCTTTATTTTTTTATTGTATGGAAAATTGCTCCGGTAGAACATAAAAATGTAAGTTACTCTGATGATGAGATTTGTCGAAAGAGACGAAAATTATGGTTAAGATCAGTGGTTTATGTATGTATTTCTATGATTTTAGTTTTAGGGACTACATTGTACCAATATTTATATTCAATTAGCACATCGCTGTTAATAATCGCTCTCTTTGCTTTGGCAGGTTATTTATTTAACGAAAAATAAATAAGGCGGGTGATGCAGTTTATTATATCACCCGCCTTATAACTTAGTTAGTTGATAAGTTTATCATATAAATATTGTTTGTATTTTCTTATGATCAGTGAGCGTTTAGTATGGCTGATATCTGCAGTCATACCATTTAAAAGATTAAACTTGTAGCCCTCGTAGTTTAAAACATAATCCATGTTTACAAGATAGCTTTTATGTGTGCGAAGAAAATTATAAGGGATCAACTTATTTTCAATATCGGATATCTTCCCATTAACAGTATAATTTCCCTGAGTTGTATGATAAATAAGGGATCTGAAATTTGATTCTACATAAATGATTGAATGAACTTCTATTAATGAATGCTTATTATTTGAAGAGAGTTCTATACATTTATGTTGTTTTTTGTATTTTAAAATAACTTTATTAGTCACATCGCTAACCTTTTTTGTATCTAGAGGTTTCACTAAATAATGAACAATATCATAATCCAGAGCGGTCTCAACATAACTGATATATGAAGAAATGAATATAGAATAACATTTACAACCATTATTTCGAAGGGATTTTAAAACATCAATTCCATTAAATCCAGGCATCTCTACATCGATATAAAGAATATCAATGGTATTGCCCTCAAGTGCATACCACGACAGTAGATCGCTCCCATTAAAGAACTGTATTATTTTAGCTGAGGGGTATTCATTTTTGTAAATGGGTAAGAGTATGTCTTTTAACTCGTTAAGAAAGCCAGGGTCATCATCACATAGTATTACATTCATGACTTCTCCTTCAACACACTTGAAACTTTTTATTTAGTTAAAGATATTAAGTAACTGCTTAATAAAATAGAAGATAGATATCGAAAAAAGTATCTATTGATAGCAATGTTTAAAAGATTGTAGTGCTATTAAAGCAGTTCGTCATCTTCTTCACAAGTCTCAAATAATTCTGAATTAAAAAATTCTTTTACATTTATCTCAAAGCCACGACAAATTCTAGCAATTGACTTAATGGTAGGAGTGCTTTTATTTTTAACTATACTCATTAAAGTGGATTTTGGGATAGCTGCCTTATAGGAAAGTGTATGATATGTAATTCCATGTTCTTGGCAAAGGTCATTAATTCTTTGGATTACTGCATCAGTAGTATTCATAAAAGTGCCTCCAGCAGCTTCTTTAAAATTATTATATAGTTTTTAAAAAGCTAAAGAGTATGATATATCGTACTCTTTAAAAGATAATAGGTTCATATATATGATTTTTGTCTATTAAATTAAATGGGAAGTGAATATTTTTCGGCTATTTTTTATTAATAGCTTACGAACAAAAAAGATAGAAAATGAAAGTTACAACTTAGCTTTCATTTTCTATCTTTTTTTGTGTTTTTTTATCCGAGAGCCACCACCAGTCAGTTTGTTAAAAAATTGATTGGAGGAAAAAACATGAAACGAAAACCAAGAGAATTTAGTCCAGAAGCGGCCTGTTATATAAAAGATCATTCAAAATATCGCCAAATGACTTATGGTGAATTAAAGAAAATGAAAGAACTTGATCCAGAAGCTTTTTCAAAAAGGTGGTTTATACCCGTTGGGGGCGCTCTACTGGAAGTTGATCATCAAGATTATCAAGATTTTTACCGCGATAAGGAGCGACAGGATTATTTAAAAGCATTAGATGAAGAATACCGTGCGATTTCTTATGAGACATTAAAAGAACAAACCCATCGGGAAAAAGAGGCGATCAGTGTTAAGGAAGTGGATGTACCTAAAATTGTCGAAACAAGTCTATTGTTAGAAGAACTCAGGAAAGCATTGTCGCGGTTAAATAAGGATGAAACAGCTCTGATTAAAGCGCTTTATTTTGAAGATCAGACAGTGAAGGCGATCGCCAACCGACGGGGTGTTTCTATTGACACAATATACAAACAGCGGAAGAGAATTTTACAGAAATTAAGAAAAATGATTAAAAACTAATGGATAAAAGGACGCTCGCATTTTGTGAGCGTCCTTTAAAATAGGTCAAACACAGTCATCCTCAAAAATACAGACTGTTTTTTCAGAAGTGCCCGTTAAAGGACCTTTTTGAAGATCAACCACATCGTCGATGCCAAGCGATTCGCCGGATATTTGAATGCGCTGCGTCTCTGAATTAATTTTTTCCGCTGCACCGCTGATTTCCAGATAAGACCCCAGTTCTATGTCACTTTCGCCCACCGTTTTTCCAGGATTGCGCACTGGTTTTGGCACAAAATAGCGGATTGTCACAATCGGCTTCTGCCCGTTTTCCAGCCATTGATTCAGGATGTGCAGTTTCCGATCAAGGAGGCTTTTCGCATCCTCTGTCAATTCGATTCGCGGCGTGTATCTTTTTTGTTTTAACTGGAGCGCCTCCTCGTAGCCCTTCAGGGCGGCAAAAGGGCTGAACTGTTTTGCCCGGTCCGCATTCGCCATAGGCGAGTGCCGCTTCGAAATGGGGCGAACCTGATCAATGATATCCTTGTAACTGAAATCATTGTTTTCCATCTAAGAAAACCTCCTTTAAATCGTACTGAAAGATCATTCAAGCCTTATGGCCGCCGATTTGATTGTTGCGTTCCATCGTCGTTGCGCCCTCCTGTAGATTCATGCCCTTAAAAACAGCGTTGTTTCCGTATTTCTGCTTTATTCGAAATAATGCCTGCTGTATCCTTTGCTCTTGATCTTCCTGCTCTTTTTCCAGGACATCTTCTGTGAACATGCTGACTTGTCGGCAGATTACTTTACGGGCAACAGCGACTTCGACATCATTGAAAGTCAGAGACACTCTTCGCAGCATGAGCTTCTTGTCAATGATCCGGTCATAGAGCTTAAGGGCAGCGTTCATAATTTTCTTGGTTGATTGACTGTAAAGCGCCTGGCCGCCTGTATCGGTTAGTCTTTCTGTCCCGTGCGCCGGTTTCGGCACTGCGCGGCCAAAATGATCAATGTGAACACCTCCGCGGTAATGAGATTCCTTCAGACCATCTTTGTCATAGCCGATATGCAGGGTAATACTGGCTGTGACCAGGTTTTTTTCGATCAGATCGTACACCAGCAGATCCACCATTTCCTGGACGATCAACCGTCCCTTTTCAAAATCATAGGCATGGGGAAGCACCTGACCGGAGGAAATAGAGTGAGTGCTGGGCTTATAATGCTTGATGTCGGCCATGGTACAAGGCTCAATCCCCCAGGCATGATCAATGAGGAGTTCCGCGTCAATGCCAAATTCATTGAAAAGCAGATTCTCACCATACCCATTTGTGTCAGCGCCCTGCAAGCTCATTCTGGCCACATCCCCCGTGGTATAAAGCCCGTTTTTTTCAAGCCTTTTGGCAATGCCCCGCCCGATGCGCCAGAAATCTGTGAGTGGCCGGTGATCCCACAGAAGCTGTCGATAATTGGTTTCGTTGAGCTCAGCAATCCGGACGCCGTCCGCCTCCGCTTTGACATGCTTTGCCACAATATCCATTGCGATTTTGGCCAGATAAAGGTTGGTTCCAATACCAGTGGTAGCGGTGATGCCCGTAGCTGCCCAAACGTTCTGAATGATCCTCTTTGCAAGCTCACGGGCGGTAATGGGCCGTCCGTTTTTATTGCGATTGGCCGAAAGGTAATGGGTTATGTCCATAAAAACTTCGTCGATACTATACACATGGATATCCTCTTCAGAGACATATTGAAGATATACTGCGTATATCCGGGCACTGTAATCAATGTAAAGCTGCATTCTTGGAGGTGCAGCAATATAAGGGATATCCCTGCCCGTTCGCAATTTGATGCCTTTTAACTTTTGTTCAACCTCGAAAAGGCGGGGTCTGCCAGGAATGCCATAGGTTTTCAAGGCAGGGGAGACCGCCAGACAGATTGTTTTCTGAGTACGCGTCACATCAGCGACAACCAGGTTGGTCGTCAAAGGGTCAAGACCACGTTCAACACATTCCACCGAGGCATAAAATAATTTTAAATCAATGCAAAGATAAATGTGATCAGGATTCCCCGCTGATGCACTAGGTGGGAGCTGATTGTCAGAAACGTTCATTATTGAGGACCTCACTTATCAATTTTTATCGGGACATAAATTCAGTGTTTAACATAAAATTAGAAAAACTTATGTTTACATAAACAACGAACAAATGTTTTTATCAATATTATATTATAACGATATCTGAAAAATGTCAAGTGTAATATTCCGTATAGCGCATTTGCTTATTTTGAAATTAAGTGTAAATAAAAATATAAGAACAGACGTTCGGAAACAATGAGCAACAAGAAACCTTAAATAATACTTAAAAAACAATGTGTTAAAAAAAATTCATTCTAAAAAACGCCTTTTTTTCCTTTATATAGATAGAGGGAGTTTTAAAGATTTTAATCGAGCAAAGCTCTCAAATTGAAAGCAATTGTTTTCTTGGTCTTTGAAAACTAAATGAAGATTATCTGGGTAAAACCCTTGATCCGGCATGGAGAGACGTTAGAATGGGCGCTTGCCGATGAACCATGTCTATAAAAAAATCGTGGTAGATTTTTCGCGATGACGCTGGAGAAAGGGCAATGCGACGGTTACGTACTGCACTTTGTGTGATATGGAGTGAAGAAAGGTGAATTCCCTTTACTTTCGTGGTTTTCTTACCAAAAACCTTATCCCGATAATGCCCCGCCGGTGGTGTATGGCAAACCGGCAATAATATCAATTGGCTAATATAGATAACAAATCACTATAAAAGGTGGTACTAAAATGTTTAATCAGTATGATGATATTATTTTAGTTCAAGATTTGGCTAAAATGTTAAAAATAGGAAAAAACAAAGCTTATAATCTGTTACAAAGTGGCCAGATAAAGGCGAAAAAAGATCGAACTGGACACTGGGTTATTCAAAAAACAGCGGTGATCGAATATACCAAAGCTAGCAACGCATAATTGTCTCACACATTTAATCCTGTTATACTGAATCTGTAGTGATGGGACGATAGGAGTATCGTTATGAAAAAGCAAGAATTTAAAGTAAAAGCAACACTGCAAAAGAAAAATAATTTCTGGTATGTAGTATGTGATTATAAGGATGGTGATGGAAAGAGAAAACAGCCGTGGTTAAAAACAGGTATTCCAGTAAAAACAGGTAGTGATCGCGAAAAGAATAAGCTTGCTCCATTGCTAGAAGAAAAGCGTAAGGAATTAGAGCTTTCACTGCATACATCATCGGACATTTTGTTTGTTGATTATGCGCAACAATGGATTAATGATAATGCTTTTCGATACGCTGAAGTGACGGCTGAGCGCTATAAAGATGTTATTAGGAGCAATATTATCAAATATTTTAAGCCGTTGAAACTCAAATTAAATGAAATGACTAAAAAAGACTTGGAAAGCTTTTATCAGCATCTCTATAAAGAAGGAAAAAAATCAAGCACGGTAGGTCATATTCGAAAAGTGGTTGGTAATATTTTCCATGCAGCAGAGGACAATGAGTTAATAGTAGACAATCCGTATAGTAAAGCAAAGTGCATTGTTCCGACCGAAGTAAAAAACAATCAGAAAAGCCGTTTTGATTATTTAAGAGCAAGTGAAGTTAACACTGTATTAGAAATTGTACGGTCAAATTTCCTTTATCCAATGGTCTATATTGCGATAAATTACGGTCTTAGGCCGAGTGAATTACTTGGATTAAGATGGCAATCGGTTGACTTGGAACATGGTAAAATGATGATTAATTTTAGTGCTGTACAAGTGCGTTCAAAAATGGTGTATAAAAAAACGTTAAAAACCAGTTACAGCTATCGCTCTTTTATGTTATCAAACGAGGCCATTGAAATATTAAAAAATGTAAAAATTGAGCAAGAAAGAAAAGAAAAATATTATGGAAACAGTTATCACAAGCAAGAGCATGACTTTGTTTTTCTCAAACCAAACGGTGAGCCTTACCATGAAGGTGCTTTAAATAGTAGTTTTCAAAGAGCGCTTGAAAAAAATGGCTTTCGTAAGATGCGTTTATACGATCTTAGACATACATGCTGTTCCTTAATGATTAATGCGAGAACGAAAGAGAGATTATGGAGTATATGGAACATGGAAGTATTGATACCACCATGAATATCTATGCGCATGTCGAAGAAAAGATTCAAAATGAAATTCTAAATAAGATTGTCGCTTTGATCCATGAAAAGAAAGATGCAGAAGAGACCGCTTGTTAGAATATTGTTAGAAAGGCTTTTGACGCTCTTGAAAAATGGCATTATTAGGGAATTCTGAGGAAAAAAGCAGAGTACCGCTGTGACTGCCCGGGCTACTGCGATGGCTGGCCCTGCGCCATGGAGCCGGAGCTTTTAGAAAAGATCGAAGCCCTGCGCTGTTATTTTGGACGGCCGGTCATCATCACCTCGGGCGTGCGGTGCGAGGCGCGCAACGAGGAGGTAGGGGGTGTCAGCTGGTCCTTTCACAAGCGGGGCTGCGCGGCGGATTTGTACTGCCCGGGGGTGGGCGTGGGAGATCTGGCTGCCGGGGCGGGCTGAATATTCTGCCCTATTACAGCAGTGGCTACATCCATGTGGAGATTATGCCCTGAGGCAGAGAGGATGGGTGGCGCGTTATGAAAGCCTTGCGTTTAAAACAAAGGATTTATAGTTGGGCTTGGCCCATCCGTAGACCTGAAATCCTTCCTGGCTGAGAAGATCAATGATTTCAGATTTATGGTAAATGTGGTGGTCACCGGAATTGCTGTGGGCCATAGCGCTGTTTAAAAAGCCAGTCAACACTTTAAAAGGGGTCGTTGGATCGCCCAGTATGAGGGTCCCGTCTTTTTTTAAAACACGCTGCATCTCACAGATGACCGCTTTTGGGTGGGGGTAGTGGTGAAAGGAAGCATTGCAGATAATCACGTCAAACTTATCGGCCACATAAGGCATTTTTTCGGCGTCACCCACCATAAAATGAACATCGTGCAGCCGTTTTTCGGCCTGAGTGATCATGGCCTCTGAAATGTCCAATCCATAATAATCGGCGTTCAGACGCTTTTGAAGGCGGGCAATGATATTGCCATTGCCACAGCCCAGATCTAAAATTATTTTTGGCTTTAAATCAAGGACGCGGTTCACGATATCCTCATACATACATTCGACAAATTTTCCATCATGACTTTGGTCATAATCCTTCGCGGTGCTGTTAAAATAGTCTATAGTGGTCTGCTTAGTGTTTTTAGTATTTTTCATAATAATTCCTCCATTGATTTAGATTCATTGACAAATATTCAATGAATGGATAATTTTTAACCCGCCTGTAAAGGCGGGGTGTGGTTATGGTGCTATTTTAAGATTAAGGTGAGCATCTGCCGTATAAAAAGATTTTTTTCTTTGACAGAGCCGGCGGCATTGTTAGTGACGGCCATCTGGCCGCCCCATATAAAGCGCGACAGCATATGTGCGTCCTGTTTTTCGATTTCTCCGCGCGTCATCAGGCTTTTAATATAGGCTTCAAGATGTGGAAAAATCTCTTTTGACATATATACTTCCAGCTGGGCATGAAAGAGTTCATTGCCGTCTTTATCGAAGAAGTCGCGGTATTTATAGTTTTCTGCTTCGTTTTCGGATGTTGTTTCCAGTATTTTGATACACTCAGCTAACGGCAGCCCGGTCTGTTTAAAAACATCTGCAAAGGGCTTGCTGCACGCCTTGGCGTATTGTGTGAGGGCTTCCTGGTACAGCGCATGCTTGTTTTGAAAATAGTGATAGCACAAGCCGGCTACAACACCTGCCTCTTTAGCAATATCCTTCATTGTTGTGGTCTCGTAGCCTTTTTCTGCGAAAACACGCATGGCAACATCCAGAATTTCCTGTTTTCGGATCTCCGGGTCCTTAGATACTCGCATTTCATCACCTCGCATATAGGATAGCACAGTAATTGAATAAGTGTCAATGATTAAAATTTAATAAAAGAGAAGCCTTAAGAATTTGTTGTGTTGACAAAGTGCAGGTAATCTCAGAGATGAAGTCTTCGATAGTTTAAAGTGATGCAAAATATCTGAAAATGTATTTTAGATGTGCTTCCGATTAATAGCCGTAACTAATTAATGAACAATAATAGCATAAAACATAATACAAGACCAGTATTCTCTTGGTTTATACAGTATGATTAATTTGAAGGTAAAATGATAATGTACAAAGGAGAAAAAGTGAATTCGACCTTAAAATCATCAGAAAAAAACTGGTATAAAGAAATATGGAGCCTGGACATCAAAAACCAGTCGTGGGTAGAAAATACCGTCGATAAAGTTGCGTTTATTATAAAAACCTTAAAATTGAATGGGACAGAAAAAATCCTCGACATGGCCTGTGGCTTTGGGAGACATTCGTTGGAATTTGCCCGAAGAGGGTATGAGGTTGTCGGTGTGGACATCACTAAAGACTATGTAGATGATGCCATAAAAAGCGCTGATCATGAAAAATTGAAAGAGGAATGCGCGTCGTAAGCACCTTTTTAGATTACTATGGAAAAGCGGCACTGACCGGCCTTAAACTTAATAATGGAACAAACGGAGTCCGGTCATGACCATAGCAATATTGTATTGATCACAGAATTCAATGACCATGTTATCCCGGACCGAGCCGCCGGACTGGCAATGCAGGTGACGCTGCTTTTGCACGCGCGTTCAATGTTGTCGCCAAAGGGGAAAAGGCATCACGGCTTCTTAATCTGGTGTCAATGCTTTTGCAGCAGTAACAGGTATGAAAAGTTTTATGGAGATTGACAAAACAAAGCGTGAAAGCTATGATAAAGACAAGTCAGTCATTTTTAAATTTTGAAAATATGGGAAAAGCGGAGCTGCTAAGATGAAAAAATTGATTAATATGACAGTATTCAGCCATGATATGGATCGGTTTGAAGATCGGGGGGCCTTGAAGGATTTTTACAAATCCCGCGGTCTGGACGGTCTGGAGCTTCAGGTATTGTGGAATGAGCGTATTCCTGAGAAGATACCTCAGGAGGATGTTGTGGGCGTGCATCTGAGAATGTTCCCTTATTGGCTGGATCTATGGCGTAGTGATGAAGATGCCTTGCTGCAGGAGTTTGATAAGCCGGAAAATTGGGAGGTATATTATGAGGGAAAGGATAAATCCAGTATCCTCAACCGCTTAGAAAAGGAACTGGACATAGCGCAGACACTGAATGCCGAGTATGTGGTGTTCCATGTCTCGGACTGCCGTTTTACAGAAACTTATCACAATGTTTTTCATTATAGTGACGAGACAGTGATTGACGCAAGCTGTGAAGTGATCAACACGCTTTTGGACGGTAAAAATTACACATTTAAATTCTTGGTCGAAAATCTTTGGTGGCCAGGCCTGACTCTTACCCGACCGGAAATGACGGAGCGGCTGCTGAGGGGAATACATACCGCTCAAAAGGGGATTATGTTGGATACCGGCCATTTACTGCATACCAATTTAGAGCTGAGGACAGAAAAGGAAGGCATTGACTACATCAATAAAATGCTCGACGCCCACGGACCGCTTTGCGATTATATCTGTGGGATGCACCTCCAGCAATCCCTCTCAGGGGCCTATGTCCAGAAAATTGCCCAGAATCCGCCGGATTTAAAAGAGTCGTTCTGGGATCGTTTTTGTCAGTGTTCAGAGCATATTTTTAATATTGACGCCCATCTGCCCTTCACACACCCAGAAGTAAATGCACTGATACAAAGAATATCGCCCGAATACCTGACGCTGGAGCTTGTGAGCGCCGACTCGGCCGAGCATGGGCAGAAGCTGGATTGGCAGCTCATGGCCTTAAAGTAGCATTCTCTGGCGCTTTTTTCTTGACAAAAACGGCAGAAAGCGATATGATAAAGAAAATTTAATTGTGAAACTGTTCTGTGTAATGGGAAAAGGGTGTGACTCCCTTGCTGTAATCGCAGCTGTAATGCAAAATGCCTCTCAAATAACCACTGCCTGTGGGCGGGAAGGGAGAAGGATGATATTGCAGAGCCAGAAGACCGACTCAGAAGCAGGTTCTTAAAGCTCCGATTTAGAGTAATAGGACAAACCACAAGCAGTCTCGTGTCTTTTTACCTTCTCTGAATCAGAGAAGGTTTTTTTGTGGACAAAGGAGCGGGAAAGGAAAAAAATGACAAAATATGATTTAGTCCTCCAGCTTCAAGAGGAAGCCGAAATGTTTGATCTGGAGGTTTTGATGCAGCAGCGCGAGGAGGTACAGAAGATTAAGTATAAGCCGGGGACGCTGGCACACCAGACTATGCTCAATACCATTTACAATGTAACAGCGCTGATCAGCCTGAAGACAGAGGCTCTGGAAAACTGCGCCATAAAAAGCATCAGTGAAAAACGGTTACATGCCTTTGAACGCCTGATTGACCAATACCTGGAAGATTATGCCCTTGGAGGAGAGCTGCAGAGAAGCATGGTCAAGCTCGCGTGCACTTATTTGGCTTTTATCGAAGAAAAACCTCTCCACCCTGTAGGAAGCCACTTTGACGGACAGTTTCTGGAGCAGCAGTTTGATCAGTATTACTGTCCTCAAAAGGCCAGAGAGCTACGCAATCCGGACGCACTCTGTCATTTCTGCAGTGCTCACTGCAAAGAGACGCCGGAGACTGGGGATTGTGCTACGGCAGAGAATCGCATCAGTGTGTAAAGCCGTTTTAGATTTGAGGTAACAATGGATAATTTGAGAACAGCATTTAATACGAATGAAAAAATCATGAATCATCCGAGTGTGTTTATGCACCCATCACCGCAGGAAATGGGTGTGAATGAATGCGCTTTTTCAACGACCGATCAGCTGCTTTTTTCAGACCAGACGCGGACTTTGTGTCAACACAACAGCTGCGGACAATTTGACGCGACATGGGCGTGCCCTCCGGCTGTGGGAAGCTATGAAAGCTGTGTGCTGAAATGTCTCTCCTATAAAAATGTGCTGATTTTTTCTACCGTCGCGGATTTGAAAGGGCGCTATAACGCAAGGGGCTGGCAGGATGCCCGTATCAGACACGAGGCAGTCACGGCCAGAGTAGCTCAGCAGTTTCGGACACATCGGCCGAACAGTCTCGTATTGTCGACAGAAGGGTGTCTGGTCTGTGACGCGTGCACCTACCCACACGAGCCTTGCCGGTATCCAGATAAGCTCTTTCCCTCAGTGGAGGGGTATGGGATTATTGTAATGGATATTGTGATCAAAACTGGCCTGCGTTATACCCATGGCCCGGAAACCCTGACGTATTTCAGCTTTATTCTTTTTTAAGACAAGCACAAAATCCTTTTTGTTATCATTTAAGTCTTTATCAATTTAGAAAGATTTGATATAATGAATAACCATAAAAGGAGGTATGAAGCCTTTGGGTTTTATAAAATCGAGTTGACTAAAATACAAATGCGCAAGGACAGCAGGCCCGAAGGATATAAAACATAAATATGACAAAAAAGAAAGTGAAGAAAAAAAGAAGCGCTGTGCGTGTCGTTGGTGACATTGTCATCATTTTGATCATTCTCGCCCTTTTAGGGGCGGCAGGGTGGATGCTTTATAAAGAGTTCTTTCCAAACAACACACCGATTCTTAAAATGCAGGTCATAAACCGCGAGGATAACAGCATCGACTGGGCGGCATTGCGTGAGGTAAACCCGGAAACCGTTGGCTGGCTGAGTATTGAAGGGACAAATATCGATACCCCTGTAGTACAGACAACCGATAATGATAAATATTTGTATACCTCATTCAACGGCGAGTCGGATGAAAGAGGCGTTCCCTTTTTAGATATGAATTACAAGTGGCAGCCCAGAAGCCAGAATTCGCTGATTTATGGGCATAGCACCATGCGCAGCGGCGTGCATGTCATGTTTGACGATTTGCTTTATTACTATAAAGACCCAAATTTTATTACAGAGCACAATAAAATTGTTTACAGAAGACCGCTAGAACTGGGCGGTGACGGCGTTTGGGAGATCTTTGCCGTGCTGGTGGTTGAGCAGGACTATGATTACAGACAGCTGGAATTTGCCGACGATGAAAGTTTTCTGGCCTATTACCAAAACATAAAAAACCAGAGCATTGTCGCGACCGATGTAAATGTACAGCCAGGTGATGAGATCCTTACACTGTCCACCTGTATCTTTAATGTCGGACTGAACGATGGCCGTTTAGCCGTAATTGCCCGTCGTGTTTCATAAAAACAACGCCGGGTCAAAAAATGTTACAAAAGCCGTATCATTGTGAATACGGCTTTTTTTACTTTCTCAGTCCCATTTTTCAAAGGATTTTATCTTTTCGGTCAGGACCTTAATATATTTCTCGCCGATGGCGCTTAAGCTGTGCTCGTTTCTGAGAATATATCCGGCGTGGAGCCGCTGGTCGTTGTCTAAAAGACGGACAGCCCTTACTTCACTCATGTTGGAATGCATACGGTCAGCATCGCTGTTGGTCAGGTCAGGGCCGATGCTGAAGCAGTTTGTGCCGCGGACAAGGGCGATTTTGGAGCATCGGTCAATGACGTGAATGTTTTTATCCCAGATTTCATTAAACAAGATTTCCTCAGAAAAATGCAGCATGTTGTCCTCGCCCTGGTCATAGGTTACGAAGGGGTATTCTCTGAGCATATCCAGCGTCAGGGAGGTGTTTCCGCTCAGGGGGTGCTTTTTCCGCAGGAAAACATAAATGGTGAGCTGCCCCAGCTCACAGAAGGTTAAATTACTGGAATCAAGGAGCTTCTGCATGGTGTTGAGATAGTGCTCGTTAATACATAAAATACCAAGCTCACTGCGCCTGGACGCCACATCGTGTATGACCTCATGGGTTGGGCACTCGCGGATGGCGATGTCATAATGCCTGAGTTCAAGGTCCTCGACAATCTGTATGAAGGACATGACCGAGAAGGGAAGGCGTTGAGTGGAAACAGAAAAACGCATGGGCAGGGTTTTTCGGTGCTTGTACCGCCTTTCAAGATATTCGCTCTGCTCCACAATATCCTTGGCGTGGTTTAGAAAGTCTTGTCCCTCAAAGGTGACCTCAATGCCACGGTTATTTCGTCTGAAAATTGAGATGCCAAGCTGCTGCTCCACCTCACGCACCGCTGTTGAAAGCGTTGACTGTGAGACAAAAAGAGACTTGGCGGCAGCGGAGATCGAGTGGTGCTTTGCGATCTCGACAATGTATTTCATGTTTTGCATAGAGATCATATTTATACTATTCCTTTCTTTTGTTTTAATTATACTATCAAAAAATTCGATAGCTGGCAATCAAAAATTGAGTTAATTGCAGTGGTTGTGAATTATCAGATATCGTGATATAATATAGCAAAATTACATAGAAGACTTGTTGCATGAAAACCGGTGAGAATCCGGTACGGTGCCGCCACTGTAAGGGGGAGCCGCTGTAAGTTTTATCAACACTGGAGAGCATTCTCTGGGAAGTTGTTACAGCTGGCAATGAACCCAAGTCAGGATATTTCAACATTTCTTGTCTATACCTAACCTAACGGATCATTAGGAGAGGGTGTTGCTTATGTTGAGGAACTCTTCTGATGAATCGGTCAGAAGAGTTTTTTTTTATGGGAGAAATTATGGAAAAGAGCAGTAAGAGAATCGCGTTTTATGGAAAGGGCGGTATTGGAAAGTCGACCATTGCGGCCAATGTTTCCGCCGCTTTCGCAAAAATGGGGAAAAGGGTGCTTCACATCGGCTGTGATCCTAAGTCGGATTCAACCCGGTGCCTGATGAGAAAGCGGATTCCCACAGTCATTCAAAAGCTGAATGAAAAAGGAGAACAGGTGACGGTACAGGATATCCTGTTTATGGGAGAGACGGGGGTGGCATGTGTAGAGGCTGGAGGACCGGAGGCAGGCATTGGCTGTGCGGGAATGGGGATCTCTACTACCATGGAGACCCTTGAAAAGCTGGGAATATTTGAAGAGAGCTGGGATTTAATCCTCTATGATGTTTTAGGCGATGTGGTCTGCGGTGGATTTTCAATGCCTATGAGAAAAAAGTGTGTGGATCAGGTGTATATTGTCACCTCCTCTGAGCTGATGTCGCTTTACGCCGCCAATAATATCATGATGAGCATTGTGCGGTATTCTGCCCGGGCACAGCCCCTGCTTGGCGGACTGATCCATAACCGGGCCAGGCCTGGTACAGACCATCGGGCTGTCGAGCGCTTTGGTGAGCTGACAGGCAGCCTGATTGCGGCCTCTGTCAGCCAAAGTGATACGCTTCGGCTTGCCGACTATCAGAAGACAACTGTTTTTGAGCAGGACGAAGGTGAAGCACTGCAAAAAAGTTTTATGGCACTGGCCAGAGCCATAGCCCGTCAGGAGGCCGGGACACTCCCGAAACCCCTTTCTGATGCAGAGATGGACAGTCTGGGTGAAATACTCTATCAGTTTGAGAAGGAGAACCATCATGAGCACAGCAACGGTTGAGAAAGCACAGCCAGGAATGGGAGATGAAGCGCTGTCCAGACTTCTTTTCCAAACTGAAGGTGTGCGCGTTCTGGCAGTGGGGCCGCCGGCCTGTCTCCGAATTCTTTATTTCAGGGCAATGGAGAAAGAAGCCCTCAGCCGCCTGAGACTCTGTCCAGTCTCCAGGCTAGAGTATACACTTGGCAGCTGCGCGCACAGAGTCCGCGGTATGCTCGAGGAGCTTGTTACGACCAGAGGGACAAAGGGGGTGGTGCTCTATGTTTCCTGTCCAGATATTCTTATACAGACCGATTTTGAGACGCTGGTATCAGAAGCGGATAATCCTTATAATGTGCCGGTCGCTGTTTTCAGACGGGGTCCTATGGAAAAACGGAAGAAAAAGTCTGTGGAACGGCTTGAAGAAATCATTCAGGGATTTGGACACGATCAGGAAAACCACAAAGAAGGAAAAGAGGAGCGCCTCTGTCCGCTGCCGCCTCTGGCAGCAGATTACAGCGGCGCGCTGACTGCTTTTGAAGGGGACCGCTCGATCTGCGCCTGTCTGGTAACAGGCGCGGGCTGTGCCTCCTGTCCACGGTCCATTGATGATTTCAGAGAACAGCCTTTCTGGTATTCAAGAATGAACGACCTCCAGGTGACACTTGGCGCGGCTGAGAGCATCGAGAAGGGCATAGACGCCGTCATGCAGGAAGAAAACAGGCAGTCTGCGTTCATTGTGGGCACACCGCTAACTGTTATGACGGGTCTTGACGACAGCTCTTTTCCTTCGCTTAAGGAAAAAATATTCATCCAGACCAACGGCTTTCAAGACGCCCTTGAGGGAACACAGCAAGCGCTATCCAACGTTTCAAGAAAGCAGATGCGGCGTTGTAAGCGCACCGAAAAGCGAATCAATTTTGTGGGGTATACCCCCTTTGTTTTTGGAAACCAGCGGCAGTTTGCTGCGCTGGTACGTGAGCTTGCCCAACTGGGCTATGCTGTCTGCTGGCTGGGAGGCGGAAAGCTTGCTGAACTTAGAGAAGCGCCCAAAGCGAGTGTCAACTGGGTTATCTCAGAAGTGGGCCTTGAGCTGGCGAAGTGGATGGAAAAACAGTATGGTACGCCGTGGTTTTATCAGATGCCTGTCAGCGTGAGCGGTGTCAGGGCCGCTTATCAATATCTGGAAAGCATAACAGGAGACGCTGCGTTCCGGAGATGCCCCCAGGACACAGTGCCTTTTAAGCGGGAGCAGAGAAATGCAGTGATGATAGGGGATCATGAGCTGAACCGGCAGATGAGTACGGCCCTGAAAAATGAATTTTATGTTGAGTGCGCCATTGTCGAAAAGCTTCCTTCCCAGTGGGGTCTTGCCGGAGAAGTGGATTATGTTGTCGCGGATCCGCTTTATTTTCAGTATCTTCCTGAAAACACAGCGGTTAAGGTTCCCTTGCCCTTCCCAGCCCTCAGTGGAAACCGTTATATGAAGGGGGATTACTGTATTATCGGCCGAGAAGGCTGTCAGTATTTAAAACAGTTTTTTATGTAATTAAAAATAAAGGAGTTTAAAATGAAAAAAACATGGTTAAAAGCAGCAGGCCTGTGTCTGGCTGTCAGTTTGATTTTTGGAGGCTGCGCCAGCAGCGGAAAAACCGCGGAGAGTACCGACAAAGCCGAGGCGCGTATTATAACCGATGAGGGCGGTAACCAGGTAGAGCTGCCGGAAAAGATTACAAAGGTAGCCATCACCCCGATTCCATGGGCATCGGCTGTGTGGACGGTTGACGGGGGAAGTGACAGGATTGTGTCCATTAACCCCAGCGCGATGGCCCAGTATAAAAAAAGCTTTATGACCAAACTTGCGCCGGAATTTGCAGAGATTTCCACTGGAGAAATCTCCCAGGATTTTTCCATTAATATCGAAGAACTGATGAAGCTTTCGCCAGAGGTGGCGTTTATCTGGAATGACCAGGAGGCCGAGGCCGAAAAGCTGAAAGCGGTTGGTATTACGCCTGTTATGTTAAACTATGCCGAAAACCTTGAGAACCTGAAAAAGGATTTAACACTGGTGGGAAAGGTTCTGGACAAGGAGGATTTTGCCCAGAAGCTCATCGATTATCACAATGATACCGAGACGTATTTTACCAATAAAAAGGATCAGGTTGCCGCGGCAGATCAAAAGAGCGTTCTCTACCTGCAGAATAAGAAACTGAGCGTAGCGGGGTCAAAAAACATTAATAACTATCTGCTTGAGCTGACAGGCGGCCGGAATGTTGCCGCTGGTTTAGAGAAAAAGTGGGCAGAGGTAAATATGGAGCAGATTATGGAATGGAACCCTGAGATTATCTACCTTTCAAATTTTGACGATACCATGCCAGAGGATTTGTATGAAAATAAAATCGAAGGACAGGACTGGAGCAATATCGACGCGGTCAAAAACCACCGCGTTTACAAAACACCGGTAGGGATTCTGCGCTGGGATGCCCCCTGTGTGGAGACGCCGCTGATGCTCAAGTGGATGGGCAGCATCCAGCAGCCGGAAATCTTTTCAGATTATGATATCCGGAGTGACATTAAGGATTTTTACAAAAAGTTTTTTGATTACAATTTAGCCGATGAAGAGATTGACGCCATTTATAATGTGAAAGTAAACCAGTAAAATTTGAAGGGGAGAGAATATGAATACAGCGGGACTTAAAAAGAAAATCAACCAGAAATACTATGCTGTTTTCGCTGGACTGATCCTCGTTTTGGTTTTATCCGGAATTCTGGCTTTGTGCTTGGGCCGTTACTGGATACCCTTTTTAGATGTGGTTAAGGTGCTTCTGTCCAGGGTTTTTCCGATTTCAGGGAGCTGGGACGCCAACACAGAAAGTGTGGTTATGACCCTTCGGCTGCCGCGTATAGCGGCAGCTGTCCTGGTCGGCGGCTCTCTGGCTCTTTCCGGTGCGGTTTATCAAGGTGTTTTTCAAAACCCTCTGGTGGCGCCGGATCTGCTGGGTGTATCCTCCGGGGCCTGTATTGGGGCGGCCCTCGCCATTCTTTTTAGCGTTGGCACCTTTGGTGTGCAGGTTGGCGCTTTTATCGGCGGCATTATCGCAGTCGTGATCACAACGGCTATTCCCAAAGTTATCAAAAATAACTCCAATATGATGCTGGTGCTGGCAGGCATCATTGTCACAGGGCTTATGAACTCCATTATGGGGATCATTAAGTACATCGCCGACCCCGAGACACAGCTGGCGGAAATCACCTACTGGCAGATGGGCAGCATTGCAAAGGTGCTGCCAAACAGCCTTCTGATGATCTGTCCCGCGGTGCTTATCGCCACAGTGGTATTGATGGCCATGCGATGGCGAATTAACGTGCTGTCCCTCGGAGAGACAGAGGCAAAAAGCCTGGGAATCACCATCAAAACTACAAGGATGATCGTGATTGTCTGCGCGACACTGCTGACAGCCTGCTCTGTCTGTATCTGTGGGACCATCGGCTGGGTTGGACTGGTTGTGCCGCATCTCGGCAGGCTTTTGGTGGGGCCGGATAATATGAAACTGCTGCCAGTCTCCTTTGTGGTCGGGGGGATCTTTTTGCTGGTGGTGGATACCATCGCCCGAACACTCACAAGCGCCGAGCTGCCCTTGAGCATCTTAACCGGACTGATTGGTGCGCCCTTCTATTTTTATCTGCTTAAAAAACAAAGGATGAACCTCTCATGAAGCTGGAAGTCAATAATCTTAGTTTTAAATATTTAAACAGCTGTGTTATTTTTGAACAGGTGAATTTTGAGCTTGAAAAAGGTCAGATACTGTCAATTTTAGGGCCGAACGGCGCAGGAAAATCGACATTGTTGAATTGTATTGGAAATTTGATCACGCCGCAGGAGGGGAAGATAAGGTTGAATGGGGAAGAGGTCGATAAAATGTCCCCCAAAAAGGTAGCTCAGAGAATTGGCTATGTGCCACAGATTCATGTTCCCACCTACGAGTACACAGTCAGAGAGTTTGTGGTCATGGGGCGCACTCCCTATCTTGGAAAGATGCGTTCCCCGGGTGACACCGATTATGAGCAGGTAGAGCGGGCGCTGGATATGGTCGGCATAAAGCATCTTGTTGAAAAGCCCTACACGCAGATCAGCGGTGGTGAAAGACAGCTGGTAACCATTGCCAGAGCCATCGTTCAGGAGCCGGACTTTATCCTTTTGGATGAGCCGACAGCTCACCTGGACTTTGGCAACCAGATTAAGACCATGCGCCTTGTCAAAAAGCTGGCTGAAAATGGATTTGGTATTATCATGACAACACATAATCCCGATCAGGTTTTTTACACCGGTGGGTTCGTTGCGCTCTTAGACCGGCAGGGAAGACTGCACTGCGGAGTGCCGGAGGATATTCTCACTGAGCCGTCTCTCACACAGCTCTACCAGGAAAGAGTCTGTGTGTTTTATTCGGATGAGCTGAAACGCAGGGTGTGTATATCGGGAATTTAATAGATGAAAGGGTTATAAAAAACGCAGCGGGTACTTAGCGACGTGTACCTACTGCGTTTTTATTTATTTAAACTGGCCCAAATATTCCTGGCTCATGGTTTCGGCCGCGGCAATTAAGGTGGCGGTGCTTTTTAAAGCGACATGATAGTGTGTCTGGACACCAACCTTTTCGCTCTCAATAATACCAGCTTCCTTCAATATTTTTAAATGCTGGGAAAGATTGGGCTGGCTGAACTCAAGGTTCTCTTTCAGCTCACAGACACAATGGGGCTTGTCCAATAAAAATTTGACAATTTTCAAACGGATCGGGTGGCCCATTGCTTTTAATATTTTGACGGATAACGCTCCAATATCCATATTAAGCCTCTTTTCTATAATGATATAATTGATCTATTATATTATGATTATATAGGAAGAACGGCTAAAAGACAAGAGACTTTGTGAATTAATAAAAAAGAGGTCGTTTTTCCAAAATAAAATACCTTGACTTTCTTCGGTAAACGTAATATTATAAATATATAATTAAATAATTATATAAAGAGGTGCTAATATGAATGAAAACTTGCCAGGGTTTATAATGTGTGTATGTACAGGAAAATGTCCGGGATTTCAGGCAATGGATATTTGGGATTTTATTAATCAAGTGCGTGTGGAGTTGCCGGTAGAGTATGCCATCATTCATCCGCAGCTGTGTGAGGAGGATGGAGACCGTTTTTGGGCAGATTTTTTAAAAACGCACCAAAAGCTTGTGATTGGCGCCTGCGCGCCGAATATGCAGCGCAAGATGTTTAAAGAGGCCTTTAAGGAGGCTGGTCTCGATATTGAAAAAGACGTGCTTATGCTGGATATTCGGGATATGACAAATGAGCAGGCATTTGAAAAGGTTGAAAAAGCTCTGGATGCCGTGAGACTGGAGGTTTAAGGATGAGTGATACAACATTTATGGGAGTGGAACGAAACCGGATTGATTGGTCACCCCGCATTGACTACGGCAAATGTAACGACTGTATGGATTGCATGGATTTCTGCCCGCACCAGGTATTTGAAAAGCAGGTGGGCAGCGCGCATCAGCTGGCGGTAAAAAATCCGGATAATTGCGTTGTTTTTTGCCGCGCCTGCGGAAAGACCTGTGGACTTGGCGCCATCACATTTCCGGATAAAGCAGCGACAACTCAGGCCATTAAAGCCATGCGCAGGGAGGACAAAGAATCATGAAAAAAGATTTTTGTGTGCTTCCCTGTAATGGGCTGGACAAATTTGCCGGCTTACTGACCCGCGAGGTGGCCCTCAAGCTTTTGGAGGATGGCGACCATGAGCTGATATGCCCGGTGCTGTACCACGCCGCAGAAAAACGTTACCAGAAGGCGCTGGCTGAAAAGCCCCTGCTGGTCATCGACGGCTGTAATACGAAATGTGCCAGTAAGCTGGCCGCCGAAGGGCATTTAAGAGTGGCGGAACGAATCAACGTGAGCGAGAGCGCAAGGGAAAGAGGCTTCTCGTTAACAGACTATCTGGAAATGGATGAATCCGTTGAGATTTTTATAAATACACTTATCAAGGACTTTGAGGAAAAGCCTGACGAGGGTAAGGCCTCGTCCTTTGAAATGCCGGGTCTGGTCCATTACAAGAAGTTTTCTAAAGGAAAGTTTATTTTTAAAGTGCCTGAAAACTATTATTACTTTAATGAGAATGATTGC
The DNA here is from genome assembly GCF_003477535.1 of Eubacterium sp. AM05-23. Taxonomy (NCBI): domain Bacteria; kingdom Bacillati; phylum Bacillota; class Clostridia; order Eubacteriales; family Eubacteriaceae; genus Eubacterium; species Eubacterium sp. AM05-23. Next base: position 29,703 of record NZ_QUDF01000015.1, read on the forward strand.
TGGGCGCTTGTTAAAAACGGGATCGCCCGGGTGGGCGTGACGGATTTTATTCAGCAGAACCTGTCCGATATTTTGTTCGTGGATTTTCCAGAGGTTGGGAGGAAGCTTGAACAGTTTGACGATGTGGGATCAGTGGAGTCTGGAAAATCAATTTTCGAGCTGGTTTCACCGGTCAGCGGTGTGGTTACAGCCATTAATACAAAACTGGAGCAAGCCCCTGAAATCGTCAACGAAAGCCCCTATGAAGGAGGATGGATTGCAGAAATAAGACTGACTCACTGGGATGAGGACGCCGAAATGCTTATCCGTGATGAGGCGTATTATGAAATCATGAAAAGGAAGGTGGAGGAAATTGAACTCTAGAATAAAGGTTATTCCATGCAGCGGGATCGGAAAGGTGCTTGGGCTGATTGCCCGTGAAGCGGCCTTAAAGGTAACTCGTGAATTGCTGCCAGAGGAAACAGAAAGCCTGTGTCTGGCCCATATTGTTACTGGCGATGATGAGGTGGTTTCGAAGATAGAGGGACAGCCCTGTATTACCATTGACGGCTGCGCTAAATGCTGTGCGCAGAAAAGTGTAGAAGCTGCTGGAGGAAACATCTGTAATAAGCACCGTGTAGTTGATTTTATGAAATCGCATCGGGGAGAGGAACACGGCACCGGAACCCGTCTGACAGAGGACGGCTGGAGGTTTGCTGGTGAGCTGGCCGAAGTTATGGCAGAAGAAGCGAAAGCAGAATTGGAGGGATAACAGGCGATGGGTGAACAGAATATTGGAATAATTGCGTGCAGCGGCGAGGAATGTCTGGGCGGAACCCTTTCACGTTTGGCAGTCCGCAAAATGATGGAGGAACTGAGACCTGGAAAGGTCAGCACCTTGTGCCTGCCGTTGTTCATTGCAGGTGGCGAGCAGGAGCGGGCCTTTGCTCAAAACCATCCAACCATATCGGTGGATGGCTGCAGCAGGTGCTGTGCCAGACGCGCCATTGAAAAATACAGCGGAGCCGTAGCAGGAATGGTCGATGTAGAGACGCTCCTTGGAAAAAAGACGGCGCTGAATGACAGTGTCGTTTCGACAAAAGACTTAACTCCTGAGCAGCTCGAGCTTGTGAACGAGATAACAAAAGAAATCATCCGGATTTTTGACACATTATGAGAATGGACAAACTATTTTGTAAAAAGGCTTTTCATGATTGGAACAGGATCATGAAAAGTCTTTTTTAATTGGTCTTTTAAAATAAATCTTAAGGAAAACTTAAAGATGGAACACCCATAAATTCCCAATGGTTACCATTTGGAAACTACCCCACAATATTGTGCCTTCTTCACAGTAGCACAGTCTTGTTTTATGATATAGGCATGAAAAGAAATCAGCGAAAATGAATAATTATAAAACATGAAACGAGGTGAGCATATTGTTTTTTAGCAATAGGATGAGAAAAGAAAATGACGAAGCGCGAAAAATCTGCTGGCTGAGAAACGCCATTGAAACAGCGGACGCTGTGCTGATCGGCGCAGGAGCCGGTTTGTCGGCCTCTGCGGGGATAGCCTATTCAGGGGAGCGCTTTGAAAAGCTTTTCCCGGATTTTATAAAGGCTTATCATTTTCCGGATATGTATTCAGCAGGGTTTTATCCTTACGATACACCCGAAGAACATTGGGGATACTGGAGCCGGTATATTTACCATAATCGCTATGAAGAACATGATCGCGGGCCTTATGAAACTCTTCTTAAGCTTGTTGGGCACAGAGATTATTTTGTGATTACAACCAATGTGGATCATCAGTTCCAACTGTCAGGCTTTGATAAGAAAAGGCTGTTTTATACCCAGGGGGACTATGGCCTATGGCAGTGTTCAAAACCCTGTTGTGATAAAACCTGGGACAACGAGGCCGCAGTTAAGAAAATGGTTGCCGAGCAGAGGAACCGCAGGGTTCCATCCTGGCTTGTGCCACGCTGTCCTGTGTGCGGCGCGCCAATAATGATGAATCTCCGCTGCGATAACACATTTGTCCAGGATAAGGGCTGGTACGCGGCTCACAGCCGATATGAGGATTTTATCCGGCGCCATAAAAACATGAAGCTCTTATTTTTAGAACTGGGGGTTGGTGGTAATACGCCAGTGATCATTAAGTATCCATTTTGGCGGATGGCTGCAGCAAACCCAAAAGCGTCCTACGCCTGTATCAATTTAGGCGAGGCTGTCTGTCCTCAGGATATCGCAAAGCAGTCTGTCTGTATCGATGGTGATATTGGAAAAGTGCTTATGGAAGTTAAAAACTGCAGTGGTATGGACATTGAGGCGGTATGAGCGCTAGCGTGTTAAAGAAAAAAAGTAAGGAGTAGACAATGAAAAAAATAACAGGATTATTTGTGTGCGTTTTGATTGCGGGTTTGGTTTTGGCCGGCTGTTTCGGTCGGGGAGGCGGAGATCAGGGGGGAGAAGCCCCGCTTAAGGTCGCCATGGATCTGAAGTTTCCACCTTTTACAGAAATGGACGAAAAGGGTAATCCCAAGGGGATAGAAGTGGATATCGCCAACGCCTTCGGCGATTACATCGGACGTGAGGTCGAGATTGTCAATACAGATTTTTCCATGCTTATTCCAGCATTGGAAACCGGAGAAGCGGATATTGTCATCTGCGATATGACTGTCAATGAGGAGCGCAAAGAAGTGGTTGATTTTTCAGAGCCTTATCTGTATGGCCGCACTCTGGCACTGGTGCGCAAGGATTTTGCAAGACAGAACAATATTACAGATGAGATGAAACCAGAAGACTTCTTTTCCATCAAGGACGCCAGGTATGTTGGGCTGGCGGGGACGATCTCCGTATCAGTTCCCCAGAGCTATGGCGTACCAGTTGAAGAAATTACAGATGTGGCCAGCGGATTGATGGAGATAAATAACGGAACGGCTGATGTGATGGTGGGAGCAAATACAATCATTAGTAATCACTATGCTTATCCGGATACCACTCAAATTTACTGGGGCATTGAAGAATACAGCCAGTCTGCGATGGCGGTTAAAAAGGGCAACACCGAGCTGCTGAACCAGGCCAATGCATTTGTAAAAACCATGTACGAGGACAAAGGATTTTACAAAGCAGCCGGTGATAAATACGATGAGGAAATCCATCATTATTTAAAGGACGACAGCCTGGGCATTGATTTTATCATTTATCCGCCGCAGCAATAGGAAAGGATGTGCAGAATATGGTAAGAAAGTACAGCAAGCTGCTGCAATACCTGGCGGCAGGTGTTCTGTTCCTGCTTTTGATCCTCTATGTTCTGGGTAATACCACCGATCATCCGCGGTACCATCTGATTCTTGACCAGTGGCCCCTGCTCTTGAGTGGCATTGGCTATACGCTGATGGTAAGTGCTGTTACCCTGGTTCTTAGCGCTGTGCTGGGCTTTGTGATTTATCTGATGATGAAAAGCCGTGTTCCGTTTATAAGGGGGATGGCGGTTGTTTTCAGAGAGATCATTATGGGGACGCCGCTTTTGGTTATGGTGTTTCTGGCTGTCTATGTGCTGGGGGAGGCTGTGCATATCAGCAGCAAATTTGTGTTGGGCATTGCAGCTTTAACGCTTTACACGGCCCCCTATGTGGCCAACTCCTACCAGAGCGCAGCGGAGGTGATTGATGAGGACCAGTATGTCGTCATGGAGCTCTACCATTTTACAGGCTTTCAGAAGTATTTCTATGTCATTCTGCCTCAGATGGTAAAGCCCTTATTGCCAGCGTTCATCAATCACCTCTCAGGGATCATCAAAGGCTCCGCCCTGCTAAAGGTCGTGTCCTTTCCGGAAATTGCCTATGTGATCACAGTGATCGCAGCGAAAAACTGGGCCTCGGTCGAGGGTTACCTGGTAATGTGGATAGCTTATCTGGCTGTCACGATTCCGTTGTCGCTTTTAGCGCAGCTTATTGGAAGGAGGCTTTCACGATGAGGATAGTGCTCGAACAGGTTACAAAAAAATATGACGCCAGTATCCTGAAAAATTTGAATCTTTTAATCGAGGATAAAAAGGCAGTTGGTGTTATGGGCGCTTCCGGCTGCGGCAAATCGACCTTGCTGCGTCAGCTGGCAGGCATCGAGTTTCCAGAGGAGGGAACCATAAAGGTGAATGACACAGTGGTATCCCCAAAAACTGTTCAGGCATACCAGCAGGAGATTGGTGTTGTGTTTCAAAAACACAACCTCTTTCCCCATCTTACGCTCAGAAAAAACATTCTGCTGATTCTTGAAAAGATTAGGGAGATAAGTCCAGAAGTGGCTAAGCTTAAGGCCAGCGCGCTCCTTGACCAGTTTCACCTCACTGAGCAGGCAGATAAACTGCCCCGTCAGGTGTCAGGAGGCCAGGCCCAGCGGGCAGCCATCGCCAGAGCGTTATGCACAGAACCAGATCTGCTTTTTCTTGATGAACCGACAGCAGCCCTTGATCCTATCCTGACAGGTGAGGTTCTGGAGGCCGTCACAGAGCTCAAGAATCTTGGAAAAGACTGCATTTTTATCACACATGAGATTGATTTTCTCAAAAGGTTTGCAGACTATTTTGTGTTTATGGACCGAGGAGAAATCGTTGAGCATGGGCCGATAGGATTGCTCGAGTCGCCTGAAACAGACAAGCTGGCCACTTTTTTGAGAAGGGAGAGATAAGAAATGCTCGGTGTTTTATACGAGTCAGAGGAATGGTCAAGCTACAAGCTTCTTGAAGAAATTCAGGACTCTGGAATCGAAGCCTGTCTCATCAACCTTGAGGAGGATCAGGCCCTTGGAATGATCAGCCACTGTGATCTGCTTGTCAGCCGGATATTTGCCAGTGCGCAGTTCAGAGCGCATCAGAAATCGCTTGCGCGTATGCCGGAAATTATAAGGCAGGCAGAGTGTGAAGGCATTCCAATGATCAATCCGCCACAGGCGCATTTTTATGAAACCAGTAAAGCCTTGAGTACAGCCTTTCTCAGACAAAAGGGCATCGCGGTGCCAGATGTTTACGGCGTGTTTTTTCCTGATGAGATTGATCCGGGGAGCCTCAGCTATCCCTGTATCATCAAACCAGACTGCGGGGGAAGGACCACCTACACGTCGATCATCAATGAGGCAGAGGCGTTATCACAGGCCATGGCAGAGATACCGGCGATCCGTATGATCGCAGAGGAATATATCCGTCCTGTCTATGGCTATATCACACGGGTCGAGGTGATCGGTGGAGAATGCCGCCTCATTTTAAAACGCAGTGTAACACCGGACGGCTTATCGGCCTATCACCTGGGTTCTGCTTATAGCCACTATACCGATTGTCCCGAAAAGCTCAGACAGACAGCGGTAAGGGCAATGGTGCTTTTGGACATTGAATTCGGGAGCCTTGATATTATTGAAACAGAAGAGGATTTTTATATTATTGATGTGAACGCTGTATCCAACGCGTCGGAGGACAATACCGGGATGTTTAACTTTGACCTAATGAAAGAAACAGCGGCTTATATCGCGAAACGTTACAGAGAAATGGAGAAATGAAATGATGACAATAAAGGAGATTTACGAAAATTTTAACCAGATTGGCTGTCTGACTTTCTCAACTCTGGCGGAGAATGGCTATGTGGAATCCCGCATCGCCCACTTTTTCGCTTTTGATGAGGACGGTCTGTATTTCAGAACCATGGACGTCAAGCCGTTTTACAGAGAGCTGAAGCAGACGGGTAAGGTCAGTGTGTGTGGTATGTACCCCAGCAGTCAGGTGAGCCATGATGAAAATAATCTGCCCTCCTTTGTGCCGGGCTATACCATGCGGATCACTGGTGACATACGGGAGCTCACAATGGACGAGGTGGCGGAAAAGGCAAAAAGCAACCGGGATTTTAACGTGGCGGCCTATGACATTAAAAAATATCCCCGGACACGTATTTTCGTGCTATGCCGGGCATGGGGAGAACGGTATGACTTTGATTATGCAAAAGAAAAGCGGGATCATAAGCTGGAGCGTGAGCGATTTGCCTATGGTGGAATGCCTTATGTGAATCCAGGTCTGGCCATAACAGATGCCTGCATCGAGTGTGGGAAATGTGCGGAGATATGTTCCTTTAACGCCATTGAGAAGGGTGATCCCTACCGGATCAACGGAAATCGGTGTGATGAGTGTGGCAACTGCTTTCATGACTGTCCAGTAAGCGCCATCATCTCAAAAGGATGAGGCTTGATAATTTATGTACAGCTTTTTAATAAAAATGGCCGTATGGATAGGGATTCCCATCCATGCGGCCATTGATTATTTTAAAAGCGGCATACTGCCAGTAAGCTTGTTCACTTTCTTTTTGGGGCCGCAGATAGCAACGCCCATATACTGAAGATCGGCCTCTGGTGAGTCTGCCATAAGATTGATAAATGCATCGTAATCATTGCATCCCTGCGCCAAATCTGAAAAATCCACAACAGTCATATCGTTAAAATCAGAGGTATAGAGCCTTTGGCGTATTTCCCGAATGCTGTCTTTATTTCCTTTCAAGACAGGAATGGGGAAGGCGATAATGCCAAGATGTGCATTTCCGTTTTGATCCGTTACATCACAGCCCACAATGTCCGGCCTTTTTTTGCCAAGGGTGATTCCCAGGATAGCGGCGGTATTAGCTATGATACCCAGAGGGAGTTCTTCATCAATAATCATAACACTTTTTTCATTTTCCAAGTTCATTTTCAGTCTCCTTTTTGGTTGCTGAAATTTATTTTACACGTTAAAATAAAAAAAGGCTTGAACGATATTCTTTTAATGAGTGGATTGTTTTTAAGGCTTAAGAAGCGAGTAATTCAGCAGGTTCTTCGAGACATCTTCATCTCAATAGGTTGAGATGACGGCTTGAAAGGCGCCCCTGTCAAAGGGCTCGTCTTTAATGATATTCACCGTCAATGGCGACGCTGCCAGGCGCTTGAATGTGGACTTTCATTTGCCCAAGATGGTCAGATAATGGCTCTTATGGACTGCATTATAGTACTGCTCAAATTTTTCGATAAAGGTTTCCTTTTTGTCGAAGAGACAGGTCAAAATAGTATGATTATAACATAAGCGGGCTGTTTTGAAATCACAGGGTTCTATTTAGTGCTTTCTTTTACTCCTGAAAAAGGATAAAATAGTGGAATAAAAAGATATTATGGATGAGGGAGGAAAATATGTCCATTGTTATCACTGCACTGTTGTCCTTTGCGGGGACGAACATTGATGATATTTTAATTTTGACCCTGCTTTTTTCAAGGGCAGAGACAGCGGCGGATAAGAGAAGAATTGTCCTTGGCCAGTATCTGGCAGTTTTAACGCTGACCTTTTTCAGCCTTTTCTTTGGCTACAGTATTTCCTTTGTTCCCCATGCGTATATCGGTTTGTTCGGCTTGATTCCAATTTTTCTTGGGCTGGGCGCAGTATGGCGGCTTAGAAATAAGAAAAATGATAAAACAGCGGGGAGGAAGGAAGCGCAAAAGGAACTCGTAAAGTTAATAGGGCTGCTTGAAAAAATATTTCCGGCAGATATTCTGTACGTCTATTTTCTAACGCTTGCAAACGGGGCTGACAATGTGAGTGTTTATATCCCTCTGTTCACAAATCTGAGTGCTGTGGAGATCATAACTGTTATTGTGATTTTTGTGATGTTGATTGGTTTCTGGTGCTTTCTTGGAATGAAAATAGGCCAATATCCACTGATCAGGGAGTTTCTTGAAAAATATAAGGATGTGCTCATACCCGTTGTATTCATTGGGCTGGGGATTTACATCTTGTTGAAAAGCGGCACGCTCGGCTTGCTGATGGCGGGGTAAAAAACTCGGCGAAATAAATTGCCCCATCCTCGGACTTGAATTCTGGGGATGGAGCAGATTCTGTATCAAAAGAACATCTTAGAGAGCCGCAAGTCCTGCCTGGGCGACGCTCTCGTCTTCAGCAACACTACCGCCGCTGACACCAATGGCACCAATAATACGATCCCCGTCTATAATCGGAAATCCACCGCCAAATGTCACAATTCTACCTTCACAGCAATTGCCAAGACCAAAGAGTTCGCCGGCTTCCTTAGCAGCATCCCCTGCAACAGAGCTCGGCATTTTTAATGAAGCGGCTGTATAGGCCTTGTTTTGGGCAATGCTTATACTTGCTAGTAAAGAATCTTCCATACGGTGGACTAAAACAGTGTTTCCGCCCATATCGCACACCGCGATTACCATAGGTACATCAATTTCCACAGCCTTTTTTTCGGCTGCTGCGGCCATTTTTTTGGCCATTTCCAATAGTTTACCTGTCTGAGTCATTTTAATCTCCTTTTTTAATATAATCTACCAATTTGCCAAACAGATACTAACAATTATATTATACATGTTTTGCAATTCGATTACAATTAGTTTCGCCATAATTTTGTTCCTTCTAAAGTAAAATGCCCTGATCTTAAGAAAAATGGTTATGTGTTTGCAAAATAAAGTTTTGAAGGGACTATATGGAAGTTGCCAGCGGCTTTTTTATAAATCCTTTAGGACTTCTTTCCGAAACAGCTTTGGATCTTTGTTGAACTGATCCTTCTTGCTCTTCAGAAAGCTTTTAAATTCGGCCCATGTGCCCTGGGTCATATCGCCCTCATGGATCACAAAGTTCTGGTGCTTTGTCTGCAGTGTGATGAGACTTTCTGTCATATCGCATTTAATGATTTCACCATAGGCAAAGATCATTTTTTTATCACGAAAGAGGATTTCAAGTTTTTTGGGTGTAAAAGTAAAGGCTCTTACTGAAAAGTACCGGTCTGGCCAGAAATGAGCCGAGAGCTTTATGAGCAACGGGTTAAGCTTTCCAAAAAAGAACAGCGCGCCAAGCACACCGCTGATCAGGCGAAACGCAAACAGACCAAGATAGACAAAATCCCCGCCGGCAAAAAGCTTTATCTGCAGATAGACCATAAAGAGGGTATAAACAGTAAAAATAAGAACAAAATAGCTTACAATGCGCAGCGGTTCGGAAGGCCCCATGCTGAAACGATTGTATTTTTTATTGAGCAGCAACAAATCCTGAAGGTCGGCTGTTACAGATGCTTTAAAAGACTTCATATAAAAGGCTCCTAATGATTTTTATTAAACTTGTCCACTATTTTAACATAGCTGATGATGAAATAACAGTAAAAATTAAGACATGCGGGGCGCCAAGACGGGTTTAACTTTATTTTGAAGGCCATTTATACTATAATATAATCAGTATTTGAATTTTATGGGCACAATTGATGCCGGGGGTAAGGATATGACTGGTAAGACTGTTTTAATTGTCGATGAAAATCCTGCTGAAAACACTTTGCTGGACAATATTTTAAATAAAAGCTATAAGGTTATCATCTCAAAAGAAAACGATACCGCTTTGAAGTTTCTTCAGCAGAATAAGTCAATGGTGGCAGTGGTTATTTTTAGCTATGCTTTGTTTTATGGGATGCTGCCGGCGCTTCGGACTGTGCTGTGGGACATACAGGCTTCGCGGGGTACAGGTGTTTTAGTATTGACAGATGCGGACAACCCGATCATGGAGGAACAGGCCCTCAAGCTGGGCGCGACAGATATCCTGTCCAGACCCCTTGATCCACGGCTGATCAGACAGCGTGTCCGAAATACCTCGCTTCAAAGCAATTTAAAGTCCCTGGAGGAATACGATTCTCTGACAGGGCTGTTGAATAAAGATACCTTTTACAAAAATGTCCATGAAATTTTAACGGCTTACCCCGAAAAAGCTTATACCATCCTTTGTTTTGATATTGAACGTTTTAAGGTTATTAACGATTTATTCGGTGCAGAGGCGGGAGACCGCTTGCTTCAGTATATCGGTGATGAATTAAATGCCTGGTCAACGGAAAAGAATGGCTGTGCCGGGCGCATTGTAGCGGATGTTTTCGCAATTTTACTGCCAGATGTGCAGGGATCTGCGGACAGCATTGCACAGAGGCTGACCGATGGCCTCGAGCAATACCCGTTGGATATGGAAATATCCGTGGCCGCAGGCTTATATCATATTGATGATGCGAGTCTGCCAGTCAGCCGAATGTGTGACCGGGCGATCCTTGCGCTTAATTCCGTAAAGGGGAATTACCTGAAACGTGCCGCCGTTTATGACAATCATCTGAGAAGCTCTCTGATCGAGGAGCAGGAAATTGTCAATGAGATGGCACATGCTCTGGCAGACCGACAGTTTCAGGTGTATATGCAGCCAAAATGCGATATGCGCACCAATAAAATTATTGGCTGTGAAGCACTTGTCCGGTGGATTCACCCTGAAAAGGGAGTTATCAGCCCTGCTGCATTCATTCCGGTTTTTGAACGGAACGGCTTTATTTTAAAACTGGACGCCTATGTGTGGGAGGAAGTCTGCCGTTTGATAAAGAACTGGATTGACAACGGGCACAAACCTATACCGACCTCGGTAAACGTTTCGAGAGTTAATTTGTACCACCAGGGGCTGGGTGATCTGTTGGATAATCTGGTTAAAAAATATGATCTGCCGCCATATCTGCTGGAGCTGGAGATTACCGAAAGTGCCTACACCAAAAACCTTGATCAGCTGCTGAGTCTTGTGAACAGGCTTCGCGATCGGGGCTTTACTATTTTAATGGATGATTTTGGCAGCGGTTATTCTTCGCTCAATATTTTAAAGGATATCAATGTCGATGTGCTGAAGATAGACATGCGATTTCTCTCCGATATGGAGCATCTGAAAGGCCGCGCTGGAAATATTCTGGAATCAGTGGTCCGTATGGCGAAGTGGCTTGACCTCGGTGTGATCGCGGAAGGAGTAGAGACAAAGGAACAGGTTAATTTTCTTTTGGATATCGGCTGTCACTATGCCCAGGGCTATTATTATTACAAGCCCATGCCCATAGGTGAATTTGAAGCGTTGCTGTTGCGGGATGCCGCCAAACTTGATTTTTCGGGGATGGAACGTGAAAAGAACAACATGATCAGCTATGATGAGTTGATGCATTCGGACGGTATGACCCGGTCATTGTTAAATAATCTGATTGGCGGTGTGGCCTTTTATGAGTACTTTCAGGGAAATCTTGAGGTTTTAAGAGTCAGTGAGGGCTATTATCAGGTGACAGGCTGTGATGCGGAGACCTTAAAAATCAATGGACGCCATATCCTGGACCGTATACTCGACGAAGATAAACCTGTTATCCTTGACGCACTGCAAAGGGCGCCCCAAAGACCTGAAAAGGGAATAGATATTCAGTTCAGGCGGAAACGGCTGAACGGTGAGTACATGTGGATGTACATGCGTCTCTTTTTCCTGGCAAACCGGGGAGACCGCCAGCTCTTTTACGCTTCGATTATCGATGTGACAAAGCAGAAAGAATCTGAGGAGGCACTCCGTCTTTCAGAACAACGTTTTCGGATTGCCATGGAAGCGACCAATAACGTGATTTTTGATTTCGACATTGAGAAAAGAACAATCGATTACTCGGACTATTTTGCTCAAAAATACGGCTTGAAGACGCATTTAGTCAATGTACCAGACAGTTTAGTTGAAGAAGGAGTGATTCATCCCGATTCAAAAGAGCGCTTTCTAAAGATGTATCGTGAGATATTTGAAGGCGCTCCTAAGGCAGCCTGCGAGGTGCGGGTCAAGCTATACGACAGTAGCTATCTCTGGAACAGGATCACACTGACCAATATCTACGATTCAATGCGAAAACCAGTGAGGGCAGTCGGTCTGGTTGAAGATATTTCTAGGGAAAAGGAAATGGAAAATCAAATCCTGCAAAAAGAAAAGTCCCTTTCTAATTTAAAAAAAGAGAATCGGCAGGCCGTTTTGTCTTTGTTGGGAGAGTCATCGCCAAATGGTCTCATCGGTGGCTATTGTGAGCCGGGTTTTCCGCTTTATTTCATCAACAAGGAAATGCTCGAGATAATGGGGTATGATTCCTACGATGATTTTATGGAGGGGACCGGCGGCTTTGTCTATAATACGATTCATCCCGATGACCACGAGCATGTGACGCAGGTAGTCGGTCCAAAGGATAAGGAGGGCGATGAGTATACTGTCCGTTACCGCACGCTGCGCAAGGATGGCACCTGCTTCTGGGTCATTGACCGGGGGAGGGTGGTGCGCGCGGAGGATGGCCGTCTGGCCATTGTGAGCGCCTGTATAGATATTACCGAGCAGGTCGAGCTTCAGAATGAATTTGAAACGGTGCTTAACAGTACGCCGGGTGATATTGTGGTCTTTAAAATCAAAGAGAAAAACATACAGACGCATTACATGAGCTTTGGACTCGCAAAGGTTCTGGGCTATGAAGAAAAAGAGTACCAGCGTATGCTGACCTGTGAGAACAGTCTTGATCTGATATACGCTAAAGACAGGGCGTTCTATTTTAATACAGTCTATAAAAGCGCGGTGAAGCGTCTGCCCATCAACATTGATTTCAGGTCAGTGAGCAAAAACGGCAGATTTGTCTGGATTAATTTATCGGCTGAATTCTATGGAACCGATGAAGGCAGTATGGTTTATCATGGTATTTTTACAGATATTTCTGAGCTTAAGCAGAAGGAAGAAAAGCTGAAGCTTTCTGAAGAGCGTTTTAAAGCCGCCATTGAGCATCTGGATATAAGCATTTGGGAATATGATATCAAGACAAAGAGATTGATGAAGGAAGCCAAATGGAATAAGGAAGGAAGCCGGCGTCTGGTATATCCTAATATGCCTGATGAGAGCATTGTGAAGGGCTATGTTTTTCACGAATCTGTCGGGGAGTATCTTCGTCTTTATGAGGATATCAGCGAAGGCAAGCTCAAAACCTCGGCTGAGGTTCAGATCCAGGAGCGTGATGGAAAGTACTGCTGGTACCGCATCACCTATACGGTGGTGCTGGACGAGGATGGGCAGCCCATGAAGGCCATCGGTACCTCTGAAAATATTGAGGAGGAGAAACAAAAACAAAAACGTATTGATAACCTTTTGCTCAAAGCGCAAAAGGATTTCCTGACAGGGCTTTACAACAGAGAAACCATTGAGGAGATGGTAAAGCAGGGCCTGAAGACCAGTTTTTCAAAAAAAGGTGTCTCTGCGGTGCTCATGGCCGATGTTGACAATTTTAAGCAGATTAACGATTTTTACGGACATGCAGAGGGAGACCGCGTTTTAAAGGAAATTGGCCGTATTGCCCCAGAGGTGTTTGGAGACAGGGCGCTTACAGGGCGCCTTGGCGGCGACGAGTTCCTGATTTTTGTGACTGGCAAAGATTATGAAAGCGATGTCTGCAGCTTGGCACAAAAGTTCTGTGACCGCCTGAGTGAGCTGGAGGTTCAGGATAAAAAAATCACTGTATCGGTTGGCATTTCGTTTGTGGAGGAAACGGTTAGAGATTTTAAAATGCTGTACCAAAACGCGGATGCCGCCCTCTATGTGGCGAAATGCAGAGGCAAAAACACTTATGCTGTCTACCATGCTTTACAGTTTCAAAGGCAGCGCGCCTATTTTAATATGGATACAGCCATCCTAGACGAGCTGGACAGCTTTGTTTATATCATCAACGCGAAAACCTATGACATCATCTATTGTAATACAGCCTTGTTGCGGGAGCTGGATGTAGATGAAGTTGAAGCGAAAAAGCATAAATGTCATGAGCTGCTGGCGCAGTGCAGTCAGCCCTGTACAGGCTGCGAGCAGCGGGAGCTGTTTTATGATCAGTTTATTTCCAGAGATATGTCCTTTTTCAATGGAAAGATGCCGGTAACACTGAGAGAAAAACTTTTTAAGTGGGGAAGTCTTACCCTGCGGCTTGGCCTTGCGCGTTTTAAAAGGGAAGGATAGAGCATTTTAAAATAACCCATCGGAGGGATGATCCGATGGGTTATTTTTGATGAGGTATTGCTGGAGAAAGAATGGTAAAAAAGGCTTTACATCAGAGATTTATATAGTTCAACGATGTCTTCCAGGCTGGCGTCTCTTGGGTTGCCAGGTTTGCAGGCATCATCAAATGCAGACTGTGCCAGGAATGGAATATCCTCTTCCCTGACAATTTCTTTCAGATTCTGAGGAATGCCAACATCGATTGACAGCTGGCGAACCGCATCCACAGCCGCTTTACGGTATTCGTCCTGAGACATGCTTTCGGTGCCTTCAACGCCCATGGCCTGGGCGATATATCTGTATTTTTCGCCGGTTTCAGGCGCATTGTATTCCATGATGGTCGGTAAAAGGATCGCGTTGGCAACACCGTGGGGTGTGTCATAAACAGCGCCCAGTGCATGGGCCATGGAGTGAACAATACCAAGACCGACATTGGAGAAGCCCATTCCAGCGACATATTGGCCGAGCGCCATGTCTTCGCGTCCTTCAGGAGTATTTTCGACAGCACCTCTTAAGGAGCGTGCGATAATTTCAATGGCTTTTAAATGAAACATATCAGAAAGCTCCCAGGCACCCAGGGTGGTATAGCCTTCGATGGCGTGTGTGAGGGCATCCATACCTGTTGAGGCAGTCAGGCCCTTAGGCATACTGGACATCATATCCGGGTCGACAAAGGCGACGACCGGGATGTCATGCACATCAACACAGACAAATTTGCGTTTCTTTTCGACATCGGTAATAACATAGTTGATGGTAACCTCTGCTGCGGTACCGGCAGTGGTCGGGACGGCAAAGATCGGAACACTCGTGTTCTTTGTCGGGGCAACACCTTCCAGGCTGCGGACATCTTCAAATTCAGGGTTGGTAATGATAATACCAATGGCCTTTGCGGTGTCCATAGAGGAGCCGCCGCCGATGGCAATCAGGTAGTCTGCACCGGAAGCTTTAAAGGCCGCAACACCAGTTTGTACGTTTTCGATGGTGGGATTCGGCTTAATTTCTGAATATACTTCATAATCAAGGCCTGCTTCATCAAGAATATCCGTTACTTTTTTTGTCACATTAAATTTCACCAAATCAGGATCAGAACAAACAAAGGCCTTTTTAAAGCCGCGCGCCTTTGCTTCGGTTGCAATTTCATTGATTGCGCCGCTGCCGTGATATGATGTTTCATTTAGAACGAATCGATTTGCCATAATAGTAATCTCCCTTAACTAATAAAATTAATATCATTTTATTTAATTTTCGTAAAAATCTCAAGATAGATTAATGTTCATTAAATGCAAATATTTATTAACGTTTTCATCGATAAAAGAAAGGGGTTTTTACAAAGCTATATAAATGAAAATATTTTGCTCTGAAATGAAAGAAAAATTGAAAGAAAAATCAGAGTTATAAAAAAATGATAATTTACCAACCGTAAACGTGCACAAATTTAAACTGGAAGCATTAACCGCCCTTTGTTTATGCTATAATAATAAAGCGATTTATTATATAACAGGAGTAAAAATGACCACGACTTTTCCAGAAAATACGAAGAAGGAATCCTTATTCAAGCTGACATGGCCCATTTTTGTGGAGCTTTTTCTTCAGATGCTGGTGGGTAATACCGACCAGATGATGGTGGGACAGGTGTCGCAGACCGGTGTGGGCGCCATCGGCAATGCCAACCAGATCATCAATGTTCTGCTGATTTCTTTTAGCATCATATCACTGGCGACCACGATTCTGGTTTCTCAGAATATGGGCGCAAAGAATTATAAAAATGTATCGACAATCTACACGCTGGCATTGATCGTCAACCTGATTTTTTCTGTGATCATCAGCGTGGTTTTGCTGTTTTTCACAGAGTCGATCTATCATATACTGCAGGTGCCAGATACCATTATGCCCGAAACCGTTACCTATACGCGTATCATCGGGGCGGGGCTCTTTCTTCAGGCTGTATTTCTGACCTTTTCGGCTATTTTCAGAAGTAACCGTCTGATGAAGGAAACCATGTTTGTCTCAATTATTATGAATGCACTCAACATCGGTGGGAATTACATTCTGATCAATGGCATTGGCCTGCCATCACCTCTTGGCGTAACGGGAGCAGCCATCTCCAGCAATATTGCCAAACTCATTGGTGTGATTATTGTCGTCTGCTTGTTTATTAAAAAAATCAAACCGGGAATGTCTTTGAAAACATTGAGGCCTTTTCCAACTGAGATGCTTAAAAGACTGCTGTTTATTGGGATACCTTCGGGCGGGGAGACGCTTTCCTGGACGCTGAGCCAGACAGTGACCATGGGCTTTGTGAATCTGTGCGGTACGGTGGTCATTACTACCCGCGTGTATGCGGTGATGTTTGCTATGATCACCTATCTTTACAGTAACGCGATTTCCCAGTCTTCTCAGGTTTTGGTGGGGTATATGATCGGCGCGAGGGAATATGACAGTGCGGACAGGCGGGTGAAGGCCACACTTAGATCTTCTGTGCTGGTGTCCTTCTGTGTGGCCCTTTTGATTTTTCTGTTCAGCGATCAAATCTTTGGCTTTTTCACCTCTGACCCGGCGGTCATCGCCCTTGGCAAGCAGGTTATGTTTATTGATGTTTTTCTGGAACTCGGACGTGCGGTAAACATGGTAATGGT
The DNA here is from genome assembly GCF_003477535.1 of Eubacterium sp. AM05-23. Lineage (NCBI taxonomy): Bacteria > Bacillati > Bacillota > Clostridia > Eubacteriales > Eubacteriaceae > Eubacterium > Eubacterium sp. AM05-23. Next base: position 46,193 of record NZ_QUDF01000015.1, read on the forward strand.
CCGATCGCTTCAGGCGGCCAATGACATACTGTTTCCCATTGCCCTCGGCATCGGCTCACAATGGTTTGTGTCGGTGGTTTTATGCTATGTTTTAGGCATTGTGCTGGGCTGGGGATTGATTGGTATCTGGATCGCCATGGCCTGCGATGAAATTTTAAGGGCGGCTATGTTTTTAGTTCGCTGGAAACGCAGGAAGTGGATGGATTTAAGCATTAAAAACGCAGTGAAGGTTTGATAAAGAGTAAGGAGGTGCGCCGTTTCGGCGCACCTCCTGTTTGTTTTAGCAGTCATCACGGTCCAATTTACTGTTTTTTTGAAGCTTCATAGAAAAGATACAGCACAGTGTGCTCTGCAGTCCCCATAAAATACCAATAATAATAAAGGGAAAAGCGCCAATGGGAGTAGTCAGAGCCGCAAACATGAGCAGCATCATGACAGCAAGAAAGGCCATCTGCATAATCTGAAAGGTTTTATAGGCGGCCTTGTAAAGAATGAATTTTTCTGCTTCATCACTGCTTTTCATCCAGACTTTTTGGAAGTTTAAATCCAGCGGGTTTCCCTGCTTTTCCGGATTTATTTTTTTGGTCAGATTCACAAAAAGGATCTGAAGGATAAGGCAGAAAATAATTGGGAGTAAAAAAGCTGCAAGTACCCATAAGATGGAAACAGAGCTGTCATCGTGCATGCCGCTGCCGCTGACATTAATGCCGTAAAAGGCAAAGGTAAAGATCAGCGTGATGTTGGCAAAAATTATCCCTGTGTCACAGAGGCGATCAGCTTTTTCATAGAGCACGTCCGAATCGTTGGTTTCCAGCAGCCTGTAGGTATTTCTTGCTGAAAGGTAAAACAACACAGTGATGAGCATTAAAAGAGCAGAACCGGCAGAAGAAATATAAATGCCATAGGTCAGAATCTTGTTTTGCAGCAGCACTACGGTATCGACGACGTTAAAGCCTGGAAAGTTCAGCAAAAAGCCAACCAGTCCGCCTAAAAAGCCGCATATGATGATCAGGGTAAAAAATTTAAGGTAAATGTGTTTGCCTTCTTTTGCTTTCATGTCAGTTTTCCTCCTCGAGAGTATGAGTAAAAAGGGAATCAATGGTCGTATTGAAAATATTCGCAAATTTTGCGGCAAGCCGGACAGAGGGAGAATAATGGTTTTCCTCGATCAAAACAATGGTTTGTCTTGATACACCAGCCAGCTCGCCAAGCTGTGCGTGCGTAAGCTTTTGTTTGATTCTGTAATTCTTCAGATTGTTTGTGTGAGTATTCATTCTGATTCCTCCTCTTCAGAATAGGTAAAGATATCCTCAACGGTTGCGTTGAAAATTCTTGCGATTTTAAGCGCCAGCGTTACGGAAGGAGAGTAATCTCCGCGTTCAATTAAGCTGATGGTCTGCCTTGATACACCGGCCAGCTTACCAAGCTCTGACTGATTGATTTTATCCCGGGCCCGGAACTCTTTTAATCGGTTTTCGAGGGGCATGCTCAGGCCTCCTTTGTATATGATTTTTGTCATCTTGACAAATATTCTTGTCAAAAATAGTTTAGCATTGACAAGAATATTTGTCAAATAAAAATTCAATAAATCTTTAGAGTTTTCAAAGAACGTTTACAAGGATTGAAAAATGTGCTATGATAATTATAACAATAGAATTGCTCTGAAGCTGAATAGACCCCTCCGGGGCCTTTACAGCCAATGGGTAACAGGGGCAACCCTGTTGTCTGCCATCTTTGCAAAGGAGCCCGTAGAAACAGCTTGTACTGTGTATAAGCTGTTTCTGCGGGCTTTGTGTTTTCCTGAATTCCAGGACACAAAGCGATTCTCATTTTGTAAACTTACCACAAAGGAGGTGTAAGGATACCGCGTCAGCGGTATCCGGAAGCGTATGAGCAAACAACTCATGATCAAACCTGAAAAGTGCATAAGCTGCAGAACCTGCGAACTGGTCTGTTCCTTTGGGCACTATCAGGAATTTAATCCAAAACTGTCAAACGTAACAGTGATGGATTATGAAAAAGCAGCCGTAACCATTCCTGTGATGTGTATGCAATGTGAGGAACCAGCTTGCATGAAGGTGTGTCCGGTGGGCGCGATCTCAAGGAATGAAAACGGTGCGTTTGTTATGGATGAAGCAAAATGTATCGTGTGTAAAATGTGTATGAATGCCTGCCCGCTCGGCAACATCAGCTTTAATCCAGTTAAGAGAAAAGTGTTTAAATGCGATCTGTGTGACGGTGATCCAAAATGTGCCAAGTTTTGTCCCTCTGGCGCCATTGTCTATGGCGAAGCGGTTGAGATGGAACGTAAAAAGGCCATCGCGGATCAGTTGAAAGACGTTTATGGATTGGAGGGATAACGATGAACGGATGGATGGGACAATTAATTCGCGTTGATCTTGCAGCAGGGACCATCAAGAAGGAACCGCTTAATATGCAGGCCGCCCATGATTTTATCGGCGCAAGGGGCCTGGGCACAAAATACTTTTGTGACGAGGTAGACCCACAGGTGGACCCGCTTGGTCCGGATAATAAAATGATTTTTATGACAGGGCCGTTAACCGGTACGGCTGCTTCCTGCAGTGGCCGGTATGAGGTGGTGGCGAAAGCGCCTCTGACAGGAACCATCGGCGCTTCAAATTCAGGCGGGCATTTTGGCCCAGAGTTAAAATTTGCAGGCTATGACGGGATTATCTTTGAAAACCAGAGCGACCGACCAGTTTACCTGTATATCAATGACGACATAGTAGAGCTCAGAGATGCCTCAGATCTCTGGGGTAAGGACGTTTATGAAACGACAGAAGCACTGGAGGAAGCCTGCGGAGAAGGCGCGCGGGTGGCCTGTATCGGGCCAACCGGTGAACAGGGGTGCCTGTACTCTGCTATTATGAATGACAAGCACCGGGCAGCGGGCCGTGGCGGCATGGGCGCTGTAATGGGCAGTAAAAAACTGAAGGCTGTGGTGGTTCGCGGAAGCGGCGGGGTAACTGTTGCACGGCCTGAAGGCTTTATGGAAGCACTGACCGATGCCCGCACCAAGCTTAAGGAACACCCGGTTACCGGGGGTGGCCTGCCCACCTACGGTACAGAAGTTCTGGTCAACATGATCAATGAAGTTGGTGGTCTGCCGCTTCGCAACTGGCGTGACGGGGGCGTGTATGATAAAGCTGATGATACCTCTGGTGAAGCGCTGGTCGATTCTTATCTGGTTAAAAACAAAGGCTGCTTTGGCTGCTCAATTGGCTGCGGCCGCGTTACCAGAATACCGGATGGGCCTTTTAAATCTATGGGTGAAGGCCCTGAATACGAGGCGGGCTGGTCCTACGGTGCAGACTGTGGCGTCAATGATCTGGCCGCTATCTGTAAAGCCAATTTCCTTTGCAACCAGTATGGTATGGATCCGATCACACTTGGTTCTACCATTGCCTGCGCCATGGAACTTTACGAAAAGGGGCTTCTGAGTGAGAAAGAAATTGGCCGTCCGCTGCCCTTTGGCGACGCACAGGCCATGGTTGAACTGACAGAGCTCACAGGAAAAATGGAAGGATTTGGTGTTGAGCTTGCCCAAGGCTCATACCGCCTGGCGGAAAAACATGGTGCGCCAGAATTGTCCATGTCTGTTAAAAAGCAGGAAATGCCAGCCTATGATGGGCGCGCTGTTCAGGGGATGGCCCTTGAATACGCTACATCAAACCGCGGAGGCTGCCATGTGCGCGGTTACCTGACTTCACCTGAAGTTTTAGGGATTCCGTTAAAGACGGATCCGCTTGTAACGGAAGGAAAGGCGCCGCTTCTGAAGACTTTCCAGGATCTCACCGCAGCAGTGGATTCCAGCGGTATCTGTCTCTTCACAACCTTTGGCATCGGCTTACCTGAGATTGCAGCGCAGTACCGTGAGGCAGTAGGCTCAGATGAAACAGATGAGGAATTCCTGTTAAAGGGAGAGCGCATCTGGAACATTGAAAAGCAGTTTAATATTGCTGCAGGTGTAGAGAAGGATACACTTCCTCCAAGACTTCTGCGTGAAGCCCTTCCCGATGGCCCAGCAAAGGGTAAGGTGGCGGAGCTTGATATTATGTTGAAAGAATACTATGAAGTACGCGGCTGGAGCACAGAAGGAGTGCCAACCGAAGAAAAAGTTCAGGAGCTTGGACTTTAAACGACAGATACTGGAGATGGGGCGCAGCCCTGTCTCCTTTCATGCATCATAACGCAAAGAGGAGATTAAAATGAAAGTAAAATTTTTCGCTACCATCCGGAATTATACAGGTTGCCGTCAGGCAGATGTACCGGTCTATAAGGATATGTACACGCTTTTACATACCCTCTCTGAAACCTATGGCGATGCTTTCAGAAATCATGTTTTAAGTCCAGATGGGGAGGCGCCCGGAGCAGAGATTATTCTGATGGTCGATGGTCGCCATATCGAGCATTTGCAGGGGCTTAAGACACCTCTGAACGAAAACAGTACTGTGGCAATTTTTCCCGTTGTTGCGGGAGGATGAGGAAGGGGAGTGAGCCCATGCAGGAAATAACAAAAGAATCAATCGACAAAATTTTATCAGCATATCCCAGGGACCAGCGCCATTCTCTGGCAATGATGCAGGATATGCAGCATCATTTTAACTATATTCCAGAGCAGGGAATGAAGGCCTTGGCCGAATATTTGGATTGTCCGTTATCATCATTATATTCAATGGCGACTTTTTACAGGGCATTGAGCTTGAAGCCAAAAGGAAAGCATATCATTAAGCTCTGTGACGGAACTGCGTGTCATATTCGAGGATCTGTCAACCTGATCACTGGCATTAAACGTGAGCTGGACATCAGTCCAGGTGAAACCTCGGGAGATGGGCTTTTCTCGCTGGAAACCGTGAACTGTCTCGGCTCCTGTGCGCTGGCGCCCGTGATGGTGATCGACGGCGTATATTACGGAAAGGTAACGCTTGAAAAGCTGCCTGAGATATTAAACCAGTATCGGGAGCTTTCGGAAGGAGGCGCAGAAGCATGAAGCAAAACGTTTTAGTCTGCTGCGGTACCGGTTGCCGGGCCAATGGGAGCCTGCTGGTTTTAGAGGCGCTTCAAAAAGCTGCCAGAAAGCATAAATCCGATATTGAGGTGTCGCCTCTGATCAAATCCACTGGCTGCAATGGCTTTTGTGAAAACGGCCCGATCGTTAAAATTGAGCCGGCCGATATCTCTTATTATAAGGTTAAACCAGAAGACGCGGACAGCATCATAAAGGATACAGTACTTGGCGGAAAGATTATTGAGAAGCTTTTATATAAAGGAAATGATGGAAAACGCGTGCGCTCGCAGCATGAAAATCCATTCTATGCGCCACAGAAAAAGTGGGTGCTGCATAACATAGGGGAGATTGACCCGACCAATATCGACGATTATATCGCCAGAGGAGGATATAGTGCTTTAAAAAAAGCCTTATCCATGGATGCGGACAGGATCATTGGGGAGGTAGAAGATTCAGGTATCCGGGGCCGCGGTGGTGCAGGGTTCCCCACTGGAACAAAATGGCGTCAAGCGTTAAAGTATGAATCGGATGTAAAATATGTAGCATGTAATGGTGATGAGGGTGATCCTGGGGCCTTTATGGACCGGTCAATACTGGAGGGCGACCCGCACTCTGTTATTGAAGGGATGATTATCTGTGCCTGTGCTATTGATGCGCAGGAAGGCTATATGTATATCCGTGATGAGTACGGCCTGGCAGTAGAAAACTGCAAAATTGCGCTGCAGCAGGCAAGAGAAAAGGGATTCTTGGGAGATTCTGTTATGGGAACAGGCAAAGCCTTTGATATTCAGATTGTTCGGGGCGGCGGCGCTTTTGTCTGTGGCGAATCCACTGCGCTGATGGCGTCGGTAGAGGGCCGGGTAGGTGAGCCGAGAGCAAAGTATATCCGCTCTGTCCAGAGAGGGCTGTGGAACAGGCCAACCGTCTTGAATAATGTTGAAACCCTGGCGAATATTCCGAGAATTATCCAGGATAGCGGCGCGAAATTTAAGGAATTAGGAACAGAAAAGAGTAGTGGTACAAAGGTCTTTGCCCTGGTCGGCAAGGTCAAGCGTACCGGTCTGGTTGAAATACCAATGGGGAGTACCCTGAGGCATTTGATCTATGACATTGGCGGAGGAATCCCGGGAGACCGTCCCTTTAAGGCTGTGCAGACCGGCGGTCCATCGGGCGGCTGTATTCCTGCTGAGCTTTTAGACCTGCCCATGGATTTTGATACCCTCACCAGCTATGGCGCCATGATGGGATCTGGCGGTGTGATTGTCATGGATGACCGGAGCTGTATGGTTGAGGTTGCCCGATATTATATTGAATTCCTGTGTGACGAATCCTGCGGTAAATGTACACCGTGCCGTGAAGGACTGCGCCATCTTCTGACCATACTGACCGATATCTGTGAGGGCAGGGGCCAGGAAGGCGATATTGAGCTGATGGAAAAAATCTGCCATACCATGCAGGATGCATCTCTGTGCAGTCTTGGAAAAAGTGCCGCGAATCCAGTCCTGACCACCATAAAATATTTCCGGAACGAGTATGAAGCGCATATCCAGGAAAAACGATGTCCTGCCGGAGTCTGTCCGAAACTGACCGCTTTTGTGATCGATGAGGAAGCGTGCCGGGGCTGTATGCGCTGCTCCAAAGCATGCCCTGCCGGAGCAGTGAGCGGCGAGGTCAAAAAGCCGCATCATATCGATCCGGTTAAGTGTATTGCGTGCGGAAGCTGCCGAGAGGCCTGTAATTTTGATGCGGTCGTTACTGTGAAAAGGGGTGAAGCGTAATGGAAATCAAGATCAATGGTAAAGAATGTACCTGCGAAAAGGGAGAATTTCTGTTAGAAGTTGCGAAACGTAATGGATTTGACATTCCAACGCTGTGCCATCACCCTGGTCTCGCGGAGCAGGGGTGCTGCAGGGTCTGTATTGTTGAGGTCGTGGAGAATGGAAGAAGCAAGGTTGTTGTCTCCTGCGTTTACCCATTAGAACGCCCCTGTGAGGTTTTCACAGACAGCGAAAAGATAAAGGAGGAGCGCTCCGTTATCCTGATGCTGCTGAAAACAAGGGCGCCTGCCAGCTTGGAAATACAGGCGATGTGTGATAAGTACGGTGTCTTTGAGACATCAAGGCTGAAACCTGTAGACGGTGAAAAGTGTATTTTATGCGGGCTTTGCGTCAAAGCCTGTGGGGCTCTTGGTACTGGCGCGATCTCAACCATTAACCGTGGTGTCACTAAAAAAGTTGCGACACCCTACGAAAATCCTTCAAATGATTGCATAGGCTGCACAAGCTGTGCTCAGGTCTGTCCGACAGGTGCAATTGAATGGTCCGAAGATGGCGAAACAAGGACGATTTGGGGAAAAAATTTTGCATTGGCAAAATGTGAATCTTGTGGTAGAATTATAAGTACAGAAGCTGAGCTTCGTTTTGCGGGAGAAAGGGCAGGTGTGGAGACCAATTCCCTTTGTGAGAGCTGCCGTAAGAAGAGCATGGCTGATGTGCTTGCCCATACATATGGGATTGAGTAGGAGATCTTAACCAGAAAAGCCTTCGGTGCCAAGGTGCCGGGGGCTTTTCTGTCGCGTGCTTTTTTAATTTTAATGAATTTATTTTTGGGGTATGTTATACTGTGCACATTATGTAATAGAGAAGGAAGCAGCATGGATTATTTTTACGAACATTACTTTGCTCCACAAAACGTTGAGCCGCACAATCGTATTTTTTCACCGGAGCACCTTATCCTTTCATCATTATTGATGATTTTTATTGTGGTCGTTATGGTCATACAGACTAAAAAACATGACCGGGGCTTCAGCCAGAAGCTGATCCGGGTTCTGGCAGCTGTCATGCTGGCCCTGGAGATTTTCAGAATCAGCTGGAGAACCTGCTATTTTGGCTTTGACCTCAGAAATATTCGTTTTGACTGGTGTAACCAGGTATGTATCGCCCTGCCGTTGATCGTGTTGTTTAAGTGGGAAAAGGCTTATCCTTACATTGATGTCCTAGCTGTGATGGGCGGACTCATGGTACTCATCTACCCATTGTGGGTTTTCTATGATTATGGTGGAATTCACACCATGGCTGTGCAGAGCATGGTGTCTCACGGCCTCATGGTTTTAATCGCGCTGACCATGCCCTTTGCGGCAGATTACAGGCCAGAAGTGCGAAAGGCCTGGAAGCCGATAATTGGACTTAGCATCATCGCGGTTATCGCCTTTATCATGTCACATGCTTTAAACGAAAATTATCTTCTGATGCTGGGAGCACATGGTGTCCCGGTGATCGACCAGATACCTTATCCCTGGTACTGGCTCCTTGTGGCGCCGGCTTTGATCGGTCTGGTTACGCTGATGACCAGAGGCTTGAGCCTGCTGGACGACCGGCTTCTTGGAAAGGTACAGCCAGATGCGGCAATGCTTTTAAATATGGATAGAGGAGCTTTAGATGAAAATACTGATCGCATATCACAGCAAAAACGGAACGTCTGAGAAATGTGCCCGGCTGCTGTTAAGGCAGGTAGGAGAAGCAGATTTGGCGGATCTTAAGAAAAAGACGCCTGATTTTAACGCCTATGATCTTATCGTTATCGGCGGCTCTATCCGTATGGGAATGTATACGCGTCCGGTGCGGAAGGCTCTCAAAAAGTATGAAGGTATTCTGGAACAGAAAAAGGTGATATATTTTATTAACTGCGCTTTTCCAGAGAACAAGGAAAAATATTATAAAGATAATATTTCTGAAAAGCTGAGGAAGCGTACCCTGGGCTGCTTTAACTTTGGCGGTGAGATGGACCTTGCGCGGTTAACGGGCTCGGACCGTATGATTGCGGCGACTGTGGCCCGCCAGTCACAGGGCAGCGGACATCCCCTTGCATCCATTGACGAGCGGGCCATTGAGCAATGCGCTGGCAGAATAGCGGCAATTAAAGAAAATATATAATGGAAATATGGCACTTCTGTCATCAACATGTTTTTCAAACACCGTTTTTGGGTATATCAAAACGGTGTTTTATTTAGTTTAAGGATTTTTTTAAAAGTATGATGAAAATGACAGGCGGAAAGGAGTATTCACGATGAATTTTAAGGTGGATCAGGAACAAATGCTGCGTGATCTCAGAGGTTTGTTAAGCATAGCAAGCACGAATGGGGATGCCGGTGTCATAGATGAAATGACACCGCTCGGCAAAAATATTAACGACGCCATTGATTATATGCTGGCAATTGGAAAGCGTTTTGGCTTTGAAACCCAAAACCTGGACGGGTGCTGCGGTATGGTTGACATGGGAGAGGGTGAGGAAATGGTCGGCGTGCTTGTGCATATTGACACCGTACCCGTTGGCGAAGGCTGGAGCGTTGATCCCTTTGACGGGACAGTGATTGATGGAAAGGTTTATGGCAGAGGCGCCAATGATGACAAGGGCCCGGCCATTGTGGCGCTGTATGCCATGAAAGCTCTGAAGGACAGCGGTGTGCCGATAAACAAGCGTATCCGTCTGATTATTGGCGGTGATGAGGAAAGCGGAACCTGGCGCTGTATGGATCGTTATAAAGAAACCGAGATCATACCAGACTATGCCTTTTCGCCGGACGCGTCCTATCCGGTTATCTTTGCCGAAAAGGGTATTCTCAAGGTTCAGATTCACAACAAGACTGGTGTTGCAGGTGAGGATTTGACGCTGAAGGCCGGAAAACAGATCAATATAGTACCTGACTTCGCGGAGGCCGAGGCAGAAGGGCGAAGGTTTACGGCAAAGGGCAAGCCTGCCCACGCCATGGAACCGCAAAATGGTGTTAACGCGCTGTTAAAGCTGGGGCATGAGCTTAAAGAGACCGGAATCGATCATCCGTTTTTAACGCTTCTGGACAGAGCAAATGTGGAGGGATTCAATATTGCTATTTCAGACGAGGTTTCCGGTGAGCTGACGATTAATCCTGCCATTGGCAGGGTCGATGAGCAGGGCTCAAGGCTGGAGTGCGATATCCGTTATCCGGTAACTGCGGATGTTGATGATATTATCGAGCGAATTCGCCAGTCTGTGGATCCTGTCGGTTATGAGGTAGATGCAATGCAGATAGTTCCGCCGCTCTATGTTAAAAAGAACAGCCCGTTGGTACAGACATTGCTGGGAGTGTACCGCGACATTACCGGTGACAGGACAGAGCCCATGGCTATCGGAGGCGGTACCTACGCCCGGGCCTTTAACAACGCTGTGGCCTTTGGAGTACTGTTCCCTGGTGAACCAGATATGTGCCATCAGGTGGATGAATACTGGAGTGTAAAGGATATGATGGTGAACCTTCAGATCATTGCTGGTGCGCTTGCGGCTCTTGGTGTATCGAAAAGAGGCATGTAATGAAGGATGAATCAGCATTTAAGCCCTTTATTCCTGCGGACCGAGTTATGCCGGAGTTTACAGCTACTTCCATTATCCTCGGCTTGATACTGGCAGTGGTTTTTGGAGCTGCCAATGCATACCTGGGTCTGCGCGTTGGCCTGACCATCTCGGCGTCTATTCCCGCGGCGGTTATCTCCATGGGGGTTATCCGCCTCATTCTCAAAAAAGATTCTATCCTGGAAAATAACATTGTGCAGACCATTGGGTCGGCTGGCGAATCAGTGGCTTCGGGCGCTATCTTTACGCTGCCCGCTTTGTTTATGTGGAGCCAGGAATGGGGAATCGCCAGTCCCTCTCTGGTTGAGATTGCCCTTATCGCTGTCTGCGGTGGCTTTCTGGGGATATTGTTTATGATTCCGCTGCGCAGGGCTTTGATTGTCAAAGAGCATGGCGTTCTGCCATACCCCGAAGGCACCGCCTGCGCCGAGGTATTACTGGCCGGTGAGGAGGGAGGCTCTAAAGCCTCCATTGTCTTTGCGGGTCTTGGCATCGCGGGCGTCTATAAATTTATCACAGATGGCCTGAAGCTGTTTCCCTCAGAAGTATCGTGGGAGATCAAAGGGTATAAGGGAGCGGCCTTTGGCTGTGACGTGCTGCCCGCGCTTTTGGGCGTCGGTTATATCTGCGGCCCGAAGATCGCGTCTTATATGTTTTCAGGCGGCGTTTTAAGCTGGCTGGTCATCATGCCCCTTATCAGTATGTTCGCCGGTGACGCGGTGATCTTCCCAGGGACTGTGCCAATTTCGACACTGGACTCCTTTGGTATCTGGAGCAATTATGTCCGTTATATCGGTGCTGGTGCGGTGGCAGCGGGAGGAATCATCAGCCTGGTGAAATCCCTGCCTCTCATCGTCAGCACTTTTAAGCAGGCCATGAAAAGCTATTCTGGAAACAGCGGTCCGGAGATGCAGATCCGAACAGATCGGGATTTAAATATGAAGCTGGTCGCAGCTATGGTTTTAGTGATCATTTTAGTAATCTGGCTGGTGCCCGCTATCCCGGTTGATATTTTTGGCGCGCTAATCATTACGGTTTTTGGCTTTTTCTTTGCAACGGTTGCTTCACGGATCGTTGGTCTGGTTGGCAGCAGCAACAATCCGGTTTCGGGGATGACCATTGCCACACTGCTTATCGCTACAGTTATCTTTAAAGCCATTGGGATGACCGGGCAGCCAGGGATGACTGGCGCCATTGCAGTAGGCTCGATCATTGCCATTATCGCAGCGATTTCCGGCGATACCTCGCAGGATTTAAAAACTGGCTATATTGTGGGATCGACCCCTCAGAAACAGCAGATCGGTGAGCTGCTGGGTGTGATCATTTCCGCGCTGGCCATCGGCGGGATTCTTTACCTGCTCAACGCAGCCTGGGGCTACGGTTCTGCCGAGCTTCCCGCGCCACAGGCCGTTTTGATGAAAATGGTCGTGGAAGGCGTTATGGATGGAAACCTCCCCTGGACCCTTGTCTTTATCGGCGCGGGCATCGCAGTGGTGGTTGAAATTCTTGGGATTCCTGTTCTGCCTTTTGCTGTTGGGCTGTACCTGCCGGTACATTTAAACACAGCCATTATGGTGGGTGGCCTGGTGCGTCTTTTCTTTGAAAAAAAGAGAAAGGTGACCGAGAATCAGCGAAAGGAATTTTTAAATAAAGGCCTGCTCTACACCTCGGGCATGATTGCCGGGGAAGGTCTTGTGGGAATTTTGCTGGCGGTCTTTGCAGTGATCCCATTCGGCGCCGGCTATTTTGGCGATGTCCTGAACATTTCTGACCGCTTCTCGCTGGGGAGCATGGGCTCCATCGCCTTTTTTATCCTCCTGATTTTATCTGTCTTTAAGTTCTCAATCTGGAATAAGGATAAGAAAGCATCACAATAAAAAATGGATTGGAGGTGTTTGAAATAAAACACAGATATTCACATAAAAAAGAAAATTATCTGGACTATGTTCCATCACACAACACCGTATATACCTATACTAAAAACAAACGCGGCCTTATAACCATCCGTGTGCCAAATACCGGATGGATCAACCAGATGGCGCAGTGGTTTTTTGGTATGCCGAAGGTCAGCTCTATCCAGCTGGATGCCTACGGCAGCTATATCTGGGAGCAGATAGACGGCAAGAGAGATGTGCTGGCACTGGCCTGCCTAATGAAAGAACGCTTCGGGCAAAAGGCCGAGCCGCTCTATGAACGGCTGATTCGATTTCTTGAAACACTCAGGGAAAATAAATACATCCACCTGAACAAAGGTGGAGAAGAAATACAGGAGGCAGGCCATGCGTCGAAGCGGTGCTGCCATGAAGCCTGACAGGAATGAAAAAGAGTTGTTTTAAACAGCTCTTTTTTTGAGCGTTGGAATAAAAAGTTTGGTATAATAACAGTATGCTAAAGAAACAAGGTGAGCCTTAATGAACAACTTAGTAATTCATACCATCGAACCCTTTTGTCCGCCAGACGCGCGGATATTGATCTTAGGCACTATCCCATCGCCTAAATCCAGAGAGTTTGGTTTTTATTACGGACATCCTCAAAACCGATTCTGGCGGGTTTTGTCCGATATTTTAAATCAGCCCAAGCCAGAGACTAACGAGGAAAAGAAAGCCTTTTTAAAAAGAAATAACATCGCCCTCTGGGATGTGCTGGCCGCCTGTAATATCGACGGAGCCAGTGACAGCAGCATCAAAAATCCTGTTCCCAATGATTTCACAGAGGTTTTGGGCAGGGGAACGATAAAAGCCGTTTTTACTACCGGGGCAAAGGCGACGGCGCTTTATAAAAAATACTGTTACCCCACAACAGGCGTGCCTTCTATTTTATTGCCATCGACCAGCCCAGCCAACTGCCGGCTTAAATATGAAGATTTAAAACAGGCCTATCGTGTGATTTTAAAGCCGCTGAGGGGAGAAGTCTGATGGATGAAATAATCGTACAAACCTTTGAGGGCGTATGCAGTGATACATTCGAATATCTGACAGCGCCTGGAAATGTGCGTTGCTACCAAAAGGGCGACCACCTTTTCAGAGACCGCGAGACAACCCCTTATGTGTTTGTGATCTTATCGGGAAAGGCATCCCTTTATAAAATTGGAGAGAACGGGCAGAAGAAGGTCGCTTTTATTTTGGGCCCGGGTGAACTGATCAATGAGGATATCCACCCTGAGACTACGTCCTCTGTGAGCTGTGAAGCCTTTGAGAATCTGGAAGCTCTGTGCATTGAAAAAGCAGAGCTCAGAGAGTGGATGAAGAAGGATTTTGGACTGACAGAGATCGTACTGAACGCAGCCAACAGAAAGGTGCGGCGACTGTACAGGCAGCTGAAAAATACGACCGGCGTACTGAAGGTGGAAAGACGCGTAGCCGCCAAGCTGTGGAAGCTGGCCAATGATTACGGCGTGGACAGCCCGTATGGCCGCACCATTGATCTGGATATCAGCATTACCTATCTGGCCGATTTGATGGGCTCGCCGAGAGAAACGATCTCAAGGGCATTAAAGCTCTTAAATACACAAAAGCTAATCCGGCAGGATAAAGGCCGGATTACAGTGGTGGATATGAACGCTCTATCCGATTATTTTAAGCAATAGATGGCAGGCTTTGGCCTGCCTTTGCTGTCTTTTGGACTAAAAATCTGTCTGTTGGGCACTCGTTATTGCTTTTGCGGGCAAAAGGACTTATAATGAAATTACATCGAAGGGAGAAGAATGCATCATGCTAAGGGTAGCCATTTGTGACGATGAAAAAGAAATGCGGGAGACAATCTGCGGATTTTTAAGAAAGTATTCCAGTGTGGAGGCCGTGGAGTGTTTTGATTGCGGCGAGGCTTTTCTTCAGAAGCGGGGCCACTTTGACCTTGTGTTTTTGGACATTGACATGGATGACATAGATGGAATCGAGACTGGCCGCAGAATTCGCAAATGGGATAAGCAGATATACATTGTTTACGTAACCCATCTGCCCGATTATCAGAAATATGCTATGGGTGTGCATGCCTTTGGCTATCTTGAAAAGCCAGTTCATAAAAGTGATATTGAGGCGGCTTTACAGGAGGTGGAGGCATACAAGCGAGAAACAGAGCAGCCTGTATTTCTTGAATTTAAGACAGAGGAAGGGATTCTGCGTTTTGATGTGAAAGATATTTTTTATTTCGAGTACATAAACCGTAGAATACACATGTGTACCCAAAGAGGCGTTTTTTATCTGCGGCAAAAGATGGGTGAGGTTGCCGAATTGATGAAGCCCTATGATTTCAGCCAGCCTCACAAGAGCTTCTGCGTGAATCTTTTTCACGTCAAAGCCATCAAGGGCTATGATATCCAGATGACGAACAGCGACGTGGTACCGCTGTCACAAAAGAAATCCGCAGCGTTCAGGGAACAGCTTAATGTTTATCTGGAGCATTTGATCGGATAGGAGGGGAAAATGAGTGGAACGAGTCTGCTGATTTATGGAGGCTTTACCGTTATTTTTAATCTGTTTTCAGTTTTTATGACCTATGATTTTATGCAGCAGTTTATCGGTACCTTTGAGAGAAAAAGGATACTGGCAGCGATACTTTTTTTCCTTGAGGAGTTCATACTGGTTATTGTAAGCTGTATGAGCTACCCTACTTACAAAGCGATCGCATTAGTAATTTGCAACAGCCTGCTCGCTATATTTTTGTATCGAAAACGGTCCAAAATGGTTTTTTATTATGTTCTTCTATTCTCGGTGGTGATAGCGCTTCTGGAATGCTTGCTTTACTATGTTTTATTTTATACAATCACTTTTTTAAATTTGATTATGCGTGGTAATCCCTGGCAAAATGGATTGCTTATTTTATTAAATTTAACAGTCCTTTTTGTTGCTTATCAATTATTTGTAAGACATGTGAAAAAGGATATCGTCGATGTGACAAAGGGCGTTCGTATTTTTTATTTTGTACTTATTCCAATATTCAGCATTTTAAACATTTATTTAATGCTTTTTGTCTCAGCCTATGCTTTTGAGGATATAATGTATTTGCTCATTATATGTGATGTTGTTTTAATTTTTATTTTAAATCTTTATCTTTTTTCTTTATTGAGCAAAGTATCTGAAAATGTTGAAATAAGGGGAAAATTAGCTCTTTACGACCAGGCGTCCGATCTTCAGTATCGTTACTACCAGGAGATGGAGACAAAATTAGAGGATTCCAGAAAAACAGTCCATGATATGAAAAATCACCTCCAAGCCATGGAGCGGCTGTACCAGACCGGTGAGGCGGAAAAGGGCAAACGATATGGCGAAGATTTAAGGCAACTCTTAAACAGCTTCAGCCAGGATTACTATACAGATAACCGTGTCCTGAATATTGTGATCAACGACAAAGCAGAGCGTGGCAAAATGTCAGGGGTCCTGGTGGACTGCGCCTTAAACCAGATCGATCTGTCGTTTATGAAAGAGATGGATATCACGACGATTTTTGCCAATCTGTTGGATAACGCCATCGAGGCAGCCTGTGAATGCAATGCGCCATGGACAAGGCTGAGAGCCGACCATGTACGGGATTTCATTGTGATTTCTGTCGAGAACAGCATGAAAGCCAGCGCGCTTTTAAATGGAACTCGGCTGAAATCGAGTAAAAAAGGCCATCAGGGCTATGGCCTTGAAAACGTGAAACGCGCTCTGGAAAAGTACAATGGGCATCTGCGTATCGAGGCAGGCGGTAATACCTTTAAGGTAAGCCTGTTCATTCCAGTTCAAACGGAGGTGAAAAATGATGGTTGATCCAGGGATTATTGCCAGCTTGATTGTATTGATTTTTTTATGCTTCGCCATTCCCATCGGAGGATTTATTTACCTGAGTGTCAAGAAGAAGCATGTCGCAAAGCCATTCTTTATTGGTATGCTGGTTTTCTTTGTTTTTCAGATGGTGATCCGTCTGCCGATCATACAACTGGTGCTGCCTCAGACTGTATGGTTTATAGCAATGAGCCGCAATCCCTGGCTTTACGGCCTTTTTATGGGCGGAACAGCTGCCATTATAGAGGAATTGGGGCGTTATATTGCCGTTCGGTTTTTATTAAAAAAGAATCGACGCTATGCGGATGGTATTGCCTATGGTCTGGGGCATGGCGGTATAGAGGCTATGCTGCTCATCGGTGTGAATAATATCGCCAATCTTTTTGTTGTATTGAGCGGAAGTTCCTATATGGCTGCGCTTATTGCCGTGCAACTCAATTATGCGACGATCTATATAACTCTGTTCGAGAGAATTTTAGCGATAATCGTACAAATCGGACTTTCTATACTGGTTTTTTATGCTGTGCGATCAGAGCAGCTTCGCTATTTAATCTTCACATTGGTTATTCACACAATGATAGATGCGGCGATCGTTATCCTGCCAACTGCTTTTGAGGTGTCAGTATACTGGACAGAGGCGGTCGTATTTTTAGCAGCAGTTATCTTAATGGCTTGGATGGTAAAAATAAGACCGAGATTTAATCAGGAAGGAGCCTTTTTATAATAAAAAGAAAAAGCATTCTACTTGTTTTCTTATTTTTAGCACTTGTAGTCATGCTTTGTGGGTGTTCAGAAAATGAAAATCTCCAGGGACTGAACCCGGCATTTGACAAGGAGCTTTTGAAACAAAAGGCAGAGCAAGTGGTTGATGACTGGAACCGTCAAAATTTCGAAGCCATTACCAGTCAATCGGATGATTCGATAAAAGATGACTTGACACCGGAACTGTTAAAACAGGGACAAGATTCGATTTTAGAAAAGCTTGGTGCTTTTAAAAAAATAGAGAAAACAAAAATTGTAGCCAGAGAAAATGGACAGGCAACCATAACCATTGTTGCAGAATATGAAAAGAGTAAACTTCAGCATCTGGTAACCTATAATACGCATATGAAAATCACTGGTTATTGGATTCGTTAAAATGGATTGAGTGTCTAGGAGAGGAGAATTTATGATGAAAAAGAAAATGATTGCTGTTGGTTTGGTTGTTTTAATGCTTTTGACGGTACTATCGGCTTGTTCAGGGGGATCAGCCTCCGATCAGAAGCTTGACCCGGCTTTTAATGAGGATACCTTAAAGCAGGAAGCGGAAAAGGTTATCGATGAATGGAACAATCAGGATTTTGATGCCATGGCGGCTGAAACAGCCGATAATGTTAGGGATAAACTGACTGCTGATGTCCTGAAGGACGCTTGGAATCAAGCAATGCCAAAACTGGGGGAATTCAGCAGCGTCAAACAGACGGAAATAGCACCGAATGGCAAAAGTGCTTTGGTAGTAGCCGTGACGGAGTACGAAAATGGCAAAGCCCAGTTTACAATCGGTTTTGATCAAAACATGAAAATTGACAATTTTTTTATCAAATAACAAAGTCAGAGGAGAAGCCTGTGAATCTGACTCACCTTTGATGAAAATGGGAATCGAAAATAGAGGTATAATTTAAGACATCGTGATCATTGTCACGGTGTCTTTTTTGATTTCGTTATAAAATTAACGTAAAGAACGAGTTGATCCAAAGGAGGCTAATATGGGTTATCAAATCAAAACAGAGGATTTTGATGCGGTTTTAAAAGACCTGTCTCAGAATTACCGGATTTTTGCGCCGCGACTGTATGTGGGAGCCGGAGCTTTTTCGGACACAGACCGTGTGGAGTACGGTGAGATTGGCAGTGTCGGGGACATTGAATTTGACAAAAAAAGTGATTTTTCATTTAAGGAAGTACTGTTTCCTCAGTCAGAGGTGTTGTTTTACTTTACAGAGGATGAGGTAAAAACAGCCAGCGAGGATTCAAAAGGGAACATTATTTTCCTGAGAAGCTGCGATCTTCACGCCGTGCGCCGGTTTGACGAAATCTATTTAAAGAACGGTTTTGAGGATATCTATTACGCAAGACTGCGTAAAAAGACAAAATTTATACTCATGGGCTGCCCGCAGAGCTTTGAAAACTGCTTCTGTGTGGATATGGGGACTAATACCTGCGATACCTATGACGCGTACGTGAAGGCAGACGAAGACTTCGTATTTGTGGACAGCAGTTGGGAAGAACTGAACGAAAGACTGGAGGGCAAATCCAGAGAGGTTTCGGTTACTCCGGAGTTCGCTCAGAAAAACCTCGTGCATGTAAAAATCCCGAAGGACATTGAATTAAAGAATGTGCTGGGACTGCCAATGTGGGAAGAATACAACAGCCGCTGTATTGCCTGCGGACGCTGTAACTTTGTCTGCCCAACCTGTACCTGCTTTACCATGCAGGACATCTTCTACCAGGAAAACGGCAAAGTCGGTGAACGCCGCCGTGTGTGGGCTTCCTGCCATGTGGACGGCTATACCGATATGGCCGGCGGACACTGCTTTAGAAACAGCAAGGCAGAGCGGATGCGCTTTAAGGTCATGCATAAGGTGAACGATTATAAAAAACGCTTTGGCTACCATATGTGTGTTGGCTGTGGACGCTGTGATGACATCTGCCCGGAATATATTTCGTTTTCGGGCTGCATCAACAAGCTAAGCGATGCGGTAAAAGAAAAGGAGGCCGGCAATGAAGAATGAGTATATCCCATTTTTATCAGAAATTGTAGAAGTGATTAAACACACCGAAATCGAATATACCTTTCGGATGCGCTATACCGGCGAGGTAAAGCCAGGCCAGTTTTTTGAGGTATCCCTTCCAAAATTTGGCGAAGCGCCCATTTCTGTCAGCGGTATTGGTGAAGACACCGTGGATTTAACGATCCGTAAGGTTGGGAAGGTCACTGGTGAGATTTTCAAAAACTATGTGGGCTCAAAACTCTTTTTAAGAGGCCCCTACGGAAACGGGTTTGACCTTGACGAATACCGAGGAAAGGATATCATTGTAGTCGCAGGGGGGACAGGTCTCTCACCTGTGCGCGGCGTGGTCGATTATTTTGCCGAACACCCCGGGGAAGCTGCCTCTGTAACGCTGATTGCAGGCTTTAAAACACCGTCGGATGTGCTTTTTAAGGATGATATTGAACGCTGGAAAAAGACCATCAACGTTGTGCTGACCGTAGACTGCGACAGTGACGACTACGTGTGTAATGTCGGTCTGGTCACGGAGTATATTCCTGGTCTTGTCCTTGGTGACAAGGACAACCTGGCGGTTATCGCGGTAGGGCCGCCGATTATGATGAAATTTACTGTGGCAGAATTTTTGAAGCGGGAAGTGCCTGAGGATAAAATCTGGATATCCCAGGAACGCAAGATGTGCTGCGGTCTGGGGAAATGCGGACACTGTAAGATTGACTCCACCTATATCTGCCTGGACGGTCCGGTTTTCAATTACAGTTTTGGCAAAAATCTTGTGGATTAGGAGGCTTTCATGGATATTAATACAAAAAAACTTAAAAAGAACGCTTTTCGCGTGTCAAAGCATCGCGGCGAAACCGCATCACGCGTGCGTGTGCCTGGCGGTTACCTGAATGCTGAGCTTCTTTCGCAGATTCAGGAGATTGCAGAGACCTACGGTAATGGGACTGTTCATCTGACCACCCGACAGGGCTTTGAGATTCCAGGGATTGACTTAAAGAATATGGATCAAGTCAATACCCTGCTCCAGCCGATTATTGAAAAGCTGGATATTAACCAGACAAATCCAGGGACTGGCTATCCATCTTCTGGAACACGTAATGTGTCGGCTTGCATCGGCAACAATGTTTGCCCATATGCCTGCTACAATACGACGAATTTTGCCAAAAAGATCGAGAAAGCTATTTTTCCAAACGATTTGCATTTCAAGGTTGCCCTGACAGGCTGCCCCAATGACTGCATGAAGGTACGCATGCACGACTTCGGGATTATGGGCATGACTGAGCCGCAGTACAATAAAGATAAATGTGTATCCTGTAACGCCTGTGTCAAGGCATGCGCCAGGAAATCCACGGGCGCGCTGCGCATGGAAAATTATAGGATCGTCCGTGACGAGAGCAAATGCATCGGCTGCGGTGAATGTGTGCTGGCCTGTCCCGTAGGCGCGTGGCGCAGAAGTGAAAAGAAATATTACCGCCTGACTATCATGGGCCGTACCGGCAAGAAAAATCCGCGCCTGGGCGAAGATTTTATTATCTGGGCCGATGAGGAAAGCATTATCAAGATTATTCTGAACACTTATGATTATGTGAAAGAATATATTGATCTGAACGCGCCGGGTGGAAAGGAACACATCGGCTATATCATCGACCGCACCGGGTTTGAGGAGTGGAAAAAGTGGGCCTTTAAGGATGTCGAGCTTCCTGAAAAAGCAGTGGTGCGTGACCGCGTATACTGGAATGGCGTAAAGTATGCCATTGATAATACAAAATAATCTAAAAAATTATGTGGTTTTGGGTGTAAATCTGTAAAAATGCTTTTCAAAAAGCGCAACAATCAATGGCTATGATGTAAGACCTTTTAACAGGCAATCATGGCCATTTTTTTGAAGAAATCGTCGTATAAAAGTATTAGATTAAAGAAAGTCTTATGACAGGTGTAAAAAGAAATGGGCGTTTTTACAATTATGAAAACAAGAGAAAAGTGGAGGTGACAGGAATTAGGAAAAGTTTAATCCTATGTTCTCTTATTGATCGATTTGGCAATATCCAATAAAAGCTCCTTTTGCTTGGAAGTCATTTTTTTATATTCTTCAGATAATTGAGCAATTAGGTAGTGGGGATTGTCTGAAGCGGCACCAGAGATTATAAAACCAATATCTAATTTTAAATAATCACAAATTTCTGCCAATACATCTAGAGTAGGATTCGCTTTACCATTTTCAATTTTTGATATGAATGGCACCGTAATCCCGATATCTTCACTCATTTTTTCTTGGGTAATTTTCAAATTTTTTCTCTGTGTCTTGATACGCTCACCAATATCAAAAAAATTAATGTTATTCATGATGGATACCTGCTTTCTATAAAAAGACTATATCTATTTCTATCCAAAAGGACTACTATGTTACAGATTAATGTTAAACTAAAAGCTGGTATTTTTTAGAGAATTATGTTATGATAAAGATAATTTTATAGCTCAAAGGAGGGACAAGAAATGGATGAAGAAAAGAAAGATATTAACGAGAATAAGGGGGTAAACGAAAACAGAGAATACTTAGATGAAAATGTTTTTCCAGATGATGGAAAAGAAAATTTAAAAGAACCTGTCCAAGAATTGAAAACAGTTAAACGATCAAAATCCAGAAAAAAGAACGGACTGCTCACAGCAACAGTTATTGGATTGATTGTTGTTTTGATTATTTTTATCTTTGCAGCAGTAGTTTCTTATGTCGGCGAGCAAGAGTTCCAGCAAAGGTACCAGCAGGTATACAATGAATCGTTGGAGAATGTAAATCAAGGAAAAAATCAGGAAGCCATTGACCAGATTTTAAATTTTATGAGTGATGAAAAAATTGAAAAAGATAAAACACTTATCACATTAAAAGAAAACATACAAAAATTACAGGAATGTAAAACAAAAACATCGGAACAGGCTGAAAAGATAAAGGATGAAAAAACCAGAGGAACGATCAAATTAGATTCTTTAGCAGAGATTATAGCAAATGAAGCATATTTATACAGTGAAACAGGCGTGGAAGCTATCAAAAATCAATTAATAAAATTGAGAGATGAAGGGATACTGCTGGCGGCGGAAGCTCCAAATTCCGTAAAAGGCGGAAGTATGTGTGAAAGCCTGAATGATTTTTATACTTTAATTAAAAAAGCCAGAGGAGCGCAGGAAGATAAAGTAAATGCATTTTTAAATCTGACACCATTTGACGAGGCAAAATGGAATGAAGTGAATGGTGAGGCTAAGGAAGAAGGAAAAGCGTTAAAGGAAGCGGCAGATAAAAAGAAAGCCGAGGAGGAAGCTGCAAAACAAGCCCAAAAAGCGCAGGAACTAGAAAACAAAAAAGCATCCGCTCAGGCGATTTCTTATGATGAATTAATGCGGAATCCGGCAAACTATAAAAATCAATTTGTCGTTATCAGTGGGAAGATTTTACAGGTGATTGACAGCGGATATGGTACAAAATCTTATCGAATAGCCATGAATGGCAGTTATGACCAGGTAGCGCTTGTGAGCTATTCGGGCAGTTACCCCAATGGAAATATTTTAGAGGATGATTATATTACTTTTTATGGAACCTATAAGGGAACGACCTCATACACTTCAGTATTGGGGGCTTCCATTACTGTTCCAAGCTTATCATCAAGTTTTTACGAATAAAAAAAGGAGAGAGACGTGAAAAAGAAAATTTTCACCACAGTCTTTTGTGTTTGTTTTCTAGCTGTAATTATTACTGGTTGTGGAAACAGTAGCACAGAACAGCCCGCGTTATCGGAAGGCGATTCACAGCAGAAAAGTACTGTCGCTGTGGAATCGGAACAAACAAATAAGATTTATGGACCAGGAGAAACGTGGACGGTTGACGGACAGTGGAATTTGACCTTTCAGTCAGCTGCTTTGACCGATAATCGAAATCAGTTTTCAGAACAAAACCCAGCACAAGTTGTAATTCTTACTTATAGTTACGAAAATTTGGGTTATCAGAATGACACAATGGATCTATTTATCAGTAGTGGAGATATGAAAGTCATAGATGCTAATAAAGAAATGGCGCAGACATATCCAGCAACAATTACAACCTATCCCAAACAGACGCCAGTGGGGGCAATATGTTCTAACGCTGAAGAGGCTTATGGGTTGAATGCGCCCAGTGATGAAATTACAATCAACATACAGAAATATGATTCAAATAATAATATACAGAAGGCTACATTTAAGTTGCCTGTTCAGTAATTAAATAAAGGAGATGCGGCAAAACGACGTATCTCCCTTTTTATTGCTTTGAAGGCGGCTGTTTTGGGTATAACTTTTTCTAGTTTAATGAAAGTTGTATTTTGCAATGAAAGGAGCAGACAATGCAAGCTAAAACAGCAACCAATCCAAAGCCTTTGCATTTCGGGCTGATCATGGTCATCTATCTGTGTGGTATTTTTATGGGCGCCATTGATACCAGCGTGGTGACACCAGCAAGAACTGTTATCCAGAACGGCCTGGGCGTAGGCGACCAGACAGGCATTTGGATGATCACGATTTATACGCTGGCTTACGCCTCCAGTATCCCCATTATGGGTAAACTGGCTGACCGGCTGGGGCGTAAAACCATCTATCTGATCTGTATTATTTTATTCGGAACCGGGTCCCTGCTGGCGGGCCTGTCCCAGTATATTGGCCACTTTGGATTCTTTTTAATGGCGCGTGCCATTCAGGCCATCGGCGGCGGCGGTATTATGCCAATCGCTTCGGCCGAGTTCGGAACAACCTTTCCTGAGGACAAGCGGGGTATGGCTCTGGGGATGGTCGGGGGCGTCTACGGGATCGCCACTGTTGTCGGCGGTTCTCTGGGAAGCGCTATTTTAGGCGCCTTTGGACTTCAGAACTGGGGTTTTATCTTTTTTATCAATATTCCTATATCCCTCTTTATCATTATCAGTGGCTTTATCTTTTTACCCAATACCAAGATTGACGATGTAAAACCAATTGACAAATGGGGCACATTGTTTTTGGTCATGATGATTTTATCCCTCTTATATGGGCTTCGTAATATTGATTTCTTTGACTTTGTCAAATCCTTTACCAGCACAGATGTCTATCCATTCCTGATTATTTTTATTGTGCTGCTGCCTTTTTTCATTTTTGCTGAAAAGAAGGCGGCCGATCCCATTATGAATCTTGACTATTTCAGGGAAGCGCCCATAGTTATAACACTGATCATTTCCTTTATTACCGGCGTTATCATGATGGGGATGGTTTTTGTGCCGCAGTTTGCCGAAAATGCGCTGCGTATGCAGCAGGGCAGCGGGGGATATTTTGTCATGGTGCTTGGGATTTTCGCAGGGGTTGGCGCACCGGTTTCAGGACGGCTCATTGACCGCTATGGACCAAAGCTGATTATGGGAGCGGGATTTTTGCTTTCTATTATCGGCTCGCTGTTTCTGGTGCTCGTTACCACCAGCTATCCAAACCTGCTGACAGTCGCCATTTGTCTGATTCTCATCGGTCTTGGCATGGGCTTTACTATGGGAACGCCGCTTAATTACATGATGCTTGACAACACTAAAAAAGCCGATTCCAACTCAGCGCTGGCTACCCTGTCGCTGATCCGCTCAGTGGGCACAGCCATCGCTCCGGCGGTCATGGTTGGGTTTATCGCCCATGCAGGTGTAACGGCAGAGGCAAATATTACCGCACAGCTGCCAAAGGAGCTGGTGCTGCCACCGCTGCCTTATGTTGAGCAGCTGGATGAGGAGACTGCGGCGCTGAAGGATTCAGATTTTGGAAAGGCCTATCTCTCATCTGTGCAATTTCCAGATTTTGAGGCCATGGAAAAAATCTCGCTTGACGCACATGGCAGTGTCAGCGATATGAAACTGCCCGCGAATCTGACAAAAGAGCTCTCAGACGCTGATGTCACGAATATCGACCAGGCAGTGGATAACATGGTGGCCTACATGGCAGACACCATGAAGCCCATGGTCACAGAAAAGGCAGAATCCGGTGTGCAAAGCGGTATTGACGGTCTTAACCGGCTGACGGCTTCACCAGAGGTTCCGGCTCAGGTAACGCAGGGAGTCAGCACGATGGTGTCACAGATGACAGCGCTGAAAAACGCGCTTCCTGACGCTGTAAGCCAGGGCTTCCAGAACTATCTGGGAGAAGTGAAAGCCATGGGTGCTCAGATTCAGAACATCTATCAGAAAACCATGGAAACCGGTTTTAAGCAGGTCTATATGACCACAGCCATCGCCTCGGCCTTTGCCCTTGTAGTGCTCTTGTTTTACAAGGACAGGCATGAGCGCGTAAAAAAAGAAAAAGGGATAAGATAAATTTAAAAAGCCTGCGCTTTATGAGTTAAAACGCAGGCTCTTTTGTGGTTTGGTGAGCAGTATAGGCAAGCTTTTGATTCATTTTCCGTCTTAAATAGGCATAACAGCCAATCAGCGCTCCGAGTGTGATGATCCAAGTGATGGGATAGGAATAATAAATGACTGACGGGGAGTGATACTGCGGTACCTGAAAGACTGTGGCGATCCACAGAAGCCGTAAGCCACAGGCGCCGATGAGACTGATAATCATGGGAACGACCGAGTAGCCGATTCCTCTCAGTGCGCCGACCATGACATCCATCATCCCGCAGATGGCATAGGCAGTACCAATGACCACAAGGCGCTGCATACCTGCCTGAATAACCTCAGGACTGGAGGAATAAATGCCGAGTAGGCTGTTTCCGAAGAATACCGCCAGGTTACCAAGAACAAGCCCAACCGCCAGAACACAAACCTCGCCAGTTATGACGATGCGGTCAAGCCGCTTGTACTGTCCCGCGCCCAGATTTTGACTGGTAAAAGAGATAGTAGCCTGGTGCAGAGCGTTCATGGCAATGTAGATAAAGCCCTCGATGTTGGCCGAGGCCGAGTTGCCAGCGACCACCACAGGCCCGAACAGGTTGATGGAGGACTGAATAACCACATTAGACAGCGAGAAGATCACACCCTGAAACCCGGCGGGAAGGCCAATCTGTAAAATCTTGATAAAGCTGCCGCGGTCAATCCGAAGGTTTTTCGGAATCAGGCGGATACCGCTCTGTTCACGCATGAGACAGCGGATTACCAGCGCTGCGGCGATACACTCAGCAATGGCGGTAGCCGCAGCAACGCCAGCGACATCCATTTTCAAACCAATGACGAAGATGAGATTTAACACAACATTGACAACACCGGCGCCCATCAGGTAATACAACGGCCGTTTGGTATCCCCGACGGCACGCAGGATTGCCGCGCCAAAGTTATAGAGCATGGTGCCGGTCATACCGATAAAATAGATGCGCAGATAAAGCACGGCAAGGTCCAGAACCTCCGCCGGGGTCTGCATCCAGATCAGAATCTGCTTTGCCCCGAATATGCCCAGAAAGGTCAGAATCACACCGCTTCCAATGCTGAGCACAATGGCAGTATGAACAGTTCTGGACAGATGGCACTGTTGCCCGGCGCCATAGTACCGGGCAACCAGTACATTCGCTCCGATAGACATGCCGAGAAAAAGATTGGTCAGAAGATTGATCAGCGAGGTGTTTGCGCCCACCGCAGCCAGCGAATTACTGCCGGCGAACTGACCAACTACCACGATATCCGCAGCATTAAAAAGCAGCTGTAACACCCCTGAGCACATTAAAGGCACTGCGAAAATGAGCATCTTTTTCAGGACAGAACCACTGCACATATCCATTTCATATTTTTGAGCTTTTTCTTTTTTCTTTTCCATTGTTTCCTAAAACCTCTTTTAAAAACTTTTCCCTAACAGATGTTTAACAAAAACGCTAAACGCCACAATTTATAAGCATACCGATTTCGAAGTGTAATGTCAAGAGGTTCGGCGAGGTTTGATCTTCGGAAAAGTTTTTATCATCCCTTTTAGAGAAAAGCTGCCAGAAGTTGAGTGACAGCCTTTTTGCCAAAGAGATAAGCCAGGCCGGGAGGAATATCCTTCCGGCCTGGCTGTTTTTATGGTTACATGGTTCAGAGGACTTTGAAACACAAGGTCAGAGCCCCCGGAACATCTTTAAAGGTATCAATGCCGAAATCTTTATAGGCCACAGCATTGATTTCATTAAAACCAAGGCGCAGAATCTGTTTGAGGGAGCGGCTGCTGGTACATTCGGAAATGGCAGTCTCAAAACCAAGGGCAACAGCGCGATCCAGAAGGTTTTGAGTCAGCGTGAGGGACAGGTTATGCCCTGTATAATCAGAATGAACACCAGCGTACATGAGGGTAAAACACTTTTGGGGATTATAGCCTTCAAGGGTTTCAAGTGGCTTTAAAAGAATATCAAATACATGACTGGTGTCGGCCATGGCCTCAAGAAGGCGTGGGTTCAGCCTGGATACCACCGATGGATCATTGGCGATATCTTCCTTGAAAGAAGAGGTAAAGCCCACAATTTTGTTTGTGTCTGCATCAATCGCCAGGCAGGTAAGTGCATCTTTGATGGATTCAGGAAAGATGACCCGACAATAATCCATGGCTTCGCTTTCCGTTAACTTCAGATGAGCGGTCATAGGATCGCGGTGAACAAAGGTCTCGATAAACAGTTGACCTAGTTCATCGAGATCCTTCATTTGTGCGGGACGGTATATTAGATTCATATGTTTCTCCTTAAAGTTTAATGTTTAGCATTGTAATATCGTCCGCCTGGGGAGCGGATGCGGCAAAGGCGTCGATATCGGCCGAGATGGCAGACAGCAGTGCTTTTGAAGTAAGGCTTTTATCTGCATTGAGCCTTTGGATCAGGCGCGCTTCGCCGTAAAAGCAGCCTTCGGAATTTTGAGCTTCGGTAACGCCGTCTGTGTATAGAAACAGACCGGCTCCAGGCGACAGCTGGCAAGTGTATTCGGTATAGCTTTGATTCCCCATAACCGCGAGCACTAAATCTGGCGGTGCGTCAAGCCAGACGTAATCGGAATCAGCGGCAGGGCGTATGAGCGGCGGGTTGTGTCCTGCGTTTACATAGCATAGCTTATGGGTGTTCAGGTCCAGAATACCGGTGAAAACAGTTACGAACATACCACCGCAGTCGTTTTGACAAAAGTAGTCGTTAGACATTTCCAAAGCCTTTGCGAGGGAAACGCCGCTGGTGATGGTGAACTTGAGCACAGTTTTAGACAAAGCCATGAACAGTGCCGCCGGAATACCTTTTCCAGAAACATCGGCGATGGTGAGTACCAGACGGTGGTCGTCAAGGTAGTAAAAATCATAGTAGTCACCGCCTATTCGGATGGCAGAATTCATGGTGGCAAATAGGTCCAGATCCTTTGGAAAATCCGTTGGCAGCATACTGTGCTGAACAATTTCTGCGGTTTGCATTTCTCCCATAAGCCACTGCTTTTGTTTTTCGATCTCCATTTGTTGTTGAATTGTGGCGATTAAACTGCTGCCCATTTTGTCAAGCTGTTTGGACAAGCCTTCAATTTCATCGCCAGTATGGACATTCAGCGCAGACAGGGCATGATTTTGCGGAGAAGCTGTCAGTAAATCCGTATTTTCAAACTGTTCGGCAGCATTGGTCATCTTTAACAGGGGACGGGTAACGCTTTTTCGCATATAGAAAAAGAAAAGCAGAGTGGTTACAAGCATCACCGGCAAGGCAACGATGAGGATGGAGCTCACAAAGGCAAGTCGCTGATAGCGGTAGCCGCTTCCCTGGATCACAAGGCCTACAAGGCCAACAGCGTTCCCCGCTTCGTCGGTAAGGGGAATGCAAAGGCTGGGATATTTTTTGCCAGATTCAAGGGTGACTTCTGGTCCGGGAGGCAGTGATTCGGCCTCCTCTGTGATATAAGTCTCGGTCTCAAAGTCAACCCTGGGCAGGGCGGTCAGGTAGTCGGCCAGGGCTTCTTTTGAGACCGAGGAATGAGAGTCCTGAAGCCAGTGCAGCTGTCCCCCAGCAAAAATAAAAACAGCGCTGTCAGGAACATCGATGGCATGGGTTAGATTGGTTAGCTTTTGAGATTCCTTTTGGTAATCCAGGCTGCTGTCAGGCTGAGCCAGTGCGGCAGCATCGACATCGTCCAGGGCTTTTAGTGAAATGCTCTGAACAATGGTGAGGTAATTGGACTCCACTTGCTTTTTATAGGTTTTAAAGGCAATCCATACGATCAGAGAACATAAGAGAGCAGATAATGCCAGCATGATCGCGAGGATGCGTATTTCTAATTTTTTCTTCAAAATTTGAATCCTTTCAAGACATTTAAAGCTGTTCGCAGCCGCTGATGCAGTAATCTGGCAGGGTCTGGTATTCGGTAAAGGCGTAATCGTGGCGGTTGACTTGCTGTTTTACCTGAATGGGCGCGGTCATTATGATTTCAAATTGATTAAGAGGAAGCTGAAAGCCCAGTCCCACAGCTTTCATAAAGCTCTCCTTTAAGGTCCAGAGCCGGTAGAAGCCCAGTGTACGCTGGGCTTCTGGCAGAGCCATAAGGTAGGTATATTCTCCCTTGAAAAAGTATTGCCGGGCGATGTCAAGGGGAACTGGGCTGATTTTTTCAATGTCTACGCCAACTGGAGCATCTCCCACACCCAGAATGGCGAAAGCCTCGGAGTGGGAGATGCTAAAGTGGAAGTCAGGATGCTTTGTGAGCCTGGGTTTCTTGCCTTCGGTGGCATCAAATTCAGCAGTGACGGGATCAATTCCACTTTCTCTGAGTGCCTGATTGAGTAAAAGCCCTGCGCCAAGGCTTAAAGCCCGGTCTTTGGCGAGACGGTAGCCTCGCGCCTTGGTTGCCCGGACCTCCGGCAGCTCCTTAATGCGTGTTTCAAAAATATCCAAGATCCTTAAGGGTTCGGTATTTATGGTATATAGCTTCATACGTCAAAGAAGCCAAGGGCTTCAAGCTCCTGAATCGCCCGTTTGATGTAGGCATTGTCGGTGATGGGCCATTTCTGGTAAAGACGGCACAGCACCTCAGAGGTAAAGCAATTGTTGCAGTCAATGGGAATCTGCACGTTTTCCGTATCACTGCTCAGATAGGCAATGAGGCCAGCTACCTTATCGGCTTTATCGGGATCGGCCATGGCCTGACGAAGGGTTGCTTCGTAGGTGGCGGCATCGGTGACTTTAATGTCAAAGCCGCACTGGTTCATGACCTCCACCACATCGGACATAAAGACCGTATGGTTGTTGTAAGGGTGGAAAACCGTAAAAATATCACCGGTTTCGGCAAGGGCCAAAATAGTTTGGGCGGTAACATCAATGGGGGAAAATTCCACCGGCAGATTCATACTCTCCACGGGGTATTGGTGCAGGGTGGCATAGCCCTTAAGCTGGCGCATAAAGCCATTGGTGATAAAATTTATCTGGAATTCGCCATCGGCCGCGCGGCTCATAAGATTGCCCACTCGCATGATTTTGGCCCGCAAACCTCTCGTCGAAGCCTCAAGGACGGCCTGCTCTGCTAAAAACTTGCTTTCGATGTACTGATTGGTGATGGTCTGACCAAAATAAAGATCATTTTCCATGATTTTTCGATCACTGGGAATACTGTTGTTCAAGTTGTCACCGGCAATGCTGACGGTTGAAATTTGGACAAGCTTGCGCCTTGTTTTTTCACAGAGACTGATGAGGTGTTTGACACCTTCGGTGTTAATACGTTTTAAGCTGTTGTCTGCCGCGAAATGCTTAACGCTGGCCGCACAGTTAATCAGAATAGAGAAGGGAACATTGCTAAGAGCATTGACCTGGTCAGCGTCGGTGATATCGCCTTCAATAAGAAACAGTCGTGTACCGAAAGCTTCGTCAAAGGTGTCATCAAAGTAGTACATAAGCATGGTGCGCATACGTTCTTCCAGGCTGTCCGCGTCTCCCTTGCGAATAAGGCACCATACTTTGCCGGTGTATTTTGTCAGAAAAGCCTGGAGCACATGGATGCCCAAAAAGCCTGTTGCGCCGGTAATGAGAATATCGCCCAATGGTTCCTTGTTAAGCAGCGAAAGATTATCAATGGCATTCTTTTCTAAAAGTTTGCCGATGGCCTGATAGTCATAATCGGCGATCAGGTCAGTCTCAACAGCGGCAGGGGCTGTATCACTTTTGTTTTGTGAGAAGGCGGCCAGACCCTGAGGGGTGGAATACTTAAAAATATCCTGATACACGAAGTTAATCCCTCTATTAGCGGCCAGCATAGCAAGGCGGGAGGCGCTGAGAGAAGTACCGCCAATTTCAAAGAAATCATCGGTGGCGCCAACCTTGTCACATTTAAGAACTTCGGCCATCATACTGCAGATGGCGGCTTCTGCTTCATTTTGCGGCGCGATGTACTCATGCTCTGCGGCGCTGTAAGTAATCTCAGGCAAGGCTTTTTTGTTGATTTTACCATTGGAGGTTAAAGGCATCTTATCCAGCTGCACAAGAACGCCAGGCACCATATAGTGGGTCAGGGTACTCTTTAAATGAGCAGTGAGACTGTTAATGTCAACTGTGTGATCCGCGGTAAAAAAGCCACAGAGAAACTGGCCGTCATCCTTTCCGCGAACCTGAACAATACTGGATTTAACCCCTTCGTAGCTGTTGATGGCAGCTTCAACCTCATCTAGCTCCACCCTGAGTCCCCTCAGTTTGACTTGATTGTCCAGCCGTCCAAAGAAGGGAAGTTTGCCATCAATATCCCAGGCAGCTAAATCGCCGGAGTGATAGGCTTTCAGGCTGCCAATGCGGAAAAAGCTTTTTTCTGTGAGGTCTGGGCGTCCAACGTAACCGCGTCCAACACCATCACCGGCAATAATGAGCTCGCCGGGAACGCCAATGGGCATTTCCTGTCCATAGCGATTGTAAATATAGCATTTGATATTGCTCATAGGACGGCCGATCGTGACGTTTTCACCAGTCATTTCAATAAAAGTACAGCCGATGGTGGTTTCCGACGGTCCGTAGCCGTTATAAATGTGGGCTTCTGGACTGACAGCCCGCAGTTTGTCGTAAAGGGGCAGGGGGAAGTTTTCCGCGCCGACGTTAAAGCTGCGAATCTGGGACAGCGCATCCGTCATTTCTGGAATATCCACGATGTTGCCAAGGTAGGACGGGGTTGCTGTAAAGGTATCTACTTTGTTTTCTATGAGCAGATCCCGCATGGCCAGCGGATTATGAATTTCATTTTCATTGGCCATACACACCGTGATCCCCTGGGTAAGCGGAACATATTCCTCAAGAATTGACACATCAAAGGTCAGAGCAGCAAAGGACAGAGAAACCGTGCTGTGTTCGATGTAGGACATAATCTCTGGATTTTTTGGATTAGCGTGACAGTAATGGCGCAGATTGCGGTGCTCAATCATGACGCCTTTGGGTGTGCCAGTAGATCCAGAGGTATAAATACAATAGCATAAATTTGAGGGTTTAAGGTCAATCTGTGGAAAACAGGTGTTAGCCTCCTCAAGCAAGTCCTCAATGCAGAGTAAAGTACAAGCTGTATTTTCACAGACTGCCTGTCGTTTTTCGGCAAGGGCTTTCGTCGTAATGAGGAATTTAGCCTGGCTGTCCTCAAGGGTAAAACGGATACGGTCATCAGGATATTCAGGATCTGTGCATAAAAAGGCACCGCCGGATTTTAAGATACCCTGTCGCGCCATGTAGGCATACTTGGTGCGGGTGAGAAGGACCGCTACAATGTCTTCTGGCTCGACGCCCAGCTTAATAAGCGCGTTGGCAATTCGGTTGGTGGCATCATTCAGTTCTTTGAAAGTTAAGCGCTCACCACAGCTGATGAGGGCCGTTTTATTAGGATTGGCATCGGCAACGGCCTGCAGCTGTTCTGGGATAAGAGGGGTATCAATGGGGATTTCAGTGTCATTAAACACCGCGATTCTATTTTTATCCTCATCGCTGATCAGACGAATATCCTTAAAAGTTTCGGCGGTCAGCAAGCTTTTACAGACTTCTTCATAGGCCTTTAAAAATCGGGATATTGTTATGCTTTCATACAGATCATGGCGGTACTCTGCCTTTATAATGTATCCCGGATCAGCATCATAGATATCTACTGAAAGAGGCGCTTTAGTTTCAGAAAGAGCCAATGGAACAATGGGAACACTTTCGGCATCCAGAGTAAAGGTGTTGAAGTCACTTCCCTGATACGCAAAAAGAATATCAGCTGAAATACCAAGCTCCCGGCTGATTTCCCCAAAGGAATAAATATCATGATCCATGAGTGCAAGGAGATGTTTCTTAACAGCTTTCAGGTAACTTTCCACAGTATTGGGCGTTTCCAGATTACAATAAACCGGCATGGTTTTGACCAGCATACCGACTGATTCTGCGGTGCGGGAGTCACTGCGGCCATTGTAAATGGTGCAAAAGGCAGATTCTGTCTGGTTTTTAAATTGAGCCAGGGTGAAGCCAAAGGCACCGGTAAAAAAGACATTGGGAGTAATCCGGTGTTTTATACAGTAGGACTGGACTTCATCTCTTAAAAGAGTACCCATATCAATGTCAAAGGCATCGGTTTCTGGGGTGTTGTTTTCGGGTTTATCATAATCCAGGCGGGCGTTTGTTTCCATGGCGCCAAAAATGTTGTGATAAAAGTCTCTGGCTTCGCTGTAGGCTGTACCTTCCCGTTCCTGCTTTTCATCCAGCGCTAAATCAAAGGAAGTGTAGGATTCACCAGCGGGGTCTTTTCCGGTGTAAGCCCGATTGATTTCCTGAAGCAGCACCATGGCGGAGGTTCCGTCAAAAATCAGATGATGCACGTCGATGAAAAGACTGACGCTTTCTTCGGTTTCGATAATTTCCGAACGATAGAGGCCGTGTTCAAAATTAAAGGGTTTTACCAGCTGACTGCAATAATCCTCAAGTTCTGAAGCCTTCATCCGAGTACGTTTTACCAGGGCAGGGTCGCTGTCCCGGCGCTTCAGTAAAATGTCCTCGCCAGTAATCTGGAGACGAGTTTTAAGGTAGGGATGCGCATCGATGGCGCGGGTCAGCGCGTCGCCTAAACGTTGTGCGTCAATTGCTTTTGAAAAGGTGCAGAACAGCGGAATGTTATAGACGCAGGAATCTGGATTTTTCAGGCATTCCAGATAAATGCCCATCTGTGTTTGAGTCAGCGGATAGGCTTCAAGCTTTTTATGAGCCTTTTGACTGGACTGTATGCTTCCAGCGATGTCGATGTAGGTTTCCAGTTTTGCGACGGTATTGTATTTTTTGAAATCCTGTGTGTTCATTTTAAGACCAAAGGTCTTGGAGAACAGAACACCGAGCTTAACCGCGCCGATGGAAGTAAGGCCTGCCTTGTAAATGTCTGTGTCAATGCCAAAGCCAGAATCGCCGATGACTTCTGCCAAAATGGCGTGAATTTTTTCCTGCGTTGGCGTTTGGGGCAGGACAATCTCGTCAAAGCTGCGAACCGGTTTGGGCAGGGCTTTTTTATCCACCTTTAAATTTGGGGTCAGAGGGATGGCGTCAATCTGCATGATTACCGCAGGAACCATGTAATCCGGTTTTTCCGCTGATATGAAGGCGTTAAGATCCTCAATATCGATGGTTTCGTCTGAAACGACGTAGGCGGCCACATATTTTCCGCCATTTTCTTCGTCACAGGCAATGAGCGTGGCATCTTTAATGCCTTGATATTCTCTTATTTTTTGTTCGATTTCAGTCAGCTCAATCCGAAAACCACGGATTTTCACCTGACCATCCTCTCGGCCGACAAAGAGGATACGGCCGTCCTCCAGCCACTTGACCACATCTCCGGTACGGTACATACGGCTGTAAGCAGGATCATCGTCGAAGGGATTTTGAATAAACTTTTCTGCCGACAGGCTTTCGCGGCCCAGATAACCTCTGGAGACAGGCGCTCCAGCGATGCACAGCTCGCCTGGTACACCGATGGGTACTCTGTGAAGCTTGGCGTCTACAACATAAAGCTTGGTGTTGTCTATCGGACCGCCAATGGGGACAGATTTTTCATATAGACGGTCAACAAGGCCTGCGGTGCAAAGAATGGTACATTCTGTGGGACCATAGACATTGTGAAGGGAGTAGGATTCTGGCGGCTCGCAGGGGACTAGGGTTTCACCGCCGACGCTTAAATTACGCAGGCTGGTTTCTTCAATACAGGTGGCAAACTGGCGGCCTACCTGGGTAGTTATGAAGGCGTTGGTAATGTCATTTGCTACAAAATAGTCGTTAAGGGACAGCAGATCCAGTCGAATTTCCTCGGGGATGATATACATGGCAGCGCCGCGTGTAAGGGCAGGCCAGGTGTCCATCATGGATGCGTCAAAGCCGAAGCTGGCATAGGCGGCCACCCGATCTTTCTCGGTGAGATTATAGTAGCGGTGGTACCAGCGGCAGAAATTGGCAATATTTTCATGGGTGAGCATACAGCCTTTAGGGGTGCCGGTGGAGCCAGAGGTATAGAGGAGTATGAATAGATTCTCGTGTGTTGGCTCTTTGGGCAGGGGCAAATCCTCAGTCAGTGTGGGAATATCATGGATACATAGCGTATCGCCCTGGTATTTCGGTACTTTTTTAAGCAGATCGGCATCGGCGATAAGAAGTTTTACACTGGCGTCAGCCATCATAAAGGAAAGTCTTTCCTCTGGATAGTCAGGGTCGAGGGGCTGGTAGGCGCAGCCGGCCTTTAATACTCCAAGTGAAGCAATGGCCATATACTCACACCGGGGAATGAGGATGGATACGATGTCTCCGGTGCCAAGGTTTTTGGCCGCGATGGCACGGGCAAGGTTGTCCGAAAGATGGTCGACTTCGGCGTAGGAATAATGCCAATTCATATAAACGACGCACTCCGCCTCGGGGGTTTTCCGGGCTTGGGCTCTAAAAAGATCGACCACGGTTTTTGTGGAGTCATAAGAGACTTTGGTGTTGTTAAAGCGGTCGAGACGGGCAATTTCGTCGGCATCAGCCACAACGGAGTGATCCTCCACAGGCAAAAGAGCCTTGGGATCGATGGTAATATCCTTAAAGGGCCAGTCGGCATGGTCTACGAGGTTTTTGATCAAGGACATCAGCGCTTCACCCATTTTTGTGATGGCTTCTTTAGTGTAGCAAGCGGTCTGGTATTCAAAGGCGAAGCACTTAAAGGTATCATGTCCCAATACATCTGGGTTGATACGGATGGTAAGGGCACGGTCACAGGATTCTGCGGCAATGGATTTTGTAAGGTGACTGTCGGGATTGTTGGAGTTTGCCACAATGGAGACGGAAGAAATGTTCTCTAGATCAATGCCGGACTCTGCCATATCCTGTACCAGAAGATCATATGGGTATTTACTGTGGGACAAAGCTTCTTTAAAGGTATTTTTAGTCTTTTTAAGTAAAGCCATAAAGGTATCCTCTGCGTCAAAAGTCAGTTTTAAGGGTACAAGGCTTACAAACATACCTGTGGTTTCAGAAAAGCTTTCAAGGTGGCGGCGGCCACTTTCGCCAAGGTTTATCAGTATGCCGTTTTTATGGTTGCGTTTAGCGAGAAAAAGGCTTGCTGCGGTCAGCGCCAGAAGGAATGATGAGATATGCTCATCCTGCGCGGCGGAAAAGGCGCGTATTTTATTTTTAAGGATATGGGAAAGATTGAAGCGTTGGTAACCCAACGTAAAGTCAGAGCTGCTTTTGGGTTCACAGTCAAAGTCAGCGGTATCTTTCAGCTTGGATGACCAATAGCTTTTGTCTGTTTCAAAAGCTTTGGATTTCAGATAATCCATTTCGCAGGCAGCGTATTCCTCATAGGGACGGTCGTTTAAACCTTTACTGACGCCATCGTGATAATGACTCCAGACCTTTTGAGCGAACAAGTCCAGACCAGTGCCATCACATAACGCGTGATGAAAGGACATACGCAAAGAGTCGCCTTCGGGTGTGTGGGCAATAAGAAAATGATAAAGTGCGGTATTTTCCAGACTGTTAAAATGATGAATCGAAATAGCGCAGTCACCGCATTCTTCGATTTTAACCTCTGTGATCTCCCGATAAAAGCTTAGTTCGCCATTTTCCTCCATATGGAATCGGAGAAAAAAGTTAGGAGTTTCGCTCATGGCAGATCGCACAGCGGCTTTAATGCGTTCTGTGTTACCCTCTGTAAAGAGCATGGTTCCTACAAAATTGTAGCTGCCTGGGGTGTTATTGATTAGCTCGGTGTATAAAATACGTTTTTGAGGATGTGTGATGGGGTATTGTTTTATCATGTTAACCTCTTTTCTATGATAATCTGGTTTTGTTTATTGTTGTATTCATATTTCAATTTGTCGGCCAGAGACTTGATCATAAAAATGCCAAGGCCGCCGACAGGCCGTTCTTCAATGAATTCCGAAAGTTTAGGATCGTCGGAGTCAAGAGGGTTGAAGGGCCTCCCGGCATCCGAAAGGGTAAGCTTCAGAACAGTGCCGTCATTGAGTAATTCGAGGGACAGAGCAATCTTCCCCGGTATTTCATCATAAGCGTAGCTGACAATATTAGCTGCAAGCTCCTCCACAATAATCAAAACGTCATATTGCGTTTCTGGTCTGATACTGGCATCTGAAAGCCAGGCTTCAGTAAAAGATAAAAGCGTTTGCAATCCTGAAGGTGTAGCGGTGACATTACAGCGATTCATTGCATTATTCCACACAAAAAATGCTGTCGAGTTTTGTCATTTTTAACACAGACAGAACGCTGTTGTTTAGATTTTGAAGCTTCATGCTTCCCTTTTTTGCAGCCATTTTTTTGTGGAGACTCAGCATAGCTCGGATACCCGCGCTGGAAACATAGTCGATTTTTTCTAAATTTAAAACTAAAGTATCTATATTGTCAATAGCTCCT
Organism: Eubacterium sp. AM05-23; assembly: GCF_003477535.1. Classification (NCBI taxonomy): domain Bacteria; kingdom Bacillati; phylum Bacillota; class Clostridia; order Eubacteriales; family Eubacteriaceae; genus Eubacterium; species Eubacterium sp. AM05-23. Next base: position 83,942 of record NZ_QUDF01000015.1, read on the forward strand.
GAAAGCTCCTGCTCCAATTGTGGGCCGCTGAAGGTATCGATTCTGCCTTCAAGGGCGGCGTATAGCGTTTTTTCCTGTGTGGTGGTTGTTATGGTCATGATAAATCCTCCGTTTTAATATGCAGATAGTATTATATATATTTTATCACCATGAGTGATTAACGGACAAGGAAATATTAAAAGTTTGATAAAATCTTGATGAAATTACAGATTTTCAGGCAGTTAATATAGAAAAAGAAAGAATGAAAACAAAATATCTGAAAAACCCTTAAGAAATCTCGTTTTTCTTCACAAGTGTTGCATATGCAACATACATTTTTGCGCTAGGTGGGTATACTGGATAACAACATAAAGAAACAAGAAATCAAGGAGGATTCTATTATGTCATTTTTTTGTTTTCAATGCGAACAGACTGCTTTAGGAAAGGGCTGTACCAAACACCAGGGGGTTTGCGGCAAAAAGGACCACACCGCACATCTGCAGGATGAACTGACAGGCGCTATGATCGGTCTGGCGCGGGTGATGGAAAGGGAAGAAGCACCCAATGATGAAGTCAGCAAGCTGGTGATGAAAGGATTATTCACCACTGTGACCAATGTTAATTTTAATGATCCCACCATTAAAAAACAGGTGGACGACCTGCACAATCTGCAAAAAGCCATTGGCGGCGAAATCCGTGATTTTGATATGCAGGAGCTTTGGGATGCCAATGAAGATATCCGTTCTTTAAAATCTCTGATCCTGTTTGGTCTGCGCGGTATAGCAGCCTACGCCTATCACGCCGATGTACTGGGATATCACAATGAGGATGTCAACGCTTTTTTCCTGACCGCTTTGCGGGCCATTGGCGGCGAAGAGGACATGGATACCCTGCTGGCACTGGTCATGGATACCGGTAATGTTAACCTGCAGTGCATGGCCATGCTGGATAAAGCCAACACAGAAACCTACGGAACACCTGAGCCGACAGAGGTTTCCATGACCGTTGAGAAGGGGCCGTTCATCATCATCACAGGCCATGACCTGCACGACCTTTATCTGCTTCTGGAACAGACAAAGGACAAGGGAATCAATATTTATACTCACGGTGAAATGCTCCCTACCCATGCATATCCAAAACTCAAGGCTTACCCACACCTTAAGGGAAACTTTGGCACCGCATGGCAGAACCAGCAAAAGGAATTTGACGGGGTGCCGGCGCCCATACTCTACACCACCAACTGTCTGATGCCCGTTAAGGATTCTTACAGTGACCGTGTTTTCACCACCGAAGTGGTCTCATACCCTGAAATGGTGCATATCGGTCCAGACAAAGATTTTACACCTGTTATCGAAAAAGCTCTGGAGCTGGGCGGTTATCCGGAAGATCATAAGATGACCGGCATCAATGGGGGGGCCGTATTGACGACGGGCTTTGCGAGAGGAACCGTACTTTCTGTGGCCGACAAGGTCGTAGAGGCTGTAAAGGGCGGCGACATTTCTCATTTCTTCCTGGTTGGCGGCTGTGACGGCGCGAAACCGGGACGGAACTACTACACTGAATTTGTCAAGCAGACTCCAGACGATTCCATTGTTTTGACACTGGCTTGCGGAAAATACCGGTTCAACGATTTAGACCTTGGCACCATCGGTGGTCTGCCGAGAATCATGGATGTCGGACAATGTAATGATGCTTACTCTGCCATCCAGATCGCACTTGCCCTGGCGGACGCCTTTGACTGCACCGTCAATGAGCTTCCTCTCACACTGGTATTGTCCTGGTACGAACAGAAAGCCGTCTGCGTATTGCTGACATTGCTGTCTCTTGGCATCAAAAATATCTACCTTGGACCAACACTGCCGGCTTTTGTATCTCCGAATGTATTAAATGTGCTCGTTGAGCGTTTTGGCCTGACACCCATCTCCACTCCAGAGGAAGACCTGAAAAAGATTCTTGAAAAATAAACAGCATGGCTAGCCCGGATAATTCTCCGGGCTTTCTTTTAAGGGGCAGCAATGTCATAACATATGGACATTTTATAAAAAATGCGCTATACTAGATGGTAATGACATAGGAAAGGCGATTATAATATGGAATTATTTGATCATCAACTCGATAAAAATATACCGGTGCCGCTCTATTACCAGCTCAAAACACTGCTGGAGGAGTACATTGAAAAAGAGCACACTAATTATGAAGAACCCATCCCAACGGAAATGGAGATCAGTGAGGCTTTTGGAATCAGCCGTCCGACAGTACGCCAGGCGATCAACTCGCTGGTGGTGGAGGGAAAGCTCTACCGCAAAAAGAGCAAGGGTACCTTTGTGAACCGTCCAAAGATTCACCAGAATTTCCTGGAATCGATCCAGAGTTTTAACGAGGAAATGAAGGAAAAAGGACTGACGCCTAAAACCGAAGTGCTGGGCCTGGAGGTAGTGGCCTGTGACGAAGAGGTGGGACGCGCCCTGCAGCTTGAGATGGGGACAGAGGTCGTGCGGCTTGAGCGTCTGCGCTATGCAGACGGAGAGCCCATTGTCCACGTGGTCAGCCATCTGCCGTACAGCCTGTGCGGTGAAATGCTGGAAAAGGATTTTACCCGAGTCTCCATGTATCATGTGATGGAGGCCGAGCTGGGTATGACCATTGACTATGCCACCAGACGCCTGGAGGCCATATTGGCAGACAGCTCGACCGCTAAAATCCTGGGGATCAGCAAGGGTTCCGCAATCCAGTATATTCAGACCATCGCCTACCTGACCGACGAGACGGCAGTGGAATACTCTAAAGCCTATTATCGAGGGGACAGGAGCCATTTCACCTTTAAATTAAAACGGAATTAACCTTAAAAAGGGCCGGCATTTGCCGGTTTTTTCTTTTTGTGCTTGACACTCATACAATGTGATGTTATTATGTAAATACATAAGAACAATAATTGAAGTGAGGATTTATATGAAAACATTAACTGTTAAAGAACTGGCAGGTTATTTTGACCATACGCTTTTAAAGGCCTTTGTCACGGATGAGGATTTTAAGAAGCTGTGTGATGATGCCGATAAGTACGGCTTTAAGATGGTTGCCATCAATTCGGCCCCGGTAGCACTGTGTAAGGAGTACCTGAAGGATTCACCTGTGCATGTGGGCGCAGCCATCAGCTTTCCCCTCGGTCAGACAACCATTGAAACCAAGGTTTTTGAGACTGAAAATGCCATTGCAAACGGCGCGGACGAAATCGATTATGTCATCAACATCGTGGAGCTGAAAAATAAGAATTATGACTATATCAAACGTGAAATGGAAGCCATTGTGGCAGTCTGCCGTGAAAACGGCGTGCTGTCAAAGGTTATTTTTGAAAATTGCTATCTGACAAAGGATGAGATTGTAAAGACTGCTGAGATCGCCAGAGAGGTGAAGCCGGACTTTATCAAAACCTCAACAGGTTTTGGTACAGGCGGGGCGACCGTGGAGGATGTAAGGCTTATGAAATCCGTTGTCGGCGATGCTGTAAAGGTCAAGGCCGCCGGCGGTATCCGAGACCTTGAGACCTGCCTGGCGATGATCGAAGCTGGTGCAGAACGGATTGGCAGCAGCAGCAGTATTGAAATTACAGAAGCTTACGCTAAAACATTATAATAATCATTTTTGAGGAGAGGTTAAAATGAAAAAATACTTACTGGCACATGATTTGGGAACATCCGGAAACAAGGCGACTCTGTACAGCACAGAAGGGGAACTGGTCAAAAGCTGTGTTCACAGCTACGACATGCTTGTCAGCAATAATAACTGGGTTGAACAGTGCCCCGAGGATTTCTGGAACGCTGTCTGCATATCCACAAAAGAGCTGGTGCAGGATATCGATGTGAACGACATTGCCGCCATATCCTTCAGCGGCCAGATGATGGGGTGCATCTGCGTGGATAAAGAGGGCAAGGCGCTTAGAAACGCTTTGATCTGGGCAGACATGCGCGCCACAAAGGAAGAGGAAATGATTCGCGAGCGCATCAGCGAGGAAGATTTTTATCATCTCACAGGCCATAAAATCAGCCCGTCCTACGGCGGCCAAAAGCTGATGTGGGTGAAAAACAACGAACCGGAAATCTATGAAAATACCTATAAAATGCTTAACTGTAAGGATTATATTATCCTCAAGCTAACCGGGAAATTTGTTACCGAGTATACGGACGCTTCCTCCACCAACCTGTTGGATTTAAACAAGCTGGAATGGTCCGACCGCCTTCTGGATGTCATGGGGATTGACCGTGAAAAAATGCCAACGCTGTTAAAATCCACAGACGTTGCGGGAACCGTCACAGATGAAGCGGCCGAAGCCTGTGGGCTGGCTTCAGGCATTCCTGTTGTCTGTGGCGGCGGCGACGGCGTCTGCGCGGCTGTTGGCACCGGCTGTACAAAGGAAGGCATTGCCCACAGCTGTATGGGTACATCCTCATGGATTTCGATCACGACTGAAAAGCCAATCTATGATGAAGAAATGCGCACCTTTACCTGGGCGCACATTGTGCCGGGCTATGTATTGCCAACTGGGACCATGCAGTGCGGCGGTGGCTCTTACAGCTGGTTTACAAAGGAGCTGTGCAAGTACGAGAGCCTGCTGGGTGAACAGCAGGGCGTCAGCAAATATGACCTTCTGGAACAAGAGATCGGCGATTCCAAGCCAGGAGCCAACGGACTGCTGTTTCTGCCATACCTGATCGGCGAGAGAAGCCCGCGCTGGAATCCGAAGGCAAAGGGCGCCTTTATCGGTCTTAAAATGGAAACTGAAAAGAAGGACATGGTGCGCGTGGTGCAGGAAGGCGTTGCCTTTAATCTGGGCGTGGTCATGGATGTTTTTAAGGGGAAGGGCGTTGTGATTGACGATATGATCGTCATTGGGGGCGGCGCCCAGAGTGACGCCTGGCTTCAGATTTTAGCGGATGTTTACAATATCAATATCCAGAAACCAAACTACCTGGAAGAAGCGACCTCCATGGGCGCGGCCATTACTGCAGGTGTGGGCGTTGGCGTCTTTGAAAATTTTGACGTCATTGACAAATTCCTGAAAATTGAGGAAACAAAGGTGCCAAACAGCGATAATCAGCCGGTTTACAGCGCTATGAAACCAATTTTTGACGAAGCTTATTTTGCGCTGACCGGCGTGTTTGACAAGCTTTCAGAATTTACAAAATAAATAAAAAGAGCCCAGGGACAGCGCGGACGATAAAGCCGCGCTGTTTTTTATGTGCCGTGCGGTGATAGCGCTTGCATTTGCGGTAAATTCGCGGTAAACTGGTAAGGTATCATATAAGGTAAGGATTGGAGTGAAAAAATGGCAGTAGATAAGGTAAAGGCATATTTTAAACAGTACGGTATGGAGGATCAGGTTAAAGAGCTGACAGCTTCGACCGCCACCGTTGAGCTGGCTGCAGAAGCTGTAGGTGTGATTCCGGCCCGTATCGCAAAAACACTGTCTTTTAAACGTTATGACGAGTGTATTCTTGTTGTGGCAGCAGGCGATACAAAAATTGATAATCGTAAATTCAAGGAAGAGTTTGGCATTAAGGCAAAAATGCTGTCGCCGGATGAGGTTTTGGAATTTACAGGCCACGCGGTTGGTGGTGTGTGCCCCTTTGGCATTGAAAACCCGGATGTAGAGGTTTACCTGGATGCCTCTCTCAAGCGCTTTGACACGGTGTTTCCGGCGGCTGGCAGCAGTAATTCCATGATCGAGCTTTCCTGTGACGATCTGTTTCAGTATTCCGGCGCGCTGAGCTGGGTGGATGTGTGCAGGCTTAAGGAGTAAGCAGTATGAAAGAAAATAAATACGATGATGACGTATTTTTTAAAAAATACAGCGAAATGAGCCGCTCCCGCCAGGGCTTGGCAGGCGCAGGGGAATGGTCTGAGCTGCAAAAGCTTTTGCCGGATTTTAAGGACAAGCGCGTACTGGACTTAGGCTGCGGCTATGGCTGGCACTGTCTGTACGCGGCAGAGCATGGCGCGGCCAGCGTGCTGGGGGTGGACATATCTGAAAAAATGCTGAAAACAGCGCGGGAGAAAAACAGTCACGAAAGAATCTGTTATCAGCAGTGCGCCATGGAAGACCTGGATTTTAAAGAGGACGCCTTTGATGTGGTGATCAGTTCGCTGGCGTTTCACTATATACAAGATTTTTCCGCTCTGGTAGAAAAAATAAGCCGTTTTACCGCCATTGGCGGCGATTTTGTCTTTTCAGTGGAGCATCCTGTGTTCACCGCCTATGGCACGCAGGACTGGTATTACGATGACGCGGGTGAGATTCTGCATTTTCCCGTAGACAATTATTATTATGAAGGTAAAAGAAAGGCTGTTTTTCTGGGAGAGGAAGTGACCAAGTACCACCGGACACTTACGACCTATCTCGATACACTGCTTAAAAACGGTTTTGAGCTTCATCGCATCGTTGAGCCCCAGCCTCCCGCGGAAATGCTCGATTTACCTGGGATGAAGGATGAAATGCGACGGCCCATGATGCTGCTGGTTTCCGCAACAAAGAAATAAAAAGCTTTGGAAGTATATGGTTTTAAAAAGAGAGAGGAGCGATGGCTTTGATGACGATAATGCCACTTTTAATGCTGCTGTGGTATATTTTGATTTTGGCAGCGGGCTGGAAGATGTTCGAGAAGGCTGGCGAACCAGGCTGGAAGTCCTTTATTCCTTTCTATAATGAGTACACCGTGTACAAATTTTCGTGGAATACAATGCTCTTCTGGGTTAATCTTATTTGTGTGGTGCTGAGCAGATGGCTCGGCGGCAGCGATATGGGCATTCTTACCTTAATTGCCGGCGTCATGAGCCTTGTGTCAGTGGTCTTATACATTGGCATCAGCTATAAGCTGGCGCAGTCCTTCGGGCAGGGCGTGAGCTTTACTATAGGCCTGATGATACTGCGGCCGGTTTTTATTTTGATTCTCGGCTTTGGCAGTGCGGATTATATCGGCCCAGAGGGAAACCGTTTTTTACATTGATTTGGGCATTTGCCCAAAAAGTAGTTAACAAAAGCTGAAAGATATGTTATAATAAGGCTCAAATGAGTTTAGCCATTGCCGTCAGGAAGCTCTTTCTGACGGCGATGTCATTTTATAAGATTTTTGTTTGAAGGAGTGAATGAAATGGTTGATGAAGAAAACTGCACCCATGACTGCAGCACCTGCGGCTCAGACTGTGACGAGCGTGAAGGCGGCGCACCAGACTTTTCAGTCAAGGCGCATCCCTGGAGTCAGGTTAAAAAAGTAATTGGCGTTGTCAGTGGAAAGGGCGGCGTTGGTAAATCCCTCGTAACCTCTACACTGGCGGTACTGCTCAGACGCAAGGGCTTATCTACCGGTATTCTCGATGCCGATATTACAGGCCCCTCCATCCCCAAGGCTTTTGGGATTACCCAGAAGGCCCAGGGAAGCGATAAGGGCATTTACCCGGTTAAGACAAAGACCGGCATTGATTTAATGTCCATGAACCTGCTTTTGGAAAACGACACCGATCCTGTTGTCTGGAGAGGCCCGGTAATCGCCGGCGCGGTAAAGCAGTTCTGGAGCGATGTTATCTGGGAATACGAGGACTATCTGTTTGTGGATATGCCGCCGGGAACCGGTGACGTGCCGCTCACCGTATTCCAGTCACTGCCCATCAACGGGATTATCATCGTGACCTCTCCTCAGGAGCTGGTATCCATGATCGTTGAAAAGGCTGTAAACATGGCAAACATGATGAACATTCCTATTTTGGGCGTTGTTGAAAACATGAGCTATGTAGAATGCCCGGACTGTGGTAAAAAGATTGCTGTATTTGGCGAAAGCCATATTGACGAAGTCGCAGCGGAAAAGGGCCTGAAGGTTCTGGCCAAGCTGCCGATCGACCCGGAAACCGCCTCACTGGTGGATGCCGGCAAAATCGAAGACTTTAAGGGAGACTGGCTGGACGGCGCGGCAGACGTTGTCGCGAGCTTATAAAATTGAGAATGCAGGATTGAGAATGGAGAATTACAGGAGCAAAATGCATTGGCATTTTGTATTTAGACAGCGGCCAATGGCCGCTGCTCTATTCGTTTTTGCCGCAGGCAGGAGCGTCCCATAATTCTCCGTTTTTCATTTTCAATGCTTCATTAAAAAGAATTTTGCGGAGGGCATATGAAAAAAACACTTGAAAGCGCATTCGTCACCACCCTTCCGGTCCTGTTTGGCTACCTGTTTACCGGCATTGCCTTTGGGCTGCTTTTAAGCAAAGCCGGCTATGGCGTGTTGTGGGCAGCGCTCATCAGCACGGTGGTGTACGCGGGCTCCATGCAGTTTGTACTGGTAACCTTTTTTGACGGCGGGCTGAGCCTGTTCACCATGGCCATGATGACCTTTGCCATCAATATCCGCCATTCCTTTTACGGGCTTTCCTTTATTCAGAAGTTTAAGGAAATGGGAAAGCGGCGCCTGTACATGATCTTTTCACTGACCGATGAAACCTATTCGCTGCTTTGCTCGGCAAAGACACCGAAGGGGGTGGATGAAAAGCAGTACTATATGGCCATCGCCCTGATGGACCAGATTTACTGGATAATCGGCAGTGTGCTCGGTTCGGTGGCGGGCGCGCTTATCACCTTTGATACCACAGGCATCGACTTTGCCATGACAGCCCTGTTCATTGTTATTTTTGTTGAGCAGTGGCTGGAGGCAGAAAACCATCTGCCCGCCCTGGTCGGCCTGGCCGCTGGGATCGTCTGCCTTTTGATCTTTGGTCCTGGCAGCTTTATTCTGCCATCCCTTTTGAGCTCAGTGCTTTTGCTGATGCTTCTTAAGGCGCGGCTGGACGTGACAGAAAAAGCCCATAATGCGGCTGAAGAACAGGAGGATGCGCAATGATTGGAGGTTCACAGGCTTTTTTAATTGTGGCGGTGGTGGCAGTCTGCACCTTTATCACCAGAGTGCTGCCCTTTGCGCTTTTTGGGCGTAAGGATCCGCCGGAGTGGGTGCTGTACCTTGGCAGGATTCTGCCCCCGGCGGTCATTGCGATTCTGGTGGTATACTGTTACCGCAATGTGGCCCTGAATGCCTGGCCCTTTGGCCTGCCGGAGTTTATTGCCATGGCAGCTGTGGTGGCGCTTCATGTCTGGAAGCGGAATAATCTTATCAGCATTGGGGTGGGAACCGTATTGTATATGGTTTTAATTCAGGTTGTTTTTGTATAATAAGGAAAACAGCGATAAGGGGTAGTATCAATGAGAAAATTTGTCGAATTTAACGATGTCTATAAACGTTATAAAATGGGCGAGGTGACCATCAACGCTGCCAACGGCATTTCCTTTGGCATTGAGGAGGGTGAGTTCGCCATTGTGGTTGGGCCCAGCGGCGCCGGAAAGACAACCGTGCTCAACATACTGGGCGGCATGTCCGGATGTGACGAGGGACAGGTGTTTGTGGGCGATAAGGAGGTCTCATCGCTGAACGCCAGAGAGCTGGCAACCTACAGGCGCTATGATACCGGCTTTGTCTTTCAGTTTTATAACCTGATCCAGAACCTGACCGCCGTGGAAAATGTCGAGCTGGCGACTCAGATCTGCAAGGACCCTATGGATGCCAGAGAAACCTTGGCGAGTGTGGGGCTTGAGGATCGTATGGACAACTTTCCATCCCAGCTCTCCGGCGGGGAACAGCAGCGTGTGGCCATCGCGAGAGCGCTGGCGAAACGGCCAAAGCTGCTGCTCTGTGACGAGCCCACTGGTGCCCTGGATTACAGCACCGGTAAAAATATTTTGAAGCTTTTGCAGGATACCTGCCGGCGGGAAAAAATGACGGTTGCCCTCATCACCCACAACCAGGCCATCACCCCCATGGCGGACCGGGTTATTAAGATGAAGAACGGCAAGGTTGAGGATATGTACCTGAACGCCGAGCCCATGCCAGTCGAATTGATCGAGTGGTAGGGGGATACGTCGTTTCGACGTACCCCAATGGAGAGGCTTATGAATATAGAGACAGAACAAATCCGAAGCCATCGGCTGAGAGCACATCATCTGGATAAAAAACAGCTCATGACAGGCATGACTACCGCCGCTGGCGCCTGCGGCTTTCAAAATTCACCGCCAGGCGCCTGGGAAACCGCATTGTTTAACCGGCTGGAGGGCTGCACACTGCAGGCGGCGCAGAACGCCCTGTATCTGGAAAAAAGTTTGATACAGGCCTGGAGCTTTCGCGGCGCGCCTGTGGTTTTTCCAACAGAGCAAAGCGCAGTCTTTCTGACCGCGCTGAGGGCACAGGAGGGGGAAACGCCGTGGATATACACACGAGGAATCACCGCCGCCCTTGATTTTTTGCAGATGTCTTTTAAGGATTTACTAAAGCGGACAAAGAAAGCCGCAGAGTGTCTGGACAATCGTGTCATCAAAAGCAAGGAAGCCCTGGACAGAACACTGGCGGAGGTCATTGAGCGCGAACTGCCCGAGGAAAAGCGGGCGCTCTGGCGCGCGCCGTCCATGTACGGCAGCCCTGACCGGCAGACTGTTGGGGGAGCGGCGGTTTCTTTCCTGCTGCGCCCCTGTTCCTTTGCGTCACTGGTGGTCTTTGGCAAGCGGCAGGGCATCTGCCCAACCTTTACCTCGTTTAAAAACTGGACAGGCGGCCTGCCGGAGCATACACCGGACGCCGAAAAGACCTTGGTGCGTAAATTTCTGCATTGCTATGGGCCGTCCACGAAGGAGGGCCTGATGGCCTGGCTGGGCTGTTGCCCCCGGCAGGCAGAACGCCTGTGGAACACTGTAGCGGATGAAATGGAGCCCGTGGTGGCGGGGAAAAAAGCGGCCAGCATATTGTCGGCGGACCGGGACAGCCTGCTGCGCTCAGAAAAGAGCGGTGACCGGCTGATTCTGCTCGGCCCGCATGATCCTTATCTTGACATTAAGGACAGGCAGGTTCTTTTAGAGGATAAGGGACTCCAGAAGCTGGTGTGGAAAACCGTCGGAAATCCGGGCGTTGTGCTGAAGGGCGGCCGGGCAGCCGGTATATGGAAAGCAAAAACACAGAAGGACAAGGTGGAGATTTCAATACGTTTGTTTGAGGCCTTTCGGGCTGCAGAAAAGAAGGCGGTCGAGGAACTGGCCGGAGAATACGCAGATTTCAGAGGGCTTGGTATGAACAGCTTTTGCATAGAATAAACCGGACAGATAAAAGAGGTACGTCGAAACGACGTACCTCTTTTTTAGTCTTCCTCTGTATTCTTAATGTCGATGGCCTTTTGCACCTCAGTCACAAAATCCTCAATGAAGCTCATATGGGTGAGCATGGCCCGGGCGGCGGCATCGGGGTCATGCTTGCGGATACTGGCGACGATGTCGCGGTGCTGCTTATTGATGGCTGAGGCACTGGTTTCCTCCATGAGGATCAGGGTGCGCATGTCCTTGATCAGCTCCTCAATCAGGGTGGAGGCCGAGTTTAAGACATCCTTGATGAGCTTGTTGCGGGAGTACAGCGCGATGGAGTCGTGGAGCTTTTTATCCAGCTCGGCGCTTTTGGCTTCATTGTGCTCACTCTCGATGGCGGCGCAGATTTCCTCAAGACGCAGAATGTCCTCCCTGGTGGCGTGAATGGCAGCCAGCTTGGCCGCCTCGGTCTCCAGGGAACGCCTGAGCTCGTGGATTTCTGTGACCTTGCCGTCGTTCAGCCAGAACATAATGGATAAGGGCTGGGTGAGGGTGTTGTCAAAATCTTCAGTAATGAAATTGCCCTCGCCCTGGCGGCAGTGTACCAGGCCGATCATTTCCAGAGCGCGGATGGCCTCCCGCACGGTTGCGCGGGAAACACCCAGCTGTTCGGACAGCTGGCGCTCGGAGGGGAGTCGGTCGCCACTCTTTAACTGCTTGGTGACAATGTTATATTTAATCTGCTCTAAAATCTGCAAATATATTTTTTTTTGTGGTATTTCAGTATACATCATTCATTCTCCTAAGTTTATCAATTAATTTTATCACAGGAGAACTTATTTTACAAATAATAAAAGAAAATAAAAATGCCTGAAAACGGCTAAATCATGCGGATTTTTGTGATTTTATTTCGTAAAAACAAAAGATTGTTAAAAAATAAACATGAAAACGAGTAAAAAGTCCTTGACATTCCTTTACAAAGATTCTATAATGAAATCAACTTAAGTGGTCAGACCACTTACCATTGAAAGTTTAAAAAGGAGTAATTAAGGAGTCATTATGAAATCTTTAGTGTGTATCAAACAGGTACCGGGTACTTCCAATGTCGAAGTCGATCCGGAAACAGGTGTATTAATCCGTGATGGTATAGAATCAAAAATGAATCCCTATGATTTGTACGCTTTGGAAACAGCGCTGCGTCTGCGTGAAGACCTTGGGGGGACAATCACCACATTGTCTATGGGGCCCATGCAGACAAAGGAAGTGATTTATGAATCCTTCTACATGGGCGCCGATGACGGCTGTCTTTTGTCAGACCGTAAATTTGGCGGCGCCGATGTGGTAGCCACCAGCTATACACTGGCTCAGGGAGCCAAGAAGCTGGGCGATTTTGACCTGATCATCTGCGGTAAGCAGACAACCGACGGCGACACCGCACAGGTTGGCCCGGAAATGGCTGAGTTTTTGAGCATTCCACATGTTACAAACGTTGGTAAAATACTGCAGGCCGATGAAAAGGGCCTGACGGTTCAGATGAACATGGAGGACACAGTTGAAATCCAGCATGTGCCTTATCCCTGTCTGATCACCGTTGACAAAGACATTTATACACCAAGACTGCCCTCCTACAAGCGCAAACTTGACCTTGAAAAAACACAGGAAATTAAGGTTCTGACCCTTAAAGATATGTATGACACCGATGAAAAGAACTATGGCTTGAACGGCTCCGCCACACAGGTCGAACGGATTTTTCCACCGGAAAGCAATGTGGAAAAAACCACCTATGAGGGCAGCGGAAAAGAAGTTGCCCAGGCGCTGTACGGCATTTTGGCTGAAAAGAAATATGTATAAAAGGGGAGAGATAAAATGGCTGGAATTAAAGTAATCAATGAAAACTGCGGACAGGAGATCTTCGATCAGTTTAATGAAATTTGTCCGTTCGGGGCCTTTACTTTTGAAAATGATAAGATGGAAGTAACCGCTGCCTGTAAGATGTGCAAGCTGTGCCTGAAAAAAGGCCCTGAAGGCTATGTAGAACTGGAAGAGGATGAAAAGGAAGCGGTTGACAAGAGCAAATACCGCGGCGTTACCGTCTATGTAGACCATGTGGAAGGGAAGATCCATCCGGTAACACTCGAACTGATCGGAAAGGCAAAGGAGCTGGCTTCCGTCATCGATCACCCGGTATATGCCCTGTTCATCGGCCACAACATTGGTGACAAGGCCAAAGAACTGCTGCACTACGGCGTCGATAAGGTTTTTGTCTATGACGACGCCCGCCTGGCGCATTTCTCCATCGAGCCTTATACTAACGCCTTTGAAGACTTTATCCGCAAGGAAAACCCATCCTCCATCCTGGTGGGTGCGACCAACGTGGGCCGTTCGCTGGCACCGCGTGTGGCGGCCCGCTTCCGCACCGGCTTAACTGCAGACTGCACCATCCTGGAAATGAAGGAAAACACCGATTTAGTCCAGATTCGTCCGGCTTTTGGTGGGAACATCATGGCTCAGATCGTCACCGAAAACAACCGCCCGCAGTTCTGCACAGTGCGCTACAAGATTTTCTCAGCGCCGGAACGTTCTGAAGAGGCCAAGGGTGAGATTGTGAATATGAAATTAGAAGAAAAACGTTTTGCCTCCGCCATCGAGGTTCTTGAAATCATCAAGAAGGAAAAAGGCTTTGACATTTCTGAGGCCGATGTCATCGTTGCGGTTGGCCGTGGGGTCAAGAGTGAAAAAGACCTGCCAATGGTCCAGGAATTCGCGGACGCCATCGGGGCGAAAATGGCCTGTACCCGCCCGAATATCGAAAATGGCTGGTTCGACCCGCGTCTGCAGATTGGCCTGAGCGGGCGTACGGTTAAGCCTAAGCTGATCATCGCTGTGGGTGTGTCCGGCTCAGTCCAGTTCGCCGCTGGTATGCAGAACTCCGAATACATTGTGGCCATTAATAATGATAAGAACGCATCCATCTTTAACATTGCCCACTGTGGTATTGTTGGGGATTTGTACGAAGTCATCCCTGAGCTGATGGAAGAAATACGAAACAATAAAAATGTGAACGAAACCCTGGAAAGTGAGGCTGTATAACCATGGATTACAAAAAAGTTGATGAAAAGGACGTTGAATATTTAAGAACCCTGGTGGATGCGGACCGCATCCTGGTAGGGGATGAAATCTCTGAGGATTACAGCCATGACGAGCTGGGCACTGTTGCTAATTATCCGGAAGTGCTGATGCGCGTGCTCTCCACCGAGGAGGTTTCCGCCATCATGAAATATGCCTATGAACAGAACATTCCTGTGGTGGTCAGAGGCTCGGGCACAGGTCTGGTGGGCGCATGTGTGCCCATCTATGGCGGCATCATGCTGGAAACCACACTGATGAACAATATCCTTGAGCTGGATACTGAAAACCTGACAGTGACCGTGGAACCCGGCGTGCTGCTCATGGAGCTTTCCAAATTTGTGGAAGAAAACGACCTGTTCTATCCACCGGACCCAGGTGAAAAATCAGCGACCATCGCGGGCAATATCTCCACCAACGCCGGCGGTATGCGCGCGGTAAAATACGGCGTCACCCGTGACTATGTCCGCGGTCTTACCGTGGTCATGCCAAATGGGGAAGTGCTAGAGCTTGGCGGAAAGATCGTTAAAAACAGCTCCGGCTACAGCTTAAAGGATCTGGTCATCGGCTCGGAGGGAACTCTGTGCGTGATTACAAAGGCTGTACTCAAGCTGCTGCCCCTGCCTAAAAAAACCCTGAGCCTTCTGGTGCCCTTTGATACCTTTACAGAAGCGGCTGCCGTGGTGCCAAAGATCATCAAATCCAAGGCCATTCCCACCGCCATCGAGTTCATGGAACGCCAGACCATCCTCTTTGCCGAAGATTTCTTAGGTAAGAAATTCCCGGATACCAAGAGCAATGCCTACATCCTGCTCACCTTTGACGGTAACACCAAAGAACAGGTGGAAGCAGAGTATGAAGTGGTGGCAGATCTCTGTCTGAGTGAAGGGGCAAAGGATGTGTATATTGTCGATACTGACGAGCGTAAGGACTCTGTCTGGAGCGCCCGCGGCGCTTTCCTGGAAGCCATCAAGGCATCTACCACTGAAATGGACGAATGTGACGTGGTGGTCCCGAGAAACCGTGTGGCAGAATTCATCAACTACACCCACGACCTTGAAAAGGAACTGAACATCCGAATTCCGAGCTTTGGCCATGCCGGCGACGGCAACCTGCACCTTTACATCTGCCGTGATGAGCTGGGTGAAAAGGAATGGGAAGAAATGCTGGACACCGCCATGGATAAGCTTTACGCCAAATCCCTTGAGTTTGACGGGCTGGTTTCCGGCGAGCACGGCATCGGCTATGCCAAACGAAAATACCTCTTTAACGACTATGGCGAATATGAAATGGGTCTGATGGACGGCATCAAGCATGCTTTTGACCCGAAGAATATTCTGAACCCTAAAAAAGTCTGCCAGATGTAAGGGGGTATGGAGATGGACAACATTTATGTTCTTTTCATATTGGCGCTCATCCCCATCATTTGGTTGATTGTTTCACTGGGTGTGATGAAAATACCAGGGCATAAGGCCTGCCCCGTGGCCCTGGTGATCACCCTGGTTCTCAGTATACTGGTCTGGAAAATGCCAGCGCTTGACAGCTTTACCGGTGCCCTTGAGGGCATTGTCATGGGGCTTTGGCCCATTGTCTACATCATCATCGCGGCGGTGTTTACCTACAACCTTACCACTTATTCGGGTAGCATGGAAACCATTAAAAACATGATGACTGGCGTGTCCTCAGATAAACGCATCCTCGTACTCATACTGGCCTGGGGCTTCGGCGGTTTTCTGGAAGCCATCGCGGGTTTCGGTACCGCGGTGGCCATCCCGGCTGGCATCATGGCCTCTCTCGGCTTTAACCCCATCTCGGCAGCGGTCATGTGCCTGATCGCGAACACCACGCCGACAGCCTTTGGGGCCATTGGCCTGCCCGTCACCACGCTGGCCCAGGTAACGGACCTGAATGTAATGCAGCTGTCCTATACGGTTTCCATCCAGCTTTTTGTGCTCATTCTCATTATTCCGTTTGTACTGGTCATGCTTACTGGCGGGGGATTCAAGGCCATTAAGGGTGTGTTCGGCATCACGCTGATCTCCGGTCTGTCCTTTGCGGTTCCTCAGATTTTTGTGGCGAAGTTCCTTGGAGCAGAGCTTCCCGCCATTGTGGGGTCACTGATCTGTATGGGCGTGACCGTTCTGGTCGCCAAGAAGCTTTATAACAAAGAGGAAGCTGCCGGGGCTGTGAAGGTTCCCCTAAAAACTGCCTTTATGGCCTGGCTGCCCTTTATTCTGGTTTTTGTTTTTATCATTCTCTGCTCATCGCTGTTCCCGTTTATAAACGGGCTGCTGGGCAGCATCAAAACCTCAATCCCCATTTATACCGGAGAGGGCGCGAAGCCCTACACCTTTGCGTGGATCGCCTGTCCGGGAACCCTGATCATCCTTGCCACCTACCTGGGCGGGCTTTTGCAGGGGCTAAAGTTCAGAGAAATTTCTGTTGTGTTTGGTAAGACCATCAAACAGATGGGAAAAACAGCGATCACAGTTTGTTCCATTGTAGGCCTGGCCAAGGTTATGGGCTACAGCGGAATGATCACTTCCATCGCCATGGTACTGGTGGCCGTTACAGGCGGCTTTTATCCCCTTATCGCGCCCATCATCGGTGCGCTCGGTACCTTTGTGACAGGAAGCGATACCTCGGCCAACGTCCTTTTTGGCGAGCTGCAGGTACAGGCGGCTGGCTCCATCGGGGCAGACCCCTTCTGGATCGCGGCAGCCAATATGGCTGGCGCTACAGCCGGAAAAATGATTTCACCCCAGAGTATCGCTGTTGCGACAGCGGCCACTGGGTTAATTGGTCAGGAAGGCAAGATCCTAACCTCGACCATGAAGTTCTGCGCGGTGTATGTCGTGATTATCGGCATCGTAGTATTCTTCGGAGGCCCGCTTTTAGGCTTCTGATAAAATCGTATGACAAATTTTACCTGAGAGAAGGAACCGCCCAGCGCAACGGACGGTTCCTTTTCTTTTTATGTGTTTTTTACGCGGCGTCTCTGCTTTTTAATCCCATCTTTACAGAAAAGAACCTATAATAAGAGACAACAAAAATCTTATCAAAGTGAGGAAGTATCAAGTTGAAAACAAGCGTAAAGAAAACTGCTGTCATTGTGGGATGCAGCCAAATGGGCGCCCGCCTGGCAATGTCTTTATCGAATAAGGGCTATAAGGTTGTGATCATGGACAAGGATTATCACGCCTTTGAAAGGATCGACCGGCATTTTCTGGGAACTGAGTTCCTTGGTGATGGACAGGATTTGACAGCACTTCGTTCTTTAGGGGTTGACAATATCAAGCTTTTCGTGGCAGCGACCGGAAACGATGCCGATAACCTTACCCTGTCACGCAAGGCTGAAAAGCTTTATCACCTGAGCCGCGTCTACGCGAGGCTGAGCGGAAGCCGCAGCCGTGAACAGCTGAAACGCTGTGCCACAGGTCATGCTCCGGCAGTATAGCCCGCTGGAGGATAAGAGAAAAAACCATGAAAACTAAGATTTTTAAAGGTGTGGCCACCGCGCTGGTGACCCCGATGAAGCACGACGGGTCCATTTCTTACGACACCCTGTCGGGACTGATCGACTACCAGCTGAAGCATCACGCCGACGCGGTGGTTATCGGCGGCACCACAGGCGAGTCAGCATCGCTTTCGGAAAAGGAACTGCTTGAGCTGACAGCTTTTGCCGTTAAGGCTGTGAGAGGGCATGTCCCTGTCATTGCTAATATGGGCAGCAACAATACCGCTCACAGCGCAGAGTTGGCCGGCAAAATGGAAAAGCTTGGGGCCGACGCCCTGCTTTCAGTAACACCCTACTATAACAAGGCGTCACAACAGGGACTGTATGAGCATTTTAAGGCAGGGGCAGCGGCTACTGGACTGCCCATTATTCTGTATAATGTACCCTCCCGCACTGGGGTCAATATCGCTGTGGATACCTATAAGCGTTTGTCTGAGATCGACAATATTGCAGCGGTTAAGGAGGCCAGCGGCAATTTCAGCCAGATGGCGCAGATTGCCGCCGAATGCGGTGATGCGCTGAGCATTTACTCGGGCAATGACGACCAGATCGTTCCAGCGTTGGCACTGGGGGCAGAGGGTGTCATCTCGGTGCTGTCCAACCTGATTCCCGGGCAGATCCACCAAATCTGCGCCAGCTATTTTGAGGGTAACATAGGCAAAAGCCGTTATTTCCAGCTTTACTATCTGGAGCTGGCAGAGGCGCTGTTTTCAGACATCAACCCCATTCCTGTCAAGCAGGCCCTCAATGATATGGGGCTGGATGTGGGAAGCTGCCGCCTGCCACTGTGCGATATGGCCCCCGCCGAGGCGGGCAGGCTGCTAAAGTGCTTACAGAAGTATGGGCTCTGCCATTTTTCAGAGAAGCCTGAGGAAAAGCAGTTCCATGCAAAGCGGCAGTTATCTCTGATATCAGGAGTGTAGGGAAGAACACAAAAAAATAAGATAAAAACCTCCCGCTGTTGTGAAAGCAGCGGGAGGTTTTAACGTTTATAAACATATTTTAGAAAGGTCCGGGGTGGTGGGAATTGATTGAAAAAGACTCGCAGACTATTCATGGTCTGCGAAGATGTGACTCAAAAGAACGTAGTTACTATATTTCATGGAAAGCTGACCATTTTTTTGACCATATCAGTTAAAGAGAAAATTCTAAAGCTAAAAGTAAAAAACTAAGTAATTTAGCCGTTTTTTATGTGTTTTTGACCAGATTTCAGACCAAATTCATGCTTATACAATTAGGAAAATTTGTTTGACGAAAAATTAATTTATTGGTAAAATATAGTTATAAATTGATTTTAAGGAAAAATATTTAATCTTTTTAAAAAAGTTGATGCTTTTTTCATTAGGCAATGTTATAATAGGTAACGCAGTTAAATTATAAAAGAATTTAGGAGTCAAAAAGACTCGCAGACCATGAATAGTCTGCGAAGAATAAAGGAGCTAAAAATGAAAGCCGGATACGCCATCACGACGTACAAAATACAGCTGAATTACAAGCATTTAGACTGGTTTAAAAAGACCCAGTCCCTTTTTGACGCTGTCCTGGCATTCTACTACAAGCTGCTCGAGAAGCAGCCCGAAGCCCTTGAATTGTCCAACCAGAATTTACTGCGGCATTTAGAGCTACAGACAATAAAACAAAGAAATGGCACCCCGCCCGAAACGCCCCTGCCCTTTGAGAAAATCCCCCTGTACTTTCGACGCGCCGCCATCAACGCGGCCATCAGCATGTACCGAAGCTACACAAGCAAGCTCAGGGACTGGGAAACATCAATGGAAAATGAAAGACCAGAATCGCAAAGCGATTCTGATTCCAGTCAAATCGTCCAAGCCGATTTGCACCTTAACCTTCCACTTTCCACTTTCAACCTTCCACCTGAGTCAGCGAAAAAGGGCCGCCCAAGCCGCCCAAAGAATCTGCACATGTCCATGCTGTATTACAAGGGAATGTATAAGGATTTCGCCGACGGCCAAATCCTACTCAAGCTCTACACCGGAAAAGCCTGGTCCTGGGTCAAGCACCGTTATACCGGCAGACCCTTTCCAGAAAACGCCGAGCGCATGAGCCCGACCATTGTCATCAAAAAGAAAAAAGTCATGCTCCACATCCCCGTTAAAGAGGTCGTGAAAGACAGCCGAACCGCCAAAGAGCGCGTAAAACAAAACGAAAGCTTTGTCGCCGTCGCCTTGACCGGCTCCGACACCCTCGCCGTTTGTACCACCATCCAAGCTGACGGTCGCGCCACCGCCCCATATTTCATCAAGGGCGGAAAAGCACTGGCCCACCGTAGGAAGCAGCTGATAGGGTATACCAAACGAAACACTGCTGGGAACAAGGCTCCCAGGCTTATAACGCAACCTGTAGGGAACGACGCCCTCGGGGTCTGCCCCCGAGGCTTGTCGTCTTATGGACAAGCCGAAGCGGGTATCGTTCCGCAAGACCACCAACCAGGTCGCCCCAATGCAAAATATTATGACAAAATCACCCGCGTCACCGATCACTACGCCCACGAGGTTAGCCGAAAAATTGTCGACTACGCCCTCGGCCAGGGCGCCAAAATCATTGTTATGCCCGCCTATGGTAATAGCTTCGCCAAAGGCACACTGCCATACCTTAAAACAAACATCATGGACTTCATCGGCCGCCGGATCATCCGTTACACCAGCTATAAAGCATGGCAGGCCGGCATTGTCGTCACCTTTAACAGCGTGGGGAACGCCAAAAAAGAATGCAGCCACTGCGGCAGCGTGATCTATAAATACAATACCGAATACCAACCGCCCAGCCAGAACTTCTACGGCGGAAAAAACTTCCGATGTAAGGAAGGCCATAAAGGCAGTACCGCCCTGAACACCGCCAGAAATATCGGAAAAAGTTTTTATGGCACTTTTTATGAAAAGGCTGGTTGATGGTCTTATCTATATAAAGAGATGAGTAATGTTTTAATAATGAAAATTTAGTTGTTGTTTAAATCCTGTGGAGAAATCTACAGGTGTGCTTGTCGCCTATAAGGCCAAAAGTACAGGCTTAGCACCGCCTGTTTTTATTTCGCATCGCATTGTGGTTGTTTTCTTCCTTATTTATTAAAGAAAGCAACCGTAATGCGATGAAAGTAAGGATTAAAGGATTTTTTTGATCATGAGTGCTACGAGTTTTAAATAATTGAATGTAATTAATATAGGGAAATGAACTGTAGAGAACGGTGCCCTCACCGTTTCAAAAAAAGGAACTACCATGGAAAAACAAGAAAAAATCTACCTCGCCTCCCCGCACATGGGCGGCGAAGAAATGAAATACATACAGGAAGCCTTTGACACGAACTGGATCGCCCCCCTGGGCAAAAACGTCAACCAGTTCGAAAAAGAAATGGCAGACTATGTGGGACTTAAAGCAGGAGCAGCCTTATCCGCCGGCACAGCCGCCCTGCATCTCGGTTTAAAAGCACTGGGAGTAGGGGAAGGCGATGTAGTCTTCTGCTCCAGCCTGACCTTTTCAGCCAGCGCCAACCCCATTATCTACCTGGGTGCAAAGCCCATTTTCATCGACAGCGAGCCCGAGACCTGGAACATGAGCCCGGCAGCCCTAGAAAAAGCCTACGAAAAATACCCCCATCCCAAAGCCGTGGTTATTGTAGACTTATACGGCCAGTCCGCCGACTATAAAAGACTTTTAGCCATCTGTAAAGCACACCACACACCCGTGCTAGAAGACGCCGCCGAAGCCTTAGGTGCAACCTACCAGGGACAGAAATGCGGTACCCTAGGCGATCTGTCCGTTCTATCCTTTAACGGCAACAAGATCATCACCACCTCCGGCGGCGGCATGCTCCTCGGCAACGACGAAGCCCTCATCCAGAAAGTCCGCTTCTGGTCCACCCAGTCCAGAGAGAATGAACGGCATTACGAGCACAAAGAATTAGGCTACAACTACCGCATGAGCAACATCGTTGCCGGTATCGGAAGAGGACAGTTAAAAGTCCTTGATGAAAGAGTCGCGAAGAAAAAGCAAATCTTTGAGGCCTATCGAGAAGCTTTTAAGAGCATCGACGCTATCGAAATGATGCCCATTTCCGATAAAGGCAAACCCAATTGCTGGCTCAGTTGTATGACCTTAAAAGAAAGCAGTGCAGTCAAACCCTTGGATATCATGCTGGCTCTGGAAAAAGAAAACATCGAATCCCGGCCCATCTGGAAACCCATGCACCTGCAGCCGTACTTTAAAAAATACCCTTTCTTCAGCCATTGCGACAGAGAGAATGAACAAAGCATTGCAGAAGACATCTTTAACCGGGGCGTCTGTCTGCCAAGCGATACTAAAATGACCGAGGCCGACCAGCAGCGCATTATCAACATGATTAAAACACTCTTTTAAAAAGCCAAACACAGAGGTTCAAAATGATCTATCAGAAATACATCAAACGCATACTCGACATCACCCTGTCCGGCGCAGCCATCATCGTGCTGTCACCCGTGATGGGCGTCACCGCCATTTTGGTTAAAAAGAAACTGGGGAGCCCGGTCATCTTCAAACAGAAGCGGCCCGGCAAGGATGAAAAGATTTTTACGATGTACAAATTCAGAACGATGCTGGATGCAAAAGATAGCAAGGGAAATAATTTGACAGATGAGGAGCGTTTAAAAAGAATTGCATCTCAAAAGAAAGAACAGGTAAATATCTCAAAAGATGAAAATCGTATAACACCATTTGGAAAGAAAATGCGAGCAATGAGTTTAGATGAGTTACCAGAGCTGTTTAATATCTTTAAAGGAGATATGAGTTTTGTTGGGCCGCGGCCTTTAGTTACAATTTATTTGCCTTATTATAATGAAAATGAAAAGAAAAGGCATAACGTACGGCCTGGATTAACAGGTTTAGCGCAAGTTAACGGAAGAAATGGATTATCATGGAAAGAAAAATTTTATTATGACACACAGTATGTAGAAAATGTAACCTTTATAAAAGATTTAAAAATACTTTTAAAAACAGTTCGTGTTGTCCTTTCCCACAGTGATATTGGGCAAGGAGAAGAGAAACCGGAAGCATTTCATATCATTAGACAAAAAGAACTTAATGATAAATTATAGTAATCGAGAAAAGAGGAATTTTTATGAAAAAAATAATTATTTTTGGTGCTTCAGGCAATGTAGGATCTTATTTTACCAAATATGCAGCTAAATTTTTTAAGGATTCAGATTTTGAAATTATTGCTTCTGGGAGAAGAAAGACAAATGTTTTTGAGCAGTTTGGCGTGAAATATGTTGATGTGGATGTTACAAAAACAAGTGATTTTGACAAACTTCCAAAGGATGATGTTTATGCAGTTATTATGCTGGCAGCCGTGATTCCTTCATATATGAATAAATATAATGCTAAAGCTTATTTAGATACAAATATTATGGGCACGTACAATGTTTTAGAATATTGTCGTAAAAATAATGTGGATAGAATTTTATTTAGTACGACTGTTTTTGATATTTCATTATACGCTGAAGAAGGCATGACATTAAAACCGGATATGCCCAAGAATTTTAGCTACAAAGGAGATCATGCTGTTTATGTCATTTCGAAAAATACATCCATTGAGTTAATTGAACATTATCATCAGGAGTACGGTATTAAAAAGTTTATTTTTAGATTTCCGACAATTTATGGATACAGCCCTTATCAGTACTATTTCCCAAATGGTGTAAAAACACTGCGTCCCCTATATAAAACCATAAATAACGCAATGGAAGGTAAACCAATAGAAATATGGGGAGATCCAAATTATGCAAAAGATATGGTTCATGTTTATGATTGCGCGCAGATGATGTGTAAAGCGATAAACGTCGATCGGGATGAAGGACTCTATAATGTAGGGACAGGCATTCCAGTTACATTACAGGAACAATGTGAAACGATTATTGACGTGTTCTCTCCTAAAGATAAACCATCTGAAATTATTTATCATCCCGAAGTATCCAATGGCGGTGGCTTTTTGATGGATATCGAGAACGCAAAAGAGGAGTTAGGTTACGAACCCAAGTATGACTGTAAAAAACTGTTTGAAGATTACAAAAAAGAAATGAAACTTAATCGCTTTTTGGAACTAAGAAAACAAGATTAAAAATATGAAAAAGGAAATCGGCAGTGAATTTTGGACCGTCGAACAGACAGTAGAGAAACAGCGTTTATTCAATGCTTTTAAAAGAAACAAATGCTTTTTTTTATCCGGCCGAACAGCCTTGGATTTTCTAATAAAAAATATAAAAGCAAAGAAGCCCATAAAGAAAGCATACCTTCCATCTTACTGCTGTTACAGCATGATCCAGCCTTTTTTAGATAATGATATCCAGCTAATCTTTTATGATGTTCTCCTCGAAGAGAACAAATTGATGATAAAAGTGGATCCCAATGAAGAATTTGATCTTTTTTATAGCATTCAATACTTTGGCTTTAACGATGAACAATTAAATGAGTTTGTAAAAAAAGTCAAGCCTCAGGGAAAACTAATCGTTGAAGATGCTACGCACTCCTTATTCACAGCTAAAGCATTTCACACAGAAGCCGATTATGCTTTTGCAAGTCTGCGCAAATGGACAGGGTTGCCTGGCGGTGCCGTGGTATGGTCAAATGAAACACTTTGTGATCCAGCATCAAAGATAGATCCCAACAAAGCATATATTAAAAAGCGGGAAGCTGCCTATCGATTAAAACGTCGATACATTGAGGGCGAACCCATTGAAAAAAACATCTTTTTAACTTTATTCGATGAAGCCGAGCAAATCTTAGACAAGGATTATCGCGGCTACGGCTGTGATCAGGAAATAAAAGAACAAATCGAGCATTTAAATATTGCAAAAATTAAAAAGAAACGGCAAGAAAATGCAGCTTTTCTCTGTGAAAAATTGAGATTTTGTAAAGACATTGAATTGCTTTACAAAGCAGTAAAACAGGATACTTGCCCCTTATTCGTCCCGATTATTGTAAAAAAACATCAGAGAGATCCACTGAGAGCATTTTTAATCCAGCAGAATATTTATTGTCCGATCCACTGGCCGATCTCATCAGTACACCAGTTAAATGCGGCTACCGAAGAGGTGTATCAAAATATGCTCAGTTTAGTGTGTGATCAACGATACGACACAGAGGATATGACATCAATTGTCGACGCAATCATACAATTTTTTGAAAGGAAATAAAATGAGTCAATTAGAAATCATTACAAGCAATCAAGCAGAAGAATGGAATAAAATTGTCAAATCATTTAAAGATCATGACGTTTATTATCTCATTGATTATGTAAAAGCCTTTCAAATCCATGGAGATGGGGAACCTATTCTTAACTTTTATCACGATCATGACTTTAAAGCAATGAATGTGACCATGAAACGAGACATAGGATGCTCACCTAATTTGGTCAATAAAATTCCTATTGACACATATTATGACTTTACAACCCCTTATGGTTACGGTGGCTTTTTAGTTGAAGGTGCTCAGACAAAAGAAAACATGGAAAAGTTTAATACTGCATACTGTGAGTATTGTAGCAAACATAATATTGTTTGTGAGTTTGTCCGCTTTCATCCTGTTTTGGAAAATGCCAGATCGCTGACCGATTTTTATGAAGTGACAGAATTGGGTGAAACCATTCTGATGGATCTAAGTAACCAGGAAGTAATTTGGAAAAACATCACCAGCAAAAACAGAAACATGATCCGCAAAGCCCAAAAATCCGGTGTCAAGATTTATTGGGGACGAAGTCCGGAACTATTTGAAGTTTTTGCCGATATTTATACTGAAACAATGGACAAAGACAAGGCAGATTCCTATTACTATTTTAAACCAAGTTTTTACAAAAGCGTTCTTAACGATTTAAAAGATAACAGTCTGATTTTTTATGCACAACAAAAAAATGAGATCATTGCAATGTCAATTATTCTGTTCTGCAATCAACAGATGCACTATCATTTGTCCGCTTCAAGACAAGCTTACTTAAAATATGCGCCGACCAACCTTCTTCTTTATGAAGCGGCCTGTTGGGGGGCAGAGAATGGCTTTAAAACCCTGCATCTAGGCGGAGGTTTAGGGTCTTGCGAGGACAATTTGTATAAATTTAAGAGTGCTTTTAACCGAAATTCAGATGTGAGGTTTTCAATTGGTAAGAAAATCTTTGTAAATAAGATTTATGAGGAATTGAAACAATTGAATATCTTCAAAAATAATGAGAATTTTTTTCCTGAATATAGAGGATAAGGTTTTGAGAAGATAAGCATTTCAGCTATTAGGAGTACGAGATGAAAAAGGTTTTATTTTTAGCGAATAACGATGTGGGTTTATATAACTTTCGAAAAGAGCTTATTAAAATACTGTTATCTCAAAATTGTCAAGTTTTTCTATCTCTACCTGTTGGAAAAAAAATAAAATACTTGGAAGAAATGGGATGCACGTTTATCAAAACCCCCATCGACCGCCGTGGCACTAATCCCATCACCGATATGAAGCTCCTTCAGAAATACAAAAAGATTATGAGGGAATACAACCCCGATATCGTTCTAACCTACACCATCAAACCTACCATCTATGGCGGCATGGCCTGTCAGAAATTAGGCATTCCCTACATTGCCAACATCACCGGACTAGGCACAGCCGTTGAACAAGGCGGATTGAAGCAAAAACTGATTCTGACGCTTTACAAAAAAGCCTTTAAAAAAGTTAACATGGTCTTTTTCCAAAACCAGAAGAATCAAAGCTTTTTTAAAGAACAGGGCCTTTCAATTCCAAATCAGAGACTTTTGCCCGGATCCGGCGTCAACCTGAATGCCCATTGCTATGAGCCTTACCCAAAGAAGGATGACACCGTCCGATTCCTCTTTATTGGCCGCATGATGAAAGACAAAGGCATTGATGAGTTACTGGTCGCGGCCCAGAGGATTACAGAAAAATATAGCCATGTTTTTTTTGATTTCATTGGTTTTTGTGAAGCAGACTACAAAGGAAAAGCCCAGCTGGAATTTTTACACAGGCAGAAAATCATCAACTATATGGGCCACCAGGATGTCATTCACGAACATATCAAAGCTCATCACGCTTTGATCCATCCATCCTACCATGAAGGCATGGCTAACGTCCTTCTAGAAGCCGCCGCCTGCGGCCGCCCTGTGCTGGCCTCCAACATCCCCGGCTGTCAGGAAGCCTTTGATGAAGGCATCACCGGCTTTGGCTTTGAACCAAAAAACGTCGACGACCTCGTCCGAGCCATTGAAAAGTTTATCGCGTTGCCTTATGAAAAAAAGAAAGCAATGGGAATCGCCGGGCGAAAAAAGATGGAGCGGGAGTTTGACCGCCAGATCGTCGTGGACGTCTACATGGAAGAGATTGAAAACATATTAAAAAACAAACATAAATAAATAATTAGATTCGATTCTGGAGAAAAAATGGATTTATATCAAGCACTCAAAAATAGACAAGAAAAACTGTCCCTCATCGGCCTCGGCTACGTGGGCATGCCCATCGCTGTTGCCTTCTCAGAAAAGCTCGACGTTATCGGCTTTGACGTCAACGCTGAAAAAGTCCGGCTTTATCAAAAAGGCGTTGACCCCACCAAAGAGGTAGGGGATGAAGCCATCAAAAGCTGTAGCGTGGATTTTACAAGCGACGAGACAAAACTTCGAGAAGCCAAGTTTCACATCGTGGCCGTTCCAACCCCAGTGAGCGACGATAAAACCCCCGATCTGACCCCCGTGGAAGGCGCCAGCCATACCCTGGGAAGAAACCTGACCAAAGGTTCCATCGTTGTCTATGAAAGTACCGTTTATCCCGGCGTTACCGAGGAAGTCTGTATCCCCATCTTAGAAAAAGAATCCGGTTTAAAATGCGGTGAGGATTTTAAAGTCGGCTATTCCCCAGAGCGCATCAACCCCGGCGACAAAGTCCACCGCCTCGAGACCATTGTCAAGATCGTCTCCGGCATGGACGAAGAAACCCTGGACACCATTGCCAAGGTTTACGAGCTCGTCGTCGACGCCGGTGTCCACCGGGCCGAGAGCATCAAAGTCGCCGAAGCCGCCAAAGTCATTGAGAACAGCCAGCGGGATATCAACATCGCCTTTATGAACGAACTGTCCATCATTTTTAACAAGATGGGCATCGACACCCAGGCCGTTTTAAAAGCAGCCGGCACCAAGTGGAACTTCCTGAACTTTTTCCCCGGCCTCGTCGGCGGGCACTGCATCGGCGTCGATCCCTACTACCTGACCTACAAAGCCGAACAGTTAGGATACCATTCTCAGATCATCCTGTCCGGGCGGCGCATCAACGACGACATGGGCAAATATGTGGCCGAGAACATCGTCAAGCAACTGTTAAAAAAAGACATCTCCGTTAAAAACGCAAGAGTCGCCATTCTGGGCTTTACCTTCAAAGAAGACTGCCCCGATACCCGAAACACAAAAGTCATCGACATCGTCAAAGAGCTCAGAGACTACGGCATCGAGCCCATCCTCTGCGACCCCGAGGCCGATGCCCAAGAAGCAAAAAGGGAATATGACATCGAGTTTACAGATTATAAAGATCTGAAAAACCTAGACTTAATCGTCATCGCCGTCGCCCATCAAAGCTTTAAAGACAAAACCCTCGAGGACTTCGACAAGCTCTATCAAAATCCAGAAGCCAAAATCCTCATAGATTTAAAAGGCATCCTGAATAAACAAACCTGTGAAAAGCAAAACTACACCTACTGGAGGCTATAAAAATGGGATATGAAAACATCACCTTCCCCCAAGAAACCAAATTTCTGATCACCGGCGGCGCAGGCTTTATCGGCTCCAACCTCTGCGAAGCCCTGCTAAAACGCGGTCATTTCGTGCGATGTCTGGACGATTTGTCCACCGGAAAAGAAGAAAACATCCAGCCCTTTTTAGAAAACCCAAATTTCGAATTCATCAAAGGCGATATCCGAGACCTCGATACCTGCATGAACGCCTGCAAGAATATCGACTACGTCTCCCACCAGGCCGCCTGGGGAAGCGTGCCCCGAAGCATCGAGATGCCCCTGGTCTACGAAGAAATCAATATCAAAGGCACCCTGAACATGCTCGAAGCCGCCAGACAGAACAACGTGAAAAAGTTCGTCTACGCCTCATCCTCATCCGTTTACGGCGTTGAGCCGACCCTGCCCAAAAAGGAAGGCAGAGAAGGAAACTTACTCTCCCCTTATGCCCTGACCAAAAGAACCAATGAAGAATACGCCGCACTTTACACCAAACTCTACGGCCTGGAAACCATCGGCTTTCGCTACTTCAACGTCTTTGGCAGAAGACAGGACCCCGACGGCGCCTACGCTGCCGTTATCCCAAAGTTTGTCAAAAACTTATTAGAAAATGAAGCGCCAACGATCAACGGAGACGGTAGCCAGTCCAGAGATTTTACCTATATTGAAAATGTCATCGAAGCCAATCTGAAAGGCATGCAGGCCCCCAGGGAAGCCGCCGGGGAAGCCTTCAACATTGCCTACGGCGGGCAGGTTAACCTCAATGAACTTTACCAAAAACTGAGCGAACTGCTGAACAAAAAGATCGAACCCGTCTATGGCCCCGAGCGGGCAGGGGATATCAAACACTCCAATGCGGATATTGGCAAAGCAAGAAAACTTCTAAAGTATGCGCCGGATTATAGTTTTGAGCGGGGGATTGAACGGACGATTGAGTGGTATCAGGAAGAATTTTCATGAAAAAAGTATGCTTTTTTACAGTTTATGGAAAGAACGGTGCATCTTCTAATTACCGTATACTACAATTTGAAAAAGAATTAAACAAGGAATTTGAAACAAAATATTTTTCGTTTTGGAATGATAGATATATAAATAAATATATAAAAGACAAAAAGAAATATGCCTTATGCATAGCGATTTCTTATGTTTTTTGCTTATGCAGGAGGGGTTATCAATTAATAGCTGTAGCGCCAAAATACGATATTGTTTTTTTTCAAAAAAAGATAATTCCTAAAAGCAGAATTAACTTTTTAATGTATTTAAAAAGAAGAAATACAAAGATTATTTTTGATGTTGATGATGCTATTTATATAGATGAAAAACCACGAGGTTTTTCTAGTTATGTCGCGTCAAAATCAGATGCAGTTATAGTTGGCAATGATGAACTGGAAAAGTATTATTCTTTTTTTTCAAATACAGTAATACAGATACCTACAGTAGAGTATACTCCGGCATATTTGCCATATAAAAAGAATACTTATGAAAAAAAAATTATTGGTTGGATAGGTACAAAATCAACAATTAATAATCTTGATTTAATTGTAAAACCTATCAATGATTTAGTTCAAAAGCATACGGAGATAGAATTTTTAATTATTTGTGATGATGATTGTGGATATCTAAAAAAGATAAAAAATTCTAAATTTATTAAGTGGAAACTTGATTCATACATCAAAGAATTAAGTGAAATATCAATTGGAATTATGCCTCTAAAAAACACTAAATCAAATCAAGGTAAATGTGGATTTAAATTAATTCAATATTTAAACTTAGAAAAACCCGTTATTGCAAGTAATGTGGGTATAAATTTGAAAATTGTTCGAAATTATGGTGATATTGTAAAAAATGACAATTGGTATGAGCTGCTTGAAAAATATTTATTTAATGAAGAGTACTATCAAGAAAAAGTACAGAAAATAAAAAAAGATTTTAATTGTTTTTATGGATACGAAGTAGCACTTGAGAAAATAAAAAAAGCAATTGCATATATATAAAAGAAAAAGAATCAGAGTAAAAAATGAAAAAAAAAATTCAAATCTTAATGTCAACATATAACGGGGAAAAATACATAAAAAAGCAGTTAGAAAGTATAATTTTCCAAAAAAATATCGCTTTTGATTTGTTAATCAGAGATGACGGATCACAAGACAAAACCGCTGAAATTTGTGAAACATATAATGATTTTGTTACGGTTTATAAGGGATACAATATTGGCCCAGCTAAAAGTTTTTATAAACTTGTCGAACTTTCAGGCGATTTTGATTTCTATGCATTTTCTGATCAAGATGATATTTGGGATAAAAATAAACTTGAAATAGCTACTAAAATTTTAAAAGATTGTAATCCTGAAAAGCCATGTATGTATTGTTCAAATTATCGTTTAATTGATTGTAATGATGAGGTGTTAAAAGTTGGTATAGATAAAAGTAAATTATTGAATAGTAGGTATACTGCATTAGCTCAGAATATAGCAACAGGGTGTACAATTGTTTTCAACAAAAAAGCAAAAGAACTTTTTTTAAGTTATAAACCTAAAAAGATCATTATGCATGATTATTGGATGTATTTAATTTGTGTTTTTATGGGTGAAGTGTATTATGATTCATCACCACATATAGGATATAGACAGCACAACGCCAACGTTTTAGGTGATAAAAATTCGTTTTGTTCAAAATGGACAAACAGACTTAATTCATTAAAACATTTATCGGATCATCAACGTGATGTAATGTCAGAAGAATTTTTGAATGGATTTGAAAAGAAAATATTACAAGAAGATGAAAAAAAAATAAAAAAAGTTGCCTTTTATAGAAAAAGTATAATTGGACGATTAAAATTATTTTTTGATAAAGATATATACATGTTGACATTTGATAGAAATTTTTGGTTTAGAATAAGAATTTTATT
Organism: Eubacterium sp. AM05-23; assembly: GCF_003477535.1. Taxonomy (NCBI): domain Bacteria; kingdom Bacillati; phylum Bacillota; class Clostridia; order Eubacteriales; family Eubacteriaceae; genus Eubacterium; species Eubacterium sp. AM05-23. The sequence goes on from NZ_QUDF01000015.1 coordinate 115,373, forward strand.
TGGAATAATTTAAGAGTTGTTTTCATAAATTTAGTTAGGTGATATCTTTTGATGAAAAATAAATATAGAAACTACTATCTCATAATTATAATTTTTGCTTGTTTGTTTTTAACTAATTTATTTACGTCCAACATTAATGCCAATGATACAAGTTTGGGATATTATACAACAGATGGGTCATTTGAAAATAGTTTTTTTTATTTTATTATAGGTGTGTTTTATTTATTAGTGTGTATGTATTGTTATAATAAAAATTATAGTGCTTTTTTACTTTTATTAATACTATCACCATTTAGCACATTAATTGTAGGCTATTTTTCCAAAGGGTTTGTAGCATTTTCGTTATTACCATTTATTTTGTTTTTGTTTTTGCTAGTTAGTGGAAAAGGCAAGTTGAATGTTAATATTGACTATTGTAAAAAAGTATCAGATTTAGCACTTGTTTATTTATTATTATTGTTATCATTATTTATTACAATGATAACAAACGAAAAAAATTTACAAAATGCAATGATTTGGTGTGGATATTTACTGTCGTCTTTTGCACTTTTTATATGTCTGTTAATAGTAAAGAAAAAAAAGATTGATTATAAAGATATACTAAACGGAATTTTCATATGTTTAGTTTTTTTATCATGCATAATTATATTTCAAATTATTATTTTAGGTATTTTAAATAATAATTTAGGAGCATTATTCCTGATAAAACGGAGTTTTTCATTTCCTAGCATGTCAAATTCAAATTATACAATTGTTATATTGATTATTTTATTTATGTATTTACTTATAAATAGTGCGTACTTAGAAAAAAAACAGAGATATTTGCTTTGGATAATATTATTGATTGATCTGACATTTGCTCAAAGTAGGGGAGCTACAATTAGTTTTTTTGTAATTATATTCTTATATGGAATAAATAAGGGAATAAAAAAAATAATTCAAAAAAAAATAAAATTATCCTCAGTAGTTTTGATTGGCATGGGAATATTGATATGTGTGTCAATAATATTATTCTTTTTTAAAAATAATGTTATTGAAAATTTACGTCTAGTGCAACGATTTGAAGCTATGTTTTCAGGTAATGATATAAATGTTTCATCACGAAGTTTGATGTGGAAGCAGTATTTGGATCAATATTATAATGGGGATTTTAAACAAATGATTTTTGGATTTGGTGTATCAAATCAAGTCGGTCTTATAAGGCGTCCTCATAATTTATATGTGTTGCTAGTTCACCAGATAGGATTGGTTGGATTATTAATATTTGTTTTCTGTATAATAAATTATATGAAAAAAAATCCGTCAATGAGATACATTATACTTTTTATATTGATTGATTCTTGTTTCGAGCCATTGTTATTTACAGTGTGGGTCGATTCGTTTTTGTTTACATTATCTTTTATTGAATATTTAAAAAATAAATGTTATTAACAATTTTATATAAATTGCATAAGGAGATAATTATTGTGAAGATACTAATACCAATTTTAGGATTTGCAAAAAGTGGAGGAATGCGTGTTCTTTCGGAATTAGGAAATTATTTTTCTAAAAAAGGAAATAATGTATATTATATAACACACTATTATTCCCAAAAACCATATTTCCCTGTTAAAGGAAAATTGATTTTTGTTAATTCAGATGGGATTGAGAACAGTGTTGAAAAGAAAAAACATAAAAATGGAATTTTGAATGTTTTAGCAATTTTAAATTATTTAAAAAAGACTAATGAAAAATTCGATGTTATTATTGCTAATCATTGGACAACCGCTTATTCGGTTGCTTTTTCGGGATATGCGGCAAAAAAAATATATTACATACAAGCTTATGAACCAGAGTTCAATCAAAAATTCGTCAAAAAATTATTAGCAAAATTATCTTACATATTACCACTTAAACAAATTGTAAATTCACATATTTATATAGATTATAAAAATATTAAAGGCAAAGATATTGTTTATCCAGGATTAGACTTAAATAATTTTTATCCAAAAGAATATAAAAATTTTTCTAATGAAATTATTATTGGAACAATAGGACGGCCATTATTATGGAAAGGAACTAAAGATGTAATAGACGCTTTTAAAATACTAAAAAGTTATGATAATGAAAATAAATTTTATTTAAAGATAGCATATGATGATCTTAATGAAAAAGTTGATGGATTGTGTTGTGTAACGCCACAAAACGATAAAGAATTGGCAGAATATTATCGTTCTATTGATATTATGGTAGCTCCCGGACACATTCAATTAGGAGCAGTGCATTATCCTGTAATAGAATCAATGGCTTGTGGTACTCCAGTGGTTACAACAGGGTATTACCCAGCAGATAATAAAAAAAATGCTTGGATAATACCAATTAAGGAGCCTCGGAAAATAGCAGAGTGTATTATGTATATGATAAAAAATCAAAAAATAGTTAAAGAGAAAAGGGAACAAGCAATACAAGATATACAACAATTTGATTGGAATATTGTTTCTGAAAATTTTTTGAAGATTATAGAAGAAAGTTAATAACAAATGTCGAGAATAAAATTATTTGTTGAAAATTTTTTGGCCTATGGCTTTATCAACATATTAAATAAGATAGTACCTATTTTAATGCTTCCTGTTGTAACTCGAATGCTTCCAAATACTGGTGATTATGGCCGTTTTGATCTATTTAACATGATTATAAATTTCGGATCATCCTTTGCTGTGTTAGGCGTTTACGACGCCATATTCCGTGAATACTTTGAAAAAGACGAATTACAGTACAAAATGAAAGTCTCTTCAACTGGTATGCAGATTGTGTTGCTATCATCCTTTGTGGTAATGCTGATCCTGATTATCTTCAACAAGGCATTTTCACAAATCTTTTTAGGAGACACTAATAGTACTTTTATTATTGTAGCAGCCGCCATTGGCGTTTTTTTATCCGCCAACCGCAACATTATATCAGCACCCACACGTATGCAGAACCGCCGGACTATCTATGTGGTTTCAGGTTTATCCAATTCGATCACGTACTACGGGCTTGCGATTTTATTAGTCTATATTGGTTTAGGCTATCAAGGCTTGATCTATGGCAACCTTATCGCCAGCCTTGGCATCCTGCTTTTCTTTTGGATACTGAATAAAAAACAGTTCCACTTTAAGCTTTATGATAAAGAGATTGCTAAAACATTGTTGAAGATCGGTTTGCCGCTTCTGCCGGTTTTCATCATCTACTGGGCCTTTAACTCGACGGACAAAATCATGATTACCCATATGCTGGATTTGGCCCAGGTCGGGATTTATTCTATTGGCGCCCGTGTGGCTTCAATTAGCCAGTTTATTTATCAGGCCTTTGCCGGTGGGTGGCAGTACTTTGCGTTTTCAACCATGCGGGATGATGATCAGGTACAGTTAACCTCTAAGATATTTGAGTATTTAGGGATCATCTCATTTTTAGCGTTTCTCATCTTAATCCCTTTTAATCAATGGATATTCAACTTATTGTTTACCGGTGATTATGTCAAAGGTACAGATGTGTTTCCATACTTATTTTTGTCACCGTTATTGTTAATGCTGGTTCAGACTGCCGGCAATCAATTTATTGTGATTAAAAAAAGCTATTATATGACATTATCCTTGTCATTGGGCGTGGGTGTCAATATTGTGATGAATGTTTTTATGATACGTACTTATGGTATTGTTGGCTGTTCGCTTTCTACGCTCACAGGTTATGCGGTTTCGGTATTAATGGTGGTGATCATTACGTCAAGAATGAAGCTCTTAAAACTAAGCCATCATTTTAAAGTAATCAGTCTTTTAATGACCGGGATTGTCCTGTGCCTGTTTTTTAAGATTAATTTACTTTTATATAGTTTGATAGCTTTATGCATTTTGACAATTATTTTAGGCTATTGGAGGGATATCCAAAAGCTTGTTATCAGCTTAAAAAAGAAAAAATAAAACCTAAGATCTGAGAGGAAAAAATGAAAGTACCAGCAAATGTACTAGCCCCTCAATTTTATATGCATCAAAATGAATACGAAGCAAAAGCACTCGAAGTACTGCGAAGTGGTTGGTATGTGCTCGGACAGGAAGTAAGCTCTTTTGAGCAGGAATTTGCCGACTATATCGGAACAAAATACAGTGTGGGCCTTGCCAGTGGACTGGACGCACTCTGGCTTGCCTTCAGAGTGCTTGGCATCAAAGCGGGCGATGAAGTCATTGTTCAGGGAAACACTTACATCGCCAGCGTGATGGGCATTACCATTAATGGTGCGACCCCTGTCTTTGTGGAGCCGAATGCGTATCATAATATTGATGTGAATAAAATTGAAGAAAAAATTACGAAGAAAACGAAAGCAATTTTAGTGGTGCATCTTTACGGACAGGCCAGCAAAATGGACGCAATTCAGGCACTTTGCAAAAAGTACAACCTCTATTTAGTGGAAGACTGTGCCCAAAGCCATGGCGCCACCTATCAAGGCCAGATGACCGGCACCTTTGGGGATATTGGCTGTTTCAGCTTTTACCCCTCCAAGAATCTGGGGGCCTTTGGCGATGCCGGCGCCATCACAACAAACCGCGAGGACATTGCGAAAGCCTTTAAAATGTACCGGAATTACGGAAGTAAAAAACGCTATTACAACAAAGTGGTAGGCGCCAATTCACGTCTTGATGAAATGCAGGCGGGGCTTTTGCGCGTGAAGCTAAAATATTTAAATGCACTGAATGCTGAACGGCAGGAACTGTGTGGTAAATACTTGGAACGTATAAAAAATCCCATGATCCAGCTACCTGAAATTCAGAATGACGCGACCACCGTCTGGCATCAATTTGTTATCCAAACAGCATATCGGCATGAACTGATCGAGTACTTAAACAGACATGACATTGGCAGCATCATTCATTATCCCATACCGCCGCATTTATCCGAAGCCTACCAGTATTTAGGAATGAAAGAGGGAAGTCTGCCCATTACCGAAAAAAAAGCGAAAGAAGTTTTATCCATTCCACTTTTCAATGGGATGAAGCAAGAAGAACAGGATTATGTGATTAACCAGATCAATCGATTTAAACCAGAGGAGAAACTGTGATGCAGGAGAGTATTGAGAATACAAAATTTATTAAGTTTAAGCAGCTTGGAGATGAGCGGGGGCATCTTGTGGTAATTGAAGGAAACGAGGATGTTACGTTTGATATCAAGCGTGTCTTTTACATCTATGGCTCAGACCCAGACGTGGTAAGGGGGCAGCACGCCAACCGCGAAACAGAGTTTGTCCTGATCAATGTCTGCGGCACCTCTAAAGTGCGTGTGGATGATGGAAAAGAGGAAAAAGTCTATGTTTTAGACAAACCGCATGAAGGCGTGTATATTCCTAAGATGGTGTGGAAAGATATGTACGATTTTTCAGAGGATTCGATTTTACTGGTGCTTGCCAGCGAGCATTATGATGGAGATGAGTATATACGCGATTATGATGATTATAAAATGATGATGTGTCAAAGAAGATGAAATTAAGACCGTTACAGCTAAAAGACGCCCCCTATATGCTAGAATGGATGCATGATCCAGAAATAAACAAAAATTTTCGCTTTAATGCCAATGCTCAAACAATAGAAACCGTTCAAAAATTCACTGAGTCAGCACAATCAGACAACAATAATAAGCATTTTGCCATTGTAAATGATGGCGATGAATATCAGGGAACAGTCAGCCTAAAAAATATTGATCTCGATAACTTAAAAGCCGAATATGCGATTTGCTTAAGGAAATGTGCTCAGGGAAACGGTACATCCAAGTTTGCAACGGAGGCAATTTTAAACTATGGATTTTATGAACTCAATTTAAATCGAATTTATTTAAATGTTTTATCTGAAAATATACGGGCTAATCGATTTTATCAGAAATTTGGGTTTATTTTTGAAGGCGAAACCATGGAAGATATCATCATTGGAGAGAAAAAGAAAAACCTTAAATGGTATCGAATCTTAAAAAGTGAGCACAAAAAATAAATGCTTTCCGACATATCCATCCGGCAGATGCCACATTGTCTGCCGATTTTAATATCGCTGATGTAAATCGTTTACCACCAAGGGTTAACGACTCAACATAAATACCATCCCCACAAAGGAGAAAAAATGAAAAACACATTTTTTAACGACGCCCATAATCTGGCGCATTTCATCGGCATTGATTTCGAGAACTTAATTTTTGGACCGGACATGGGCTTTGCCCATCTCACGGATGCGTGTCTGGAGTGGCTCCTCTGCGACCCGGAGCGTGCTCTGCCAGTGGCGTATATCAACCTCAGCGCGCTCACCGACCCCATGACAGGCATTGTGTACCGGGACGGCTCGGTCACCCTCTGGCCCTGCACGCCCAAACGTCTGATCAACAGGATCGGACGTTTGTTTAAAAAGGATGTGGCTGCCTGTGCGCGAGCCAACGCCAAGCGCTTTAAAACAAAGCGGAACCTCTGCTTTTATATTGGCAAGAATCTTCAAGTCATGCCTGCTCATACCAGTCTGCCCGGCGACGGAACGGGAAACAGTTACGTCGACCGGATTTTTTTTAATTAAAGAGCACGACCGAGAGCGTGGGTGTGTCGTGGCTGAGAGCGGAATGGCGGTCTGTTATGCAGGCACCAGCATGGCCATGGAGCGGAAGATTGAGCAGGGTTCTGCGCTGTGCAGGGCGCTTCTGCCGGCTCAGGTCCTGCTGACAGGCAGTGGGTTTTCCGTTGCGCGGGACGGGGAGTGTCTGCGGTGCGCATATTTTAATGTTTGCCTTCAGGAAGAGAAAAAGCTCAAAAAGACCGCTTTCTAGACAAAATAATATCTTTTTAAAACAAAAAAGTCTCAAAAATGGGGCTTTTTTGCGTTTTAGTGCCCGTTTTGGTGGCGGAATGAAAGGTGACCGCAGCGGGGTAATTTCGTATAATGATCTCAACCTTAGCGGTGATCGCTTAGGAAAATTTTTAAGGAGGTTCTGATATGAACCAAAACAAACCATCATCCACCACGGCAGCTGTGAGCGAAGCGAAAAAGACCCATGTGCCGGCAAGAGAGCTTACGCCGCTTCCGAACTTTTTAAAGTACCTGGGTCTTTCGGGTACAGAGGAAGTGCCAGGCTTTATCCCGCCGGTCTTTTCGGTGGACAACCCCAGGGCCTGCCGTCCAGAGGGCTGGAAGCCTGAGGCGACGCCGGCGTTTTTAGAGGGCATGAACCTGGTGCGGGACCTCTCAAAGGTTCGCATGTTTGTGAGCAGCAATCCATTGGATTTTTATGTGACGGCCCCAGGCGGCGGGTGTGTTCTGGAAACCATAAAGCCTGACGGCAGCCGAGAGTGCTGTACGGTCACCGAGGTGCCAGGCACAGAGACAGATCATCTTTTTGAAGGGGACTGGGAGGCGCTTCGAAACCCTGCTCTGCGGGCCACCACCGACGTGGAGCTGCTGCTGGACAGCGTCGAAATGGGGCGCATGGTGTTTAAAACAACACTTGACCACGAGGAACAGTATTTCGTCATGATCGAAAGGGAGGAAGTGTAAAATGGCCGCGACAATTTTTACCCAGACCTTTGAGAGCGCTCTTTTCGGAAGGATCCGCACGCTGGTGGAGCAGGAGGCCGCAGACGGCCAGGTGACCCGGGAATGGCTGGTGGCCGCGGATGTGTGCGCTGCCCTTGGATACAGTAAAGACGCTTCGAGCATTGTCAGGCGCCACGTGAGCCCGGCAGATACGTCGAAACGGCGTATCTTAGACGCCAACGGACACCCCCAGGGGATGCTGGTCGTTAACGAGAGCGGGCTGTACGCCTTGATCTTTGGCAGCACACGCCCGGAGGCCCAGAACTTTAAGCGTTATGTGACCGCGGTCATCCTGCCCAGCATCCGCAGACATGGCGCCTATATGGAGGATGACGTGATGGACCGGGTGCAGGACGATCCCGAGGCCATGCGGGAGCTGATGGCCATGCTGAGGGCCGAGACCGCCAAAAACAGGGTATTGAGCGCCAAGCTCAGTAAGCTGGAAACTCGTGTCCGGGAGCTAAAGCCCGCCGCGGACTTTGGCGAGGCCATCACCGCCTCCGAGGGGACCATCTCCATGGGGGATATGGCAAAGCTTTTGCGCCAGAACGGCCTGAACATCGGGCGGAACCGCCTGTTCACCAGGCTGCGCCAGGGCGGCTTCCTAAGCGCTCAGAAGGGCAGCTGGAACAAGCCCCTGCAGTGGACCATGGAGCTGGGCTATTTTGAAATCGAGGAGGGCTTTTTTGAAAAGCCCCTGGGCGGAGAGCAAAAGACCCTCTGGTCGGTGACCCGTGTCACGCCAAAAGGCCAGGCCTGCCTGGTCGACTGGTTTTTAACCTGGGATAAGGAGGAAAAGGCATAAATTATTTTGCGGAGCTCGACGGCTTTTATGAATGGCACGCTGGTCTCACAGATGAGGAAAAGCTGTCGCCCGGGGCCATCGCCCTGTGGCATTACCTGCTGTACCGGTGCAACGCCTGCGCACTGCCGTCCTTAGACGGGCGGTGGCTGTGGCGGGTAGAATTCTGGGTGCGTCCCCAGCAGCTTGAGCGGGTACTCAAATGCTCAGAACGCCATATTCGCCGCTACCGGAGCGAGCTTGTGGCCTCGGGCCGTCTGAAGTACAAACGGGCCATTAAAAACAAACAGGTTGGCTTTTATACCCTGGTGCCTTTTGCCGACAACGTGGCCCCTGTCGTGCTTAACAATCTTTCCGGTGAAAAAAACCTAGTCTATGGGTATGTGGATAAGTCGGACTGAAAATTTCACCAATCCGGCTTCGGGGACATTGATGTCCGCAATATTGGCAAAATGGCAAAAGTGGCGGCAGAATCACGGACGCCCGTGTCCGCCATTAATAATATATTAAATAATATTATATATTAATCTTTTATGATTCAGGAGGTGCAGTTTGTCCACAAATCGTTACGGTATCGGAGGAAGCCTGGTGAGGCGGAAAAGAGATTATGTGGTCACGGCAGAATGCCGTGTCCGGATAGGCTTTCACGCAAGGGATGCGGAGGACGCGGAGGATCAGTTTAACGACTATCAGGCCGACCTGCAGGGCGCCCACCCCGAGGTGGTGCTTGATATACAGGATATCCGCGAGGATGACGCGCTGTTTTAAAAAGACAGCCCGAAAGGGGGAATTACTTGAAGGATGACAAATACCGCGCCCTAAACGAATGGGTGCGCAAGGCCGGCGAGGGCGACCAGACCGCCAGAGAAATGCTGCTCATGAGCTTTAAGCCGCTGATTTTAACGCTCATCAACCAGTATGTGTATGATCCGGCAGACTACGAGGACGCATACCAGGACGCGGCCTGCGTTTTTCTGGAGGCAGTCCGGGATTTTGAGCCAGACGCCCAGGTTTATTTTCAGGTGTTTATCCGGTCAAGACTCACCAACTATTTTAAAAAACGGCGAGAGGGGCGGTTTGACCGATCCGTCACACCAGAGGAATCGCTGGACCGGGAGATAAAAAGCGAGGGCGGGGCCATTGCCCTCATCGAGCTGATTTTAGATGAAAAAACCGATGTGGAGGCGCTCTGTCTTTACAAGGAGAAAAACAGACGGCTGATTCAGGCCTATGAAAAGCTGCCGCCGCGCCAAAAAGCCGCATTTCAACACTTTTTTCTGCAAAAGGGGACACTTGCCGAGCTGGCAAAGGCAGAGGGCGTGAGCCCCTCTGTGATGACCAGAGCGTGCCGGAGCGCCCTTAAAAAGCTTAGGCAGTTTGTATGAGTTGATAGTTGATGGTTGAGAGTTGAAAGTTGTCGTACGCTTTCGCCTGTGGCTCAAGCGATTAATAGCGGCCGCAGGCCGCGCCTAATCAAATCTGCCAAAGGCTGATTTGTACCTGAACTTTCCACTATCCACTTTCAACTTTCCACTTAAAAAGCCTCTTTTTAACGCTCTGTCTCCTGATGTTAAAGGTTATCTCCACCCTGAAAGCTTAGTAAAAACTTAATCTTTATTTTTTAAAAAGGAGGATGCTCTTTTTGTACCTCTAAAACGGATTGTATAAGTGTAAGGCAAAACGCCGAACACAAAAAACAATTCAGGAGGTAA
>NZ_QUDF01000016.1:0-113899 GCF_003477535.1 Eubacterium sp. AM05-23
AGGCCCACCTCCTGCCTTTTTTTGGCGATATGCCCCTCAGGGCCATCAGCAGAAAAAAGATCCGGAAGTTTAAAAAACATCTGAGTAAAAAGCTGGCGCCCAAAACTGTAAAAGATATCCTGTCCTATCTTAAGACCATTTTAAAAGCGGCAGAGAAGAAAGGGTATCTTAAAAGCCCGGAAATGCCAAAGGTGCGGGTGCAGGCAAAGGAAAAGGAAATTCTGGACCGCCGCAGCCAGCAGGCCCTGAGCGAAAGAGTCCGGCAGAGCCAGAATCCGCAGGATATGGCCGTGTATATCAGCCTCACCCTGGGCCTGCGCATCGGCGAGGTGCTGGGCCTGAGAATAAAGGACGTCGATTTGGAGGGCGGCGTGCTGCGTGTGCGCAAAAACCGCCAGCGCGTGTACGACCCCCAAACCAGCCGCTATCCTGTTGTCAGCCTGAGCCCTAAAACCAAAAGCAGTATCCGGGATATCCCACTTGCCGCCAGCGTGAAGGCCGTCCTGGCCCACTTTTTGGAAAACAGAGACCATCGCCCCAAAAAGCCATTGATCACAGGAAAAAACGGCCGTCCCTGCGATACCCGCACAGTCCAGCGCCACTTTGCAGGCCTTAAAAAGGAGCTGGGCCTCAGCCCAAAGCTTACCTTCCACAGCCTGCGCCACAGCTTTGCCACCCGGGCACTGGAGGCCGGCGCAGAGATGAACACCCTGTCCGCCTTTCTGGGCCACGCCAGCGTCAGCTTTACCCTCAGCCGTTACGGCCACTGCGTGACAGCCCAAAAGCGGGAGCAAATGGAAAAAATAGCCGCGTGCTTTTAAAAGGTAAAAAAATAACGTTAAGTTAGAAACTTAACGTTAAAGGTATAAGCATATATACTATTAGAATATCATAAAGGTGAAAAATTGGCAAGGCATTAAAGAAAAAAGTTAATGAAAAGTAAAGCATGTTAACTTAATAACAAACTTCGGAAATAAACATAAGCATTTTTTATATTTTCGTGTTAAGTTTCTAACTTAACGTCAGCCCGAATAAAACAGATAGTGAAAATAGAAAAATGAACCAGAAGGAGACCACCATGAGTCCAACCGTAAAAACCACGCTTACCAAAACTTTGATCCTTGTTTTTTTCGCCTTGACGGCGTTTTTTGTGCTGCCCGGCGGGGTGTTGGCCGAAGAAAAGATAGTGGGAGCTTTTACGGTGACGGGCGGTCAGCAGGATACAGATTACACTTATGCAGACAACACCCTGACCGTTAACACTGGTGCGGTGCTGACCATCAAAAACACGGATTCGACCACTTCAACTGCGGATAAAATCGTGGTGATGAGTGGCGTGACGGCCAACATCACCCTGGATGGGGTGAAGATTGATGTGAGCAGCAATGAAAACAGCTGCGCCTTTGCTGTAAAAAGCGGCGCGAAGCTTAATTTGACTCTGGCTGCGGGTAGCGAGAACAGCCTGAAAAGCGGCGCTAACTGTGCTGGCCTGAACGTGCCAAAGGATGCGGAACTTACCATCGGCAGTGAGGGCGCTAACCCCGGCAGTCTGACAGCCCAATGTGGAGGGAACATCAGGAAATTTCCATATGGTGCTGGTATCGGTGGTGGAAAAGAGGAAGGTTCTGGAATAATCACTATTAATGGAGGAACAGTCTCGGCATATGGAGACGGAAGCAACGAGCGATTTGTCAATGTTTATGGAGCCGGTATCGGCGGTGGGGGTGGCGGAGCCGGCGGAACCGTCACCATCACCGGAGGAACAGTCTCGGCATATGGAAACAGAAGCAACCAAACAGGGGGTGTAGCTTATGGCGCCGGCATCGGCGGTGGTTATCTTGGGGCTGGCGGAACTGTCACCATCACTGGCGGCAGTGTCCAGGCCATCGGCGGAGATGGCGCGGAGAATATTGGTAAAGGCAAGAACGGCACCGGTTCCGGTACCCTCACCGACGGCAATAACAATAACGTTTCCCTTGTAACCCTCACCGTCAACGGCGCGGATAGCCAGCCTATGGCTACCCAAGCCATCGACACCCTGACCGTGGGCGGCTACACAGGCGACGCCACGGCAGCTGCCGCGGCTAAAAAATACGGCATCAAGGACGTATCCACCGACGCAGAGGGCAAGCTCTATCTCTACCTGCCCGCAGGCGATCCGACCGAGGGCGGTTTGGCCTACGCCACCCTGAAAGACGATGCCACCAATACCCTGTACGCAGGCAGTGTCACCGGAACAGACGGCAATCGCAGCGCAACCCTTGCGCCCATTGACGGCAATATCGACATGAGCGCCATCGGTGGCAATCTCTACATCTGGAACGACGGTTTTATGTACGGCACAGCAGCGGACGAAGCCGCCAAAATCCCATACAATGGTAATTACACCCTGACCGGTACCACCACCGCCAACGGTGTGGCCGTCATGCCCGGCTACGATGGGAAAACAGATGGGCAGGATGGCTACAAAACCATCACTTTGAATAACCTGAATATTGATGTGAGCGGCTACGAAAATCACTCTAGCTACGCCTTTCTCCTTGGCAATCCAGATAGAAATACGAATTATAACAACGTTGTGGCCAACCTGATGCTGGCGTCAGGCAGCAAAAACAGCCTTATAAGCGCAGATATGACTGCTGGACTTACCGTGCTGAAGGGCGCGAGCCTGAAACTTGACAGCACGGATACAAATCCAGGTAGTTTGACCGCTGAGAGCAGAGGTTATATTGTTGTGGATGAGATGGAATCCCCTGCTTCTGCTTCCGGGATTGGCGATTGCAATTATGGTTATACTGGTGGTTTAATCCGAATTGACGGAGGTGAGATAACAGCTGGCAATAAAACCAGTACTGGGTCAGGTATTGGCGGTGAAAATGTCATTATCACCGGCGGCAGTGTGACAGCGATTAGTGGCAGTGGTGCGGGTATTGGTGGCAGAGAGAGTAATAAGGGCTGTAATGTCACCATTAGTGGCGGCAGTGTCAAAGCGATTTCAAACAATGGCGGTGCAGGCATTGGCGGCGGTTCTTGGGGAGCTGGCGGAACCGTCATCATCACCGGCGGCAGCGTCCAGGCCATCGGCGGAGCTGGCGCGGAGGATATTGGTAAGGGCAAGTTGGCCAATGACTCCGGTACTCTGAAAAACGCCGTGGATGGCGCAGATGTCTCGCTTGTCACCCTCACGGTTAAGGATAAAAAAGACACCGCCATCGACACCCTGCAAATCGGCAACCGCACAGGCGTGGACAAGGTTCCGACAGACACCATCGATGTCAATACCCAATACGGCATCCACGACGTAACCACCGACACCGAGGGCAAGCTCTATCTCTACCTGCCCGCCGACGCCACAAGTCAGGCAGTCAGCACCGGCGCCACCCTGAGCGGCGATGCCACTAAAACCCTGTACGCAGGCAGTGTCACCGAAACAGACAGCCGCAGCGCAGCCCTTGCGCCCTTTGACGGCGCCATCGACATGAGCGCCACCGGCGGCAATGCCTATATCTGGAACGATGGTTTTATGTACGGCACGTCAGCGGACGAAAACGCCAAAATCCCATACAGCGGTAACTACACCCTGAGCGGCGGCACAGCGGAGACAGCCATCAAAAACACCGTCACCGTCATGCCCGGCTACAACGGGGGAACCGTCGGACAGAGCGGAAAAACCATCACCCTGAATGGGCTGAACATTGACGTGAGCGACAATGAAAATAGCTGTGCTTTTACCCTCAAAGGGAAAGATAGCGGCACACCCGGCGCAAGCGTCAACCTCATGCTGGCTGCAAACAGCGCCAACAGCCTGAAAAGTGGCCGTTACTGCGCCGGGCTCAACGTGCCGGGCGGCGTGAGCCTGACCATCGACAGCGATAACACTAACCCCGGCAGCCTGACCGCTCAAAGCAGTGAGACAGATAATGCCTCGCATGGCGCCGGCATCGGCGGCGGAAATCGTGAAGCTTGCGGAACGATCACCATCAATGGCGGCACGGTAACGACGTGTAGTAACAGTGGTGAAAAAGATGCTTATGGAGCCGGCATCGGCGGTGGTTATAGTGGAGCCGGGGGAACCGTCACCATCACCGGCGGCACGGTAACAGCGTGTAGTAACAGTGGTAAAGGAAAGGCTTATGGAGCCGGCATCGGCGGTGGTTTTTATGGAGATGGCGGAGACGTCACCATCACCGGCGGCACGGTAACGGCGTGTAGTGGTAAAGATACTAAAAATGCTCGCGGAGCCGGCATCGGCGGCGGTAGGGATGGAGCCGGCAGAAACGTCACCATCACCGGCGGCAGCGTCAAAGCTATCGGCGGAGATAGCTCGGATGATATTGGCCATGGCCGTTGGGGCTCTGATTCGGGTACCCTCACCGACGGCAAAAACAACCTCACCCTCAACACCCTCACCGTGGGCGAACCCGCAGTAGGCGATAACGTCGCCATCGCCAGCACCGTGGCAGACACCCCGCAAACTCTGTCCAATGGCTACGGCGTCAAGGACGTCAAAACCATGGACGGCGGCAAGGTCTACTTCTACCTGCCCGACGCCGCCGGCCCAGCGGCAGCCATCGAGGTAAAGGCCGGCACTGACCCCACGGTCTACAGCCGCAGCTATGACCGCGCCAACCCCGAAACCACAGGCGGCAGCTACGACCGCGCCAAGGCCTACACCGCTACCCTCCTGCCCCCGGCCAGCTACACCATCACCATCCCCGAAACCGCAAATTTTGGTGACGTGAGCTATCAGGCAGGCTCGGCGGAGCAGTACAAGAGTCAGCCCCTCACCGTGAGCGGACAAAACTTTACCAACCTGAGCGATGGCCGGAGCCTGAGCCTGCGCGTGAGCGGCAGCGGCCAAAGCGGGGCCTTTGCCCTGGCAAACGGCCAAAACAGCCTGGGGTACGAGGTGTACAAGGGTGAAACCGCCATTGGCAGCCCGCTGGCCACCGGCGGCAGGCTGGCCGAGAACTGGGAAACCAGCACAGAGGGCACCCCCCAAAAAGCCCTCCTGCGCCTCGATCAAAGCCAGATAAAATACAGCGGCCAGTACAAGGGCAGTCTGGTCTTTACCGTGGAAATGAACGACGACGTGCCATTAAAGGAGTAGGGCACGGCGCCCCCGTCGTGCCGTCAGATAGCATAAAAATGACAGAAAGGGATTAACATGGACAAAAAACACAAAATCATCATCGGCCTGCTGGCCGCGCTGCTGCTCTGTGCCTGTGGGGTCATCGCCTGGATGGTGACCCACCCGGCCGAGCCGCCGGATATGGAGCCGGGCGTGGTGGCGCTCACGCCAACGCCCCAGGGCGAGACCGCCCCGGACGGCATCCAGATTCCCGGCTACCCCAGCCTGACAGTGGACAGCACCACAGGCGTGATCAACGTATTGTTCAGAAACCCTGAGGGCAACCGCTGTTACTTTGAGCTGAGCCTCACCCGGACCGATACCGGCGAGGTGCTCTGGCAGTCGGCCAAATTTAAGCCCGGCACGGGTATCCAGAACCCAAAACTGGACGTAACGCCAGCCCCGGGCACCTATCCCGCGGCGCTGACCTACACCACCACCAGCCTGGAAGACCAGACCCCCATGAACGGGGCAGTCATCAACACCGAGCTGGTCGTGCAGTAATCGCAATGAAAGAAAGGACTAAAAAAAATGAAAGCAAAAACCATCCTGACCACCCTCATGCTCACCGGCCTGCTGGCCTTGGGAGCCGCGCCGGCGCTGGCGGCGGATCCGACACCAACTCCCACAACGACGATAAAACCGGCAAGCCCCAGTGCATCGACTGAGGTGAAAGCCAGCGTTAATCAAGATTACACGGTCACGATTCCGAACAGCATTGATTTTGGCACCTTGGACAATAAGTCTACCAATTTATCACAAGATTTGAAGATTAGCGCTACAAACGTTCTGATACCTGCGAGTAAGGTCTTAAATGTTAAAGTGACGTCAAATGAAGGTTCATTTGTCGTAAAGGCTGGAGACGCCAGTGTAAATTATAATCTTTATAATACCAAAGAGGGTTCCCCTGCGGCAATAGAATATGGTAAAAAATTCACGGCTTTTGAGGGTGGCAAACCTGCCGAGAATCAAGAGGTTAATGGTCAAATTACACTGGCAAATGCTCCCTTGAATTCCGGCACCTACACAGGTACCCTCACCTTCACCTGCTCTGTTGACGATGTCACACCACAACCATAAAAAGGAGAACACACCATGAAGCTTAAACCAATGACCATCGGCCTGCTGGCCGCCGTTCTTCTGGCCTTTTCGGCCGCTCCGGCGCTGGCGGAGGAACCAACCCCCAGCACCACAGCCATCAAGCCGTCACCGAGCGCCGCCACGGCCGAGGGGTCGACCAACCTCGAAGCCATCGTCGATTCAGACTACACGGTCACCATTCCGGAAAGCATTAATTTCGGCAAGGTGACTAAGACCACCCCTGAGAATGACCGAACCAGGATGCTGACCGTCCAGGCCAGTAATGTGATCATCCCGGCTGGCAGGCAGCTGAACGTGACGGTAAAGGGCACCGGCGCCAGTGACGCCTTTACCGTGACCACGGGAAGTGCCCCCAACGCGCAGTCACTGGCCTATAAGGTTGCCGATACCGCTAAAAGTTACAGCCCTGGAGATACCATTCTGAGCGCTGAAGCGGATGCAGCTAAGGAAATCAGCGTGGTTTTGGACACTCCGAGCAGTGCCGGCACTTACACAGGCCAGCTCGTTTTTACCTGTGGCCTTGCCGTAAACCAGTAAATCCATAAAAAGGAGAACGCATCATGAAGCTTAAACCAATCATTACCGGCCTGGCGCTGGCCGCCCTGCTGGCCCTTGGGGCTGGCCCGGCGCTGGCCGACCAGACCGCCGTCAATCCCACGTCCATGGGGACGGATCTCCAGGCCATTGTGCCGGATAGCTACACAGTCACCATTCCTGAATCCATGACCGGGGATAAAAGCCTGTCCGCGGGCGTCAACGCTGTGGGCAGTGTTACGGCCACCGAAGTCAACCTGGCTCCGGGAAGAGCGCTGAGCTGCACCCTGTCCGGCGACACCCTGCAGCGGAAGAACGCCAGCGATACCATCGGCTATAACGCCTATTTTGGCGACGATGCCACAGACAAGACCATCAGCCTGGCCCAGGGCGCGGTAAATGTCGTGAAGGTGGCCATCGACGCGGATAAGATCACGGCTGCCCCGGCGGGCAGCTACACGGGGGCACTGACCTTTACCTTTAATGTGAAGTAGGTGCGGCCATGAAAAGAAAACTGATTATGGCTTTGCTGGCCCTGGCGCTGGCTGTGCTGCTGGCCGCCCCGGCCATGGCCGAGGACAGCCGGGACATGGGTCTGCAGCTGGTGGTGCCTGAGCCCACCACTACGGTAACGCCCACGCCCACGGTAACACCCACACCGACAGCAACACCCACGCCCACCGCATCGCCCACGCCCACCACGGCTCAGACCGGCATGGAGACCAAAGCCAGAGCGCATAACACCGCCACCGGCCTGGAGGACGCCGGCAGCGCTCTGCTGCCCGCGGGACTCATTGCGCTGGGGCTTGGTGTGGTGCTGGCAGGCATTTGGGTCACAGGAACGCGAAAATAATGCTAAAAATAAACAAATGGGATACTGGCTGTCACCCATCAAAACCCTGAAGGCCGCATACGCAATTTGTATGTGGTCTTCGGGGTTTTTATTTTTATCAAAAGGAGAAGAAATGAAGCCCAAAAATCTGAAAAATTACATTGAGGAACACGCCGGAGATTTTGAAAGAGTTGAAAACACCGGCTATACAGACAAACAGGGGCGGGAGGTCATCGCTGAGTATGTGTATACCGGACAGGCGCGCATCGTGGTTTGTAAAGACTGCGGCGGGGCACTCAAGCCTAAAACCATGAGAATCGAGGCGAAAAACGGCTGTGCTCATGTGGTCAACGGCCTCGAAAAGCCCGTGGAGGTGGAGGAGGGGCGCGTGATCGTGGTCTATGTGTGCAGCCGTATTTGTCTGGAGTGTGCAACCCATCAGCGGGTCTTTCCCGAGGGCGTGGCCGGCTGGGTGCGCCATGCCCTGGACCGGGTCTGGGAGCTGCTGTCGCAGCTTTTTGAAAACGATGAACTATCCAGCCCCGGGCCCCTGAGGGGAAAACGCCGCCGAGCCTGGGAGACCCTGGATTATTACGGTGAGAACGCCACCCTGTACCGCTGGCGCGTCCGGGCAGCGCAATGGTTTTTAAAAGAATAAAAATAATCTTATTTTTAATAATTAAAAATTTGTTTGCGTGTTTAAAGCGCATAAATTCCTGTATTCTAGAACCATCAGCAGACACAAAATAACAAAAGCTGCTGAAATAAAATCATTTTATTTTACAGGAGGTTTACAATGAATCGTAAACAAAACACAACCCAAAAAGAAACCATGGCCCCAAAAAGCGGAAACACCGGGTGTGGTTCGTGCGCCCAAAAAAAGGCTGGCCTCGATGTTACCATGAGCCGGATTTCCACCATTATCCGCCTGGCGGAGTACAAAGACGGCCATGAGGATTTAGAGCTTTCCATCGCCAATCAGGAAAAGTCTGTCACGATCAGCGCCGACGTGCTGCGGATGCTGCACCTGGCCCTGGAGCTGGAGACTACCAAAGCCTGCCGCCTGTCTGGTAAGAACGAGGCGCTGAAGAAACAGCTGCTCCGGCTGGGCGTGGAGCCAGAGGAGCCGCACCCCATTTCCGATGTGATCATGCCCCACTATATGGATATGGACGAAACCATGGCCATGATTGGCTGGAATCGCTACGCGGGCCTGCCTGCCATGACGGTTCAGGCCTTTCTGGACAGGCTGCTGGAGGAGGAAAAGATATACATGGGTTGCCATGACTTTTACGCTTATCTGCGCCGGGAGGGCTATATCTGCAAGGTGGATGGCAACAACGTCATCACCGAAAAGGCCGAGTACATGCGTATTCTGGAAAACGGCGGCGGCAAAACCCCCGGTGGCCGGGGCATCCGGGTGACGGCCTCAGGCTGTGACTACTTTAAAGACCGTCTCGAGGAGCTGCACGAAAAGATGCGCCGGGGAGACCCAGGATTGAACTACCTGACCGAGCTATTGGCCTTTTACAGATGGCTGGAGACCAATCCTGTCAGCCCGCTGCTCCAGTCCTACTGGCATCTGCTCATGTATTACAACAACAAGGCCGCCGTCCAGGGAGGGGACGGCGGCTGGTACTGGCCTGTTTGTTTCAGGCTTCCGAACACTGTGCTCATGCGCCTTTTGAGCATCAAAGACCGGCGGGTTTTGCTGCGACAAAGACAGTACCTCATTGACCACGGCCGTGTGACGTACCAAAAGGACACAGGACAGCGGTCGGGCATTTACCGCATGACGCCCTTTGACAGCGGCCTGACGGTTGCTGCCCTGCCATCGGAAAAGGGTCACAGTGTGACACAAATCTGGACACAAACTGTCCCACAGTCTGTGACACAAGTGTCCCCGTTCATAAATATAAATAATAAACAAGCTTCTCTATTGTATTGTAATCAGGAGTCGCCGCCCGATATCCACGGCTTTAATCTGCTGCCTCCCCTCACCGAATCCGAGAAGGCCGCCATCAAAGCCCTGTACCCGGACGACGAGGTGGCCGCCTTTAACGCCATGTGGGCGGCCAGGGAGAAGAAGCAGTAGGGCACGACGCCCCCGTCGTGCCGTCAAAGAGGATCAAGCCAAAAATTTTAACCAAAAGGAGAATAACATGAAGCGATACGGCACAGGACCCAGGGTGGTCCGCAGAAGAAGAAGCTACATGGTCGAGGCCGAGTGCCGGGCGCGGGTGGGCTTTCACGCTCGCAGCGCCGAGGAGGCCGAAGATGAATTTAACGAGTTCAGCGCCGCGGTGGAAGATCAGTTTCCCGGCATTGTGCTTGAGATTACAGACGTCTATGAGGACGAGTAGGAGGTTTATTTGAGCGATTACAAAGCCATTGATGAATACGTACAGTGCTACCAGACAGGGCAGAAAAGCTCCAAGGGCAGCCCGGAGCGGGAGCTCGGCAAGAACGCGGCAGAGATGCTGCTCATGACCTTTAAGCCGCTGATTTTGTCCACCATGCAGCGCACACCCGGCATCGCGCCCTCCTGCTATGAGGACGCCTGCCAGGACGGGTGCTTGGCCTTTTTGGAGGGGATCATGAAATTTGACCCCGGACATGGCGCCGCCTTTAACGCCTTTATCAAAAGCCATTTACAGCTCTATTACAGGAAATGGCAGTGCGGGCAATTTAACCGGTCCGTCACAGCAGAAAAACAGCTGTCGGAACCCGAAAGCGGCTGTGAAGGATTAATCCTGGAGGAGGTAATTACCGACGAGACCGTGGATCTGGAAGGGCGCTATATCGAAAGCGAGAGCCGGCAGAGGCTTTGGCAAAGTGTGGAAGCGCTCTCGGCCAGGCAGGGCAGGGTGGTTTATCAACTCTTTCACGAGCGCAAAAGCCTGGTCCAGATCGCTGAGGAAATGGGCGTCACCCATAAAGCCGTTCGGAATTTGAGGGATAAAGGGCTGAAAAATTTAAAAAAATCCTTAAAGGGGGTCCCATTTTGAGCTCAAAAAAAGTATGTATAAGTGTAAGGCAAAAGCGCAGCGCCACGCCACACAAAATACAAACCGAAAAGGAGAAAACAAATGGCAGTAGAAGAAACCAAAAAGGACACCAAGCTCAAGGTAACCGTCAATCACGGCGAGAAACTGGGGAAAATTGAACGCTCCAGCAAATCCTACGGCGATGTGGATCACGAGGCCACCAAGGAGCAGCTCAGAAGCGCCTACAAGCACATCACTGGGATGCAGGAGCCCATTGGCGAAGGGTGTGAGCGGGTGACCACCAGCGACATCACAGAAATTGTGTAGAAAAATTAAATTTTGAAGGGAGATAAACAATGGCAGTAGAACAGAAAAAAGAACTGGTAATGTACTTTGAGCGCACCGACGGCAAGGAATTCAGAATGACCATCCCGCATTACAAGGAGGGGATCACCGATGAGGAAGTTAAAACCGGCGCGGCCGGCATCGTGACCGACGACATCTTCAAGCCCGAAGGCTTTGCCCTCGCCAGGCTGGCCGGCGCCAAGCGCGTAGACACCACCACCACCGACGTGGCAGTTGAGTAAAAAAGGGGCGAGAGCCCCTTTTTTACTTTCTACCTGATTAGAAGGGAGATCATATGAACATCATTCACAAACGCATTGGTCGAAGCATCTTTTTTAGCATTTTCATCCTCGTTGCCTGTATATTTTTCGCGAACCTGGTCCCTGTGCGGGAGGCGGAAACTCAGGAAGTAGGGGAAATCCAGCAGGCACAGCCGCCTCCGGTTTTGCTGACGGAGCCGCTGCCAGAGCCTGAAAGACCGCCGGACGGAGCGGTGATCGACCACCCGCTGCCAGAGGATCCTATTATCACCGATGGCCCCTGGGCGTCGGCCCACTTCCTGATGGCAGAGTATGCCTGCGACTGCGCGGGCTACTGTAACGGCTGGCCGGCAGAGATGGACCCGGAGCTGCTGGAGCGGGTGGAGGCGCTGCGGTGCTGTTTTGACCGGCCGGTTATCATCACCTCTGGGGTGCGTTGCGAGGAGCGCAACGCCGAGGTGGGCGGCATTGAAAACTCCTGGCACCTGAGTGGACACGCGGCGGATCTGTACTGCCCCGGAGTGCCCTGTGATGTGGTGGCGGCCGCGGCCCGGGAGCTGGGCCTGGGGGTCATCGAATACCCGGACCGTCAGTTTGACCATGTGGAAATCTGGAAGTGAGGTTAGGTAAAAAAAGAAGCCCAAAGGCTTCTTTTTTATTTCTTCAAGTCCAGATAGCATTCGTAGGCTTCTGCGCCGGTGCGTCCGTTGTGAACGACCTCGCGGATGGCCTGAATCATGGCTTTGGGGTCGTCTGCCTGGAAGACGTTGCGGCCCATATCGACGCCGTGGGCGCCGCGGCTGATGGCCTGGTAAGCCATTTCGAGGGCTTCGGCCTCTGGGATTTTTTTGCCGCCGGCAATAACGAGGGGCACCGGGCAGGCAGCTGCCACTTCCTCAAAGTTATCACAGTAGTAGACCTTGACGATCTGTGCGCCAAATTCTGCCAGCATGCGGGTTGCCAGAGAGAAATATTTGGTGGTGCGTTCCATTTCCTTGCCTACGGCCACAACGCCGAGGGTAGGAATGCCGTAGCGGTTGCCGGCGTCGATGGTTTTAACAATGTTATGGATGCTTTCGCATTCGCCTTCTGAGCCGATGAAGGACTGGATGGCCATACAGGTGGCATTCATACGGATTGCGTCCTCAATGTCGACGCCTACCACCTCGTGGCTCATATCATCCTTCAGGACAGAGCTGCCCGCGGAGCAGCGCAGCGCGATGGCTTTTTTGCAGTCTGGCGGAATGCAGGTGCGCAGTGCGCCCCGGGTGCCCATGAGCACGTCGGCGTAGTCCATGAGCGGCGGGATGGCCAGGTCCAGGCGTTCGAGACCCTGGGTTGGCCCCATGATATAGCCGTGGTCAAAGGCAAGCATGATGGTGTTGCCGCTTTTGGGGTCAAAGATCTGGGACAGGCGGGTTTTCATGCCCCAGTCCACGTTTTCCATGCCCTTGACGTGGAAACTTTTATTTTCTGCCGGCCGGTCAAAGCCGAAATCTTTTGCGTGTTTGTTGCCGTCTTTATCTGCCATTGGTTTGATCTCCTTTATTCTGAATTAAAAAGCGGCGTTTAAAGGCCGCTTTTGTGATTTACCGTTGCTTGAATTAAACGACCTTGTATGGGGTCTTGCATGGAGCGTTCCAGTATTTGAGCTCTTCTTCGTCTACGCGGGCCATGAACATCTGGAAGCCTGCTGTTTCCTGTACAGTCAGGATTTCGCCAACCCAGTTTGCTTTCACATGGATATCTTTTTCTTCCAGGTATTTATAAACCTTGCGGAAAACAATGAGGAGCTCCATTAATGTGGAGGAGCCACTGCCGTTGATGAATACCATCACGTCTTCACCGGCTTTGAGGTCAAGGTCTGCGATTAATTCGTCGGCCATGATCACAGCGGTTTCGTCGGCTGATTTCATTGGCTGGCGTCCGCCGCCGCCTTCACCGTGCTGGCCCATGCCCACTTCCATTTCATCATCGCCTAAGGTCGAGATGACTTCGCCGTTTGCCGGGTGGGTTGCGCCCTTGGCAGCTACGGCAATGGTGGCCATGTTGTCTGCGAATTTCTGGGCAATGGCAGCCACTTCGTCTAAGGATTTGCCTTCAGCTGCGGCAGCTGCTGCGATTTTGTATACAGGCACGCAGCCTACCAGACCGCGGCGGTCGTCGGCGTTGGAGCGCGGTGCGTTGGCAATATCTTCCTGGGTAACGACTTTCTTAACGTTCAAGCCTAATTTTGCGGCTTCCTTCATGGTTTTGTTGCCTGTGAGCATATCGCCCGCATGGTTTAAAACTACGAATAAAACGCCGTGGCCCTTGTCGGCCATTTTTAGGGCTTCGATACAGGCCTTATAGCCAGGCGCTGCAAAAATATCCCCGATCACGCAGATGTCAACCATGCCTTCGCCCACAAAGCCTTCGATGGCTGGTTCGTGGCCGGCGCCGCCTAAGGTTACGACGGTTACGCGGTCTGCGTCTTTTAATTTTTTGTTAACCACCAGGTTGTTTCCTGTTACTTCGATAATATCTGGGTTTGCCAGTTCCAGGCCTTCCAGTAATTCAGATACGATGTTTTCCGGCTGGTTTAAGAATTTTTTCATTGTCATTTTAGTATTTCCCCCTGTTAATTTAGATTATATTTGGTTTTTTAAAAAGATCGTATTTTTTGAAAACTGGACCTCACTTCATTTCCATGAGCTCGAGGACTGTGCCGTGTACGGATACAAAAGCGATGTCCAGAGTTTCATCGACGGCCATTCTTCCGTTTAGGACAGTGGCGCCTTCTTCTTCGATGAATTGATCGATATTTGGCACTTTATAGGCAACGTGGGTTTTGTTCACAACGTCGGGATGAAGGGGTGTGCCTTCTTCAAAGCGCAGATATTCAAATTTCAGGTCGTTGTTGTCTGGGCCGGAGATATAAACCTTCAGGCCTTCGGCGTAATCTTCAGGTAATACGGTTTCCTTTACAGGAACGCCAACGTGCATGATTTCATATTTCATCTTAAATTCCTCCTGAGAATCTTAATAAATTAAAACGTCATTAAAGGGCATAGCCTTCTGCCAGACCTTCGTAGAACAGGGCAAAGGATACGGAGCCAGGGTCGGTATGGCCGATGGCGCGGTCGCCGATGTAGCGGGCGCGTCCATACTTGCCAAGCATATCTGAGGTTGCGTCGGAGCCTTCACGGGCGGCTTTGGCGGCCTGGTTCAGGACTTCCTGATTAATCTTATCGGCGTTTCGGATCACCTCGGTCGCAGGGTAAATGGCGTCCATCATGGATTTTCCACCGGGCTTTGCGCCGGATGTATCGAAAAATTCTTCATAGGCGCCAAGCAGGATGGTCTTAATAAAGGCGTCGGTATCCTGGCTGGGGTCGGCCGCATCGGCCATGCCACAGACAAAAGAGCCAAAAAGCGGGGCAGCGGAGCCGCCGCTGATATCCTCAAGGGTATCGTTCAGGGCTTCCAGTGCTTCTTTCAGGTCGGTTTCTTCGTTCCAGGCGTCCACTTCGGTCACCAGCGCTTTGGCGATCTTTTCCATGGTGGTTCCGTGGTCGCCATCACCCAGCTCGCAATCCAGCCTGGTTAAGTTTTCGACGTTGCTTATAATTTTATTAGCAGATGTCAATAACATGTTTTTGATTTTTAAGGTTTCTACTGACATACTCTCACCTCCGGTATCGGTTTCAACTTGTTTATAGAATATCACCGGAATTAACATTTGTCAAACAAAAAAACGTAAAATAATTTAAAATCCTTGAAAAAATTCATAAAAATATGAAAAATAAGCAATAAACTGACAAATGTAAAGTATTTTGCATTTTGAATCTTAAAGATAGTGGATTGACATTTGTCAAAAAATAGAGTATATTTAGAAAAAAGCTGTTGACATTTGTAAAGGAGATCATCATGAAAGAAAAGGAGCTGATCCGTCTTATTAGCGCGGCGCAGATGTATTATGAAGAGAACATGACTCAGGCAGAGATTGCAAAGTCGATGGGTATCTCGCGGCCTTCGGTCAGCAATCTGCTGAACAAAGCCCGCAAAGAAGGTATTGTTAAAATTGAGATCAAATCTTTTGACAGCACCAGCATTGGAAAAAGCCGGGAACTGTGTAACCGGTTTGGCTTAAAGAGCTGTCAGGTGGTCAGCTGCACAGAGGATAAGAACGAAACCCAGGAGCGTCTTTATGAAGCCGCTGTGGATTTTCTTTTGGAAATCCTGCCTAAAACCCGAATCCTTGGCCTTGGCTGGGGTTATAATATCAGCCGTGTCATTGATATTTTAGCGGGCAGGGAGCTTGCTGGGCAGTACAGCGGGAAAGTCTGTCCGCTGATCGGGACGGCCACAGTGCCGCACAAGGGCTACCATCCCAATGAGCTGGCTACGGATTTTGCCCGAAAAACGGGATTTGAGGCGGATTTTTTGATCTCGCCGGCCTTTCCTACGACCAAGCAGGAACGGGATTTATTTGTGACGACAGATAATTATAACAGTATTCTGGCCCTGTGGAAAAAGACAGACACCGCACTGGTGACCCTTGGCGGCTACCCCTGTGTGCCGGACCACGCCACTGCCCTGCGCTTTGGGCGGCGGCTGATCACGGAGCGGGCGACCTCCAATATTCTGTCTTACTTTTTTAACTGGAAGGGACAGCAGATAAAAGGTGAGGATGATTTTGCCATACAGATTCCGCTGGGGCCGCTTTCTAAAATTAAGAATTTTATTGGCATTGTGCCTGTGGAGGCTAATGTAGGATCGGCCATCGGCTGCCTGAACACCGGGTTCGCGCGCCACCTTATCATTGATGAGGTGACGGCTGAGAAGATTTTAAAAACGGACGTATAGCAGATCGCTGCCAAAACGCTCCTCGGCGTGGTCGGGGCTGTGTCTCAGTATAAAAGAAGTCAGCTCCCGGCCGCCGATTCGGCGGGTGTCCCGGATGCCGTCATAGGCGGCAGTGAGCGCCTGGAGCTCTTCGGTATACTGGGGAAGGGGCTGGCAGGGCTGCTCGGTTTTAATGGACAGGGAGATAACGCCCGCGTTAAAAAGGTTGATGGTGAAGTCTACGCTTTTTTCTCCGGCGGAAAAGGCGCTTTCCAGCAGCAGCTCTGTCATCCTGCAGATGTCCCGTTCTCTCACAAAGGAGGACATGGGGTAGAAAACCACAGGGTTAAAGTCAATCCCTTTTTCCTGGGCGATGGCCTGAAAAAGGGAGAGGACGCCGTCCAGGGCGCAGTAGGCTGTGGCGGCCTTTTTTTTGAGGACGCTGTATTTTTCTTTGAGCGCATGAAGATCGGAAACAGCGACGGCCGGGGGCAGGGGCTCGGCCGTGGAGATGGGCGAAATAGTCAGGTTCATGGCGGTTCTCCTTTCTGAATCGGGCTAAAACAGCACAAAGCTGAAATAGGTAACGGTTTCGGGGCCATTATTATAGGAAAGGCCGGTTTTGCTGGCCAGATCCATGACCACGATGCCATAGCCTTCCACGGATGGAAAAATCTGGTCTGGGTAACGGCAGGGGGCGTCGGGGTAGGTGCACTGGTCGCAGAGGATACAGCCCTCTGTGGAGAGCACCAGAGCGCCAGGATAATGGGCTCTGAAAAGACGGGCAGACTTGGCCGTAGCGGCCTCGTGAAATATGCGGGCCCGGTTCCAGCCTCTAAAGTCATACTGGCCTTTTAAATCGGTAACGGTTGAGAGCAGACAGACGTTTTCGTAGGAGCGGCATTTGGCGACACAGCTGTTGTAGCTGCCTACCGCGGGCGGGCAGGCCCAGGTAGCGCCGTAATGGCCGCATTGGTTTCCCTCGCATAAAAGCCTTGTGCCCATGGAAAACAGCAGGTCGCTGGTTTTGGCAAAGGCATATTCATGAATGCCGAACAGTCTGCGTTTATCTTCAAGCTGCCGCTTAATGGTCATCAGGCTTTTAATAACGGTGTCACCTTTAAACTCTTTGGCAGGCTCTGCCTGTTTTTTTATTTCAATCAATGGAAAGACCTCACCTTCATTTAGTACAATAAAAAAGCCTTCTCCGGCTAGAGAAGGCAAAAAATACGAAATTGATTAAGGAACGTATCTCTTAAATAACTCTAAATCGGAGCGTTTTAAGAAAACATTATGCCGGTCTTCTGGCTCTACAATGGCATTCCCCTTCCCTTCCCATCCGGCGGACAGTGGCACATAAGGGGACATATTGCATTACAGCTGCGATTACAGCAAAGGATTTTCACCTTTTTCCCATTTACATAATGTTTACAATATTAAGTTGTCTTTATCATATCCCTTTGATTTTCTTTTGTCAAGGTTTATTGGGCCCTGACAGGGGGTTTTTCGTAAATTTATTTTTTTACAACAAGATTTTCCCCTTTGTTTTAATCTTAAATGTAAAGAAAAAAATACTGAAAAGCCGGTAAAGGGGCGAGAACCGCCTTAATTAAACCAAAAACACGTATATTTTAATGAATTTTTCATAAAATATTAAGTAATTTCGGTTAAGGTATTGGCAAGGGCCAAAGGATATGTTAAAATATATCTAAATTGTAAATAACTTTACAATTTGGTCAAAATTATATATAGGAGGGTGGTGATTAGGCATTAGCAACGAAAGCCATCGCTCAAGTGGCAAGCTCCAAATGTTTTTTAAGAAGCTTGCGCATTACGCCAAGCACTTGAGCAAAAGAGAAAAAGTCGTATTCACAGGTTTCTGTGTAGCGCTTCTTCTCGGATTCTTTTCTTCAACCTGTCTTGGTTACAAGGTAATGGTTGACGGAGAGGTTTTAGGCTATACAAAGGATGCGGCTGTGTTTACACAGAGTCTGGATCAGGTAGAGCAGGATATGCGATCGAAAACGTCGATCGAAACAGCATATGTCTACAATGATATACAGATTAAAAAGAGCATCACATTTAATAAACCAATGTTGTCAGAGGAAGAATTTACTGATGCATTGAACGCGCAGAACCTTTGGGTCGGCGTTCATGGTGTAGAATTAAAGGTTGACGGACAGGAAGTTGGAAACCTGGCTTCATCTGATCAGGTACAGGCCGGTATTGCAGGTGCAATTAATAAGATCGGTAACGTACAGGGTACAGATAAGCTGGTAAAATGCGACATCCAGAGCGACGTTGTAGAAACGCCTAAGAATTTTCCGCTCGAGGACTTAAACAGTCCGGACGAGTGCGCTAATCTTTTAGCAACAGGTAATACTAATCCGAGTAAGAGTGAAGAGAGTACGAACGCTCCAATCCAGGTAGCAAGCCGTGGTGGAGCCGATGTGGCAAGAGACCAAAGCAATGAGCCAGCCCAAGAGGAAGCTTTAGCAGCTGAAGGTACCGTTGAAAATAATAGTAATGAGAATGTAGAAAACCAGAATAATGAGACTGAGACAAGCTCCAGTATCTTAAAAATTAATCTGACTAAAACATCAACTAAAAAAGAAGACATACCTTTCCAGACCGTTGAGCAGGAAGATCCAAATGTATATGTTGATCAAACTGTAGTTACACAGCAAGGTGTGAACGGACAACTTGATAAGGAAGTCGAAACCGTCTATGAAGACGGTAAGGTTGTGAGTGAAACAACCTTATCCGAAACAGTTGCGAAAGAGCCGGTGGCTCAGATTGTTTCAAAGGGAACGAAGCAGTACCCGACCATGTCTTCAAAGAAAGGCAACTTTATTTTACCGGCAACCGGTAATATTTCCGCTTTAGACAAGCCAGGAAGCCACGCAGGCTGCTTTGCAGTAGACATTGCGAACTCAATGGGTACGCCGATCTACGCACCGCAGAGTGGTACAGTCATCCGGGCAAGTGAATTTGGCGGTTACGGATTATGCGTTGACATTATGATGGACGATGGAAAAACTGTCCTGAGAATGGGTCATAACTCCGAATTTAAGGTAAGCGTTGGTGACCGGGTCGAAAAGGGCCAAGTCGTAGCGTTAATGGGCAGCACTGGTAACTCAACCGGACCGCACTCCCATTTTGAAATCCGCATTAACGACGTTCAGCAATTTTTACCAGACTATTTTGACATCAAGGACGGCGATAACGTCTGATGTCATGATCGAAAAAATTAGTATATGCATATCACTGATAAAAAAGAACCAAATCGCGTGTTTGGTTCTTTTTTTATTTTTTGTAAAGAACCGGGGCGGTGGTCCGGCCGCCAGTGTTTCGTGTTTGTTGACTTTTATACCCGGGCATGATAGGCTTAAACAGTCAAATTCAGTCATTTACAATCAGTATTAAGGCAGGAAATAGGAAATGTTTGATTATTTTTGAAGTTTTTTGAATGAAAATGCTTGACAATGACTGAAAATGGTGATATTATACAGTTGCGGAGGACAGAGAGATGTTAACAGAGGAAAGATTTAGCATTATATTAAAAACCGTGGAGAACAAAAAAGCAGTGACCGTGCAGGAGCTGACGGAGCTGCTCGGAAGCTCGGAATCAACGGTGCGGCGGGATCTTACCGCCCTGCACGAAATGGGTCTGGTTCATAAGGTTCATGGAGGTGCGACAGCCGTTGACAACAGCTATACAACAAATGAAGACGATGTGGCTTATAAACACGGGCAGTACAGTGAGGAAAAAAAGCGCATTGGACAGTACGCGGCTTCGCTCATTCATAAAGGCGACTTTGTCTTTATTGACGCGGGGACAACTACCGAGGCGCTCATTGACTATATCAGCGAAAAGGAAGCGACATATGTGACCGACGGCCTTGGACACGCAAATAAACTCCTTAAAAAGGGGTATAAAGTTTTTATCCCGGGCGGACACCTCCGGGTCTCTACCGAAGCCATGGTGGGCGAGGAAACTGTGGAAGCCCTTAGGAAATATAATTTTACCCTTGGCTTTTTCGGCACCAATGGCATCAGTCCAACGGCAGGATACACCACGCCAGACGTGCACGAGGCCATGGTTAAAAAGGAAGCCTTTGATAATTGCCGGGACGCTTACATTCTGAGCGACCCTTCAAAATTTAATAAAATTTCTTCCGTTACCTTTGGCGACATCGGCAGCGCGAGGATCATCACCACGGATTTACAGGATCATAAATACCTGAAATTCACAGAGATAATGGAGGTAGACAAAAATGATCTACACAGTGACCTTTAATCCATCCCTGGACTACATTGTAAAGGTCGATGATTTTAAAACCGGCCAGGTAAACCGTACCGCCTCGGAGCGGCTGTTCCCTGGCGGTAAGGGCATCAATGTTTCCATTGTGCTTAAAAACCTCGGCTTTGACAACGTGGCCCTGGGCTTTATCGCTGGTTTTACCGGCAGAGAAATCGAGACGCGTGTCCGGGACTTTGGATGCAGCTCTGATTTTATCGAAATCGAAAACGGGCTGTCCCGCATCAATGTCAAGCTTAAATCCCAGGAGGAGAGCGAGATCAACGGCCGCGGGCCTCAGATTTCTGAGGAAGCGCTGGAAAAGCTTTTCGCCCAGCTGGACAGGCTAAAAAAGGGCGATGTGCTGGCGTTGGCGGGCAGTATTCCGAGCTCCATGCCGTCAGACACCTATGAGCGTATCATGGCGCGGCTTGAGAATCGGGGCATTGATATTGTGGTAGATGCCACAAAGGAGCTGCTTAAAAAGGTTTTAAAATACCATCCGTTTTTGATCAAGCCCAACAATCACGAGCTTGGCGATATGTTTGGGCTTACCCTTAAAGACGATGATGAGATTATCTTATACGGTAAAAAACTTCAGGAAATGGGCGCGCGCAACGTGCTGGTTTCCATGGCAGGCGATGGCGCCATCTTCCTGAACGAGGATGGCAGTGTGCATAAAAGTGCGGCGCCCACGGGTAAGGTTAAAAACTCTGTGGGTGCGGGCGACTCCATGGTGGCGGGCTTTCTGGCAGGCTATCTGGAATCCGGCGACCTGGCGGCTGCCTTTAAAATGGGCGTGGCTGCCGGCAGTGCCAGTGCTTTCTCGGAAGAGCTGGCAACCAGACAAGAGGTCTCTGACCTTTTAAATAAAATCTAATTCCAGGGGGAAAAGAAATGCGAATTACAGATTTACTGAAAAAAGAAGGCATTGACCTTCAGGGAAAATCTGCATCCAAGAGCGAGACCATTGATAATCTGGTTGAGCTCATGGACGCGACCGGAAACCTTAATGACAAGGAAGGCTACAAGAAAGCCGTTGTTGCCAGAGAGGAACAGGGAACGACCGGAATCGGCGAAGGGATCGCCATCCCGCATGGCAAAACAAGCGCTGTGAAGGAAGCTGGACTGGCTGTTATGGTGAGCAAGGAAGGCACCGACTATGAATCCATGGACGGGCAGCCTGCCCATCTGCTCTTTGCCATTGCTGTGCCGGATAATTCTGACGATACACATCTTGAGCTGTTAAGCCGCTTATCCATGATGCTCATGGATGAGGATTTTAGACAAAAGCTTATAAACGCGACGGACAAGGATGAATTTTTGAAGCTTATCGACCAGAAAGAAACAGAAAAATTTGGCGAGGAAGACGCCAAAAAGGAAAAAGAAAACGCAGCGGAAAGGGCTGTGGAAAAGGTAGAAGCCGAGGAGGCCAGAGTGCGTGAAGCAGCGGCTGAGGTGGATACTGGATACCCGAAGGTGCTGGCTGTAACTGCCTGCCCAACCGGGATTGCCCATACATATATGGCCGCTGAAGCCTTAGAGGGCAAAGCCAAGGACATGGGGGTCAGTATCAAGGTTGAAACAGACGGCTCCGGCGGCGTTAAGAATGAACTGACCCGTGCCGAAATTGCCAATGCCGACGCCATTATCGTGGCTGCGGATAAAAATGTGCCCATGGCCCGTTTTGATGGCAAGCCGGTTATTCAGACCAAGGTAGCCGATGGTATCCATAAGCCTGAAGAGCTGATCAGCCATGCACTGGAGGGCAAGGCGCCCATTTATCATGCTGACAGCAAGGAAGAAAACACTGCTGACAGCGGCGAAAAGCAGAGTATTGGCCGCAAGATCTACAAGGATCTCATGAATGGCGTTTCCCATATGCTGCCCTTTGTTATCGGCGGCGGTATCCTGATCGCGCTGGCCTTCCTTTTTGACGATTACGCCATCGATCCAGCCAACTTTGGGATGAATACTCCCTTTGCGGCATTCTTAAAGACCATCGGCGGCGCTGCTTTCGGCTTTATGCTTCCGATTTTGGCTGGCTATATTGCCATGAGTATCGCGGACCGTCCAGGTCTGGCGGTTGGTTTTGTGGGCGGTTATATTGCCAGCCAGGGGTATATCCTGGGGATGGTAGACGGCACCATGACCATTACCACCGGCGGGACCTCTGGTTTTCTCGGCGCGCTGGTTGCTGGTTTTCTGGCTGGCTATCTGGTGCTGGGACTGCGTAAGTTATTTGATAAACTGCCCGATGCCCTGGAAGGTATCAAGCCGACGCTTTTGTATCCTTTCTTCGGCCTTTTGATCATGGGCGCGCTGATGGTATTCATCATCAATCCGCCAGTCGCAGCTCTGAATACGGCTATGACCAACGGCTTAAACAGCATGGGTGAAAGCTCCAAGGTAATTCTCGGGGTGATTCTGGGCGGCATGATGGCCATTGATATGGGCGGCCCATTCAACAAAGCAGCCTATG
Source organism: Eubacterium sp. AM05-23 (assembly GCF_003477535.1). Classification (NCBI taxonomy): domain Bacteria; kingdom Bacillati; phylum Bacillota; class Clostridia; order Eubacteriales; family Eubacteriaceae; genus Eubacterium; species Eubacterium sp. AM05-23. The sequence continues at coordinate 22,800 of NZ_QUDF01000016.1, forward strand.
TATTTGGTACGGCAGCCATCAGCTCCGGCCAGTATGACATCATGGCAGCGGTTATGATCGGCGGTATGGTGCCACCCATCGCTATTGCCCTGTGCGCCACTTTCTTTAAAAACCGCTTTACCCAGAAGGAACGCCAGTCGGCGCTGACGAACTACATTATGGGCCTGTGCTTTATCACAGAAGGGGCGATCCCCTTTGCAGCGGCTGACCCCATCCGCGTTATTCCATCCTGCGTTGTGGGCTCTGCGGTGGCCGGCGGCCTCTCAATGCTCTTTGGCTGCACCCTGATGGCGCCCCACGGCGGCGTGTTTGTTTTCCCGGTGGTGGGCAACCCGCTGTTCTATGTTGTGTCACTGCTCATTGGCTCTGTTGTAGGCATGATTCTGCTGGCGATTTTGAAAAAACCCTTAAAAAAAGAAGCAGCATAAGCATTTAATAGCAATATTTATGCCAGATTAATATAAAGTTAAAAATTTTTAGAAAATAAACAAGATTTGCTATGCAAGTTTGGGTAAAAATGTTAATATAATACTAGAAATTTTTATAGTCCAAAGGAGAACTTAAAATGAAAGAATTTAATTACAAAATTACGGACCCAGCAGGTATTCATGCAAGACCAGCAGGCTTACTCGTTAAAAAAACCCAGCCATATGCATCAGAAATCAGCCTGGTTAAGGATGGTAAAACCGGTAATGGCAAGAGCATGTTAAGCGTTATGGGCTTAGGTGCTAAAAACGGCGAAACCATCACTGTACAGGCAGACGGTCCTGATGAAGATACCGCTATTGTTGAATTAGAAGCATTCTTCAAAGAAAACCTCTAAATCGCTCCCTCTATTAAATTAAAATATATTTGGAAAGCGGCGCCGCTTTAATCATCACGGCGCCGTTTCCCTTTTTTGAAAAATATCCTTGAGTTTTGAGTGAAAATCAGTTAAGATAAAAACAATCAACCAAATAGGGTGTGCCTTTTCAATGAAAAGAAGACTGCCAAAAACAGACGCGCTGAGGGCGTGCCTGTTTTTGGCTTTTTTTGTGCACCAGATTTACAGGAGGACTACAAATGTATATCATGATTGACAATTACGATTCCTTTGTTTATAATCTCGACGCTTATTTTAAAGAACTGGGACAGGAGGTCGAGGTCATCCGCAATGACGCGGCAGATCTGAGCGCACTGCTTAAGCGCAGAGACATTCGGGGAATCATCATTTCTCCGGGGCCTAAAAACCCGCAGGACTGCGGTGAATCGGCTGAGATTGTCCGTGCCTTTGCGGGCAGGGTGCCGATCCTGGGGGTCTGCCTTGGGCACCAGATCATCGGCCATGTTTTTGGCGCGGATGTAAAAAAAGGGGAAAGACCCATGCACGGCAAGATTACGCCAGTATTTCATAAGGGCAGGAACCTGTTCAGGGGGCTCAGGCAGGAGATGCCTGTCACCCGTTACCACTCGCTGGTGGTAGCGGAAAACAGCCTGCCGGAGGTGTTGCTCATCGACGCCCGGTCTGAGGATGGTGTGGTCATGGCGCTTTCCCACAGGGATTACCCGGTTTACGGCGTTCAATTCCATCCAGAGGCAGTGCTGACCGAGTCGGGTCATGCGGTTTTAAACAATTTTATTCGATTATGCGAGGAGTGGTGGTGTCAGGATGAAAACACAGATTGTCGAATGGCCTCTTAAATACGGCGCAGCTGAGCTTTTTGAGCTTTACCACAGCCGCCCTGGCGCTGTTTTACTGGATTCTTCCCTGGTCAATGAAATGGGGCGGTACTCCATCATTGGCCTGAACCCTTATAAAACACTGGAGGTAAAGGATGGCGCCCTGTATGTGGACGGCAGCCCGGCTGAGGGCAGTCTGGAGGAAACCCTGGGTGCGTATATGGCAGCGCATTACGAAAAGAACGATACAGGGCTGCCCATGATCTCGGGCGCCATCGGCTATTTTACCTATGATTACGGCCGGAGCTTTGAGCAGATCAAGACCCGCCACAGCCGGTCTCAGGCGGTTCCAGACTGTATTTTGAACTTTTATGACAACCTCATCATTGAGGACCGGCATGAAAAAAGGCTGTACCTGACGGCCAGTGGTATGCTGGCAGAGCCTGGAGCAGTTCTGGATGCCTTAAAAGCCGAAATCAGCGCTTTTACCCCCAGTCAAGAAGCTGGGGAATGGGAAGAATACCCTGTGAAAATCACCTCGGATTTTGAAAAGGAGGCCTATAAAAAGGCTATTGACCGGATGATTGATTATATTGTGGAGGGGGATATCTACATCGCAAATATGACCAGGCGTATTATGGCTTACAGCGGGAAGCCGCCCTACGCTATGTTTAAGAGCCTGCGTGAGAACAATCCTTCGCCTTTTGGCGGCTATTTTAACTATGGGGATTTTCAAGTCATCAGTGCTTCTCCAGAGCGGTTTCTGCGCATGAAAGACGGTTTGGTGGAAACACGGCCCATCAAGGGCACACGCCGCCGGGGCGTGACGCCAGAGGAGGACGCTGCCTTGAAGAAGGAGCTTCAGGAATCCGGCAAGGATAAGAGCGAGCTGCTCATGATCGTTGATTTGGAGCGCAACGATCTTAACCGGGTCTGTGAACCGGGCAGCGTGAAGGTTACCAGCCTGTTCGACGTGGAAACCTATGCCACAGTTTTTCACCTGGTTTCCAATATTGTTGGAAAGCTGCGGGACGGTCTGACAGCCCCTGACCTGCTCCGTGCCGCTTTCCCAGGCGGGTCAATTACCGGGGCGCCCAAAATACGGGCAATGGAAATCATCGACGAACTGGAGCAGAGCCGCAGAGGGCTGTATACAGGTTCCATGGGCTATCTGGGCTTGGACGGGAGCTGTGATCTGAACATTGTGATCCGTACTGCGGTTTACCAAAACGGCTGCTACACCCTGGGTGTGGGCGGTGGCATTACCTGTGAATCGGATTTGGAATTTGAATATGAGGAAACGGAGCAGAAGGCCAGGGCACTTCTGGAGGCCATGAAATGAGCGGACAGGAAATGCTTTTAGACGATGGCTTCTGTTTTGGACTGGGGGCTTTTGAAACCATCGCGGTCATGTATGGCCGAGCTGTGTTTTTAGAGGCGCATCTGAAACGCCTGAAAAAAGCTCTGGATTTCTTTGGACTCCAAAACCCTGTGACACCGGAGTGGGTGGCTGAAATTTTGAAAAAGCACCCCATGAAGAACGGTGTGCTCAAGGTCATGGTATCCCAGAAAAACTGTCTGTGGTCCTGCCGGGAAAATCCCTATACTCTGGCAGACTACGAGCGTGGCTTTGTGCTGAGAACCAGTCCGGTGCGGCGCAATGAAACCTCCCCCCTGACCCGTTACAAGACGCTTTGCTATGGAGAAAATATTCTGGAAAAAAGAAGAGCCGCCGCCCAGGGCTTTGATGAACCCGTGTTTTTAAACACCAGGGGGAAGCTGACAGAGGGAGCGGTGACGAATCTTTTCTTTGTTAGGGAAGGACGCCTGATCACGCCGCCGCTGTCCTGCGGTCTGCTGCCAGGAACCGTCCGTGATTACCTGATCAGCCGCTACGACGTGGAGGAGAGAGTGATTCTGCCCGAGGAGGCCCGCGATTTTGATGAGGCCTTTGTCACCAACGCTTTAATGGGGATGATGCCCGTTTGTCAGCTCGACGACATTGCCTTTGGCGAAAAAAGTGTCTGGGAGGCAGTCTGGCGAGATTATCAGGAGCTTTTGCGGCAAGCGTCCGAATGACGTGAAGCTGTATAAAGGGAAAGCCTCAGATCTCAGTCTGAGGCTTTTTTGTGCGGCAGCAGGGTATGGAAGGATTCCTTGGCAGCGTCCAAAAGCTTGGAGATGGCTTCGGTCATCATCTTTTTTGTTTCAGGGTCGGTATTTTCAAGGGTTTTTTTGACAGCGCGGGCATTTTTCAGGGAGAAGTGTGCCAGATCACTGACGGTTTGAGCCTGTGTTACAGAGAGAATATCATAGAAGGTGTCGATAAACTGCTCGCGCTCCTCAGGAGACATACCATCGACCCAGGCCTTGACTGTCTGGTCCATGAAGCGGCAGCCAGCGGTCACAGATTCCAGACAGACGAAATCGGGCCCCAGAATTTCCCAGGAGTAGGGGTCGTGCTGGGCGATACCGATTTGCTTGCTGTGAACCACAGTGTAGTCCTCTGCGTGCTCAAGGAGCATGCCGACAATGGAGGTCTGGGGTACAAAAGTACGGATACGGTCATTAATGGCAAGGTATGAGGGGCTTTCCAGCACCTCCGCGGGAAAGCCGGGGCCATCGTTGCTGTAGATCACCTCAATACGGTTGAGATACGCCCCGCAATGAATACCGGCGTATACTGCCAGATTGCCGCCCTTTGAGTGGCCGCCTATGCGCAGACGGACGGCGCCCAGGCTCCCGGCAGCACGCCTCAGATACTCGGCGGCCTCGGTCTGGGAGGGGACACAGGTCTTAAAGCTCATGTTAAAGTCTTCTTTCCAGCCAACCAGGGTGTTATCTGTGCCACGGTAAGCAATAAAGGCCAGCCCGTCACCGGTCAGAACCGTAAGCCCGCAAAACTGTTTTTCCAGGATGGGGTCCAGCTGGTCATCGTAAAGGCAGAGCCCCATGTCTGAAAAACGGCGGCTCTGGGCCAGCGCCTTCAAAAGGCGTCTGTCTTCGTCCACCCGCAGGCGCAGCTGCTGCTCTGCCTCTGGCAGTGCTGAAAAGCGTCCAAAAGCTTCGGCAATGCTGACGGCTTCTGTGCTGTTTGGAACAATACCCTCGAACCGGATATAGGAAACGCAGCTGAGAATCAGGTTGTCTACCGCGTTAAAGGGAGACTGGTCCAGGGTAAGATCTCCCCGCCAGTCAAGATAATCTAAAATATTGGACATGGTAAAGTCCTCCTGTTTATGTAAGCCTTGTCATTAGAATAGCTCAAAAGGCAGGAAAAGACAAGTGGTTATTTTGTCAAAAGTGATTCAAAGTCTCCTTTTATTAGCATAAAAAATATGCTAAAATGGTTGTAAACATTTACGATGAGAGGAGAAGAAAAATGAAAAAGCAAATGAAACTGCTGGGGGTTCTGTTGATTGTTTTTTGCCTGACGCTGTCCATTACCGGCTGCGGCGACGACGGCACCCAGGCTTACGCCGAGGAGTTTACCAATCTGGCGACTGAAATTTCCCAGGAGAACACAGACTGGCAGAAGCTTTTAAGCGGAGCAGACTATGAAAGCCAGGACTGGATCAACAGTGTGCAGTCAAAGCTTTCTGAAATGGAAACCAGCTGGACCAAGCTGGGAGCCTTAAAAGCCCCGAAAAAAATGGAGGACATTCAATCCAGCTTTAAGGGAGCGTCGGATAAAATGCTGTCCGCCATTGCCCTTTATAAGGAATGTTTTAATGCGCCCATTGATCCCAATAGTATCGATGAAGCAGCTATGAACGCCCTTGTTGACAAGGCGGGCGAAGCTGACGGCATGGCCATGGAAGCCTCAAGCCTGATGCTGGAGGGTTCTCAGAAGGCCACAGACATGATTAAAAAATAAATTGCTAAAGAAAAATCCCGGACCGTCTGGTTCCGGGATTTTTTGTTTGGAGATGGACAGCGGCTTAAAAATCATCTGGACAAACGCCTTAAAACACGCTATACTACATTTTGACATCTATATGACAAAGTCTAATAGAAGAATGACAAGATATGTGTGAAAGGAAATGAAATGAAGGAAAAAGAAGAGCTGTTTGCTTTTATTGAAAAGGCTGAGAGAAATGTGCTTGATGGAAAGGCCTTGGAACGTGCAGAGCTGGTTCGTCTGCTCAGCATTGATCCGGATTCGGAGGCCTGTGAGCGTCTGGGACAGGCGGCCCGGCGGGTGGCGTCGCATGTGACAGGCGACAGAGCCTATCTCTGGGGCGCAATGGGCGTTGACTATAAGGCCTGCCCCATGAATTGTGATTTTTGTTCGCTGGGTGAAGCCTGGGGGATTGTGGAGGCAGACCGCGAGCGGGATTTTTCAGAAGAGGAGATCATCGAAAGCGTCCGGGACTATGCAGAAAACAAGGTGCGCTGGATCGTGCTGAGAACCACAGAATTTTACAGTCTGGATGTATTGTCAGAGCTTATTGGAAAAATCCGCGGGGCTGTGCCGGGCAGCTATGAGATTGGACTGAACGTCGGTGAGTTTGATCTGGAAAAGGCCAATGCCCTTCACCGCGCCGGTGTGGACTTTATATACCATTCTCTGAGACTGGGGGAAGGCAGGGATACCCGGTTTAACCCTGTGGAGCGCCTGAAAACCCTGGGCGCCGTCAAGGATTCACCGCTTAAGCTGGTTTTTCTGGTCGAACCCATCGGTGTTGAGCACAGCAACGAGGAAATTGCGGATATCTGCCTGTGCGCCATTGAGCACAAGGCCATTGTGACCGGCGGTATGGCCCGCGTACCGGTACCGGGAACCCCCCTGGGCGTGCATCCGCAGATAAGCGAAAACCGGCTGGCTCAGATTGTGGCCGTCACGCGTCTGGCTGGCGGCAGCCGAGTGCCGGACATCTGCGTGCATCCGGCGACACCAAAGGCTCTGCGCTTCGGCGCCAACGTGGCTGTGGTGGAAACCGGTTCTATTCCACGGGACAGCTGCTGTCTGCCAAAAGAAAAATGGAATCAGTTCGATGCTCAGACAGCAGAGAAATGGTTTGAACAGGCTGGCTACACCTTGTGTGCCGGACTGGAAATGTAATAAAAAGGGAGGAAAAAATGAAATTAAAAAAATGTATGGCAATGGCGCTTGCTGTGGTAATGGCAGCAGGCCTGTTTGCGGGCTGCAGCAGCTCTAAAGAGGATCAGGGGGAAAAGCGTGAGAAGGTAACTGTGGGAACCTGGAAAACAGCCCAGACCATCACCCCTTATTTTTACGATGAATTTATGCCAGAAAGTGTCGAGGTTCTGCCGTTCACCAATCCTGGAGACCAGAAAACCGCGCTGTTGGCCGGCAGTCTGGATATGTGCGGTACCACACTGGTCACTGCCATTACAGCTGCCTCCAAGGGTGAGCCGGTCAAGATCGTCACCAGCCTGTGCAACAAATGCTCGGCTCTGGTGGTGGGCAGCGATTCTGGTATTCAGAGTGAGGCAGACCTGAAGGGCAAGCGCATTGCCTATGTGCCGGGCACCATGCACCATGCCCTGCTGCTGGAGGTGCTTAAACGCAATGGCATTAACCCGGACACCGATGTGGAGCTTAAGCGCATCGACTTTTTCGATATGGGACAGGCCTTGGTAAACGGGGATATTGATGCTTTTTTAAGCGGCGAGCCATACCCGTCTCAGGCTGTTCAGGAGGGGTATGGGCGTATTCTGAGCTATCCCTACTTTGACGACAGCATTGGCACCATCAATGCGGCGATGATCGTTACCGAGGATACCATTAAAAATAAACCGGAAAGGGTTCAGGATTTGGTTAACGCCCATGTGGACGCGACCAGGATGCTGAACGAGAACAAGGAGAAATGGCTGGATAAATCGGCAGAATTTGGTACGGACAAGGCTCTGCTTGAAATCTCGGCAGACAATATTGAGCTCTGCTCAGACATTGACGATACCTTTATCCAGAATACCAGAAACCTGGCGGACCGCATGAAGGAGCTGGGCATGATCGACAATGTGCCGGATATCGACGCCATGTTTGACCTCAGCTTTTTGGAACAGGCCGCTAAACGGCGTTAGGCAAACCGATGGAAAGGTTACGAAGCATCATAAAGCGGGTGGATCTGGTGGGATGGATCTTCCCGGCGGTGGTGGTACTGGTCTGGCTCTGGCTGTCTGTCTCTGGACAGATACCAGCCTATAAGCTGCCGTCTCCTGTTGCGCTGCTTCGGGTGCTGGCAGACTTTGCCTCCGGCAGTCTTGGCGTTACCCCTTATTCCGGCGCGCTGTGGGAAAACCTGAGGGTCAGTCTGCTCCGGGTGTTGGCCGGATTTTTTATGGCTGGAAGCCTAGGGATGCTTATGGGATTTCTGACTGGCCGCATAACGGTGCTGAGACGTCTTTTTGACCCGGTGATCCATCTGCTCAAGGCGGTGCCCGGCATCGGCTGGCTGCCCATTGCCATTGTCTGGTTTGGGGTGGGTGAGGGAAACACCCTTTTTCTCATGTCGCTGGCAGCTTTTTTTCCCATCTATGTCAATACCGCTGCCGGGGCGGCGGGTATTCCAGAAACGTATATCCAGGCTGGACAGATGCTGGGGGCGCAGGGCTTCAGACTTTTCCGATCTGTCATTTTTCCCGCGGCTTTCCCCCAGACTGCGGTAGGGCTCCGTCTGGGGCTGGGCGTTGCCTGGGCCTACCTGGTGCTGGGCGAGGTCACCGGGGTTACAAAGGGACTGGGCGCTATCATGAGTGACGCCCGGATGCTTGGCCATGTGGATATGGTTCTGGCGGCGATGATCGTCATTGCTGTGGCAGCTAAGGTGACGGATTTTCTGTTAGTGGTTATATGCAGAAGGATCTACCCGAGGGGAGGCATGAAAAATGAGTCTGGAATTTAAAAATATATCTCATGGCTATGGCGGCCTGGAGGTTTTAAAGGATGTGAGCTTCAGGGCAGAGCCGGGGAGAATCACCGTACTGCTGGGACCCAGCGGCTGCGGAAAGTCAACGCTTTTAAAGCTGGCAGCCGGCTTTGAAAAGCCCGTGGCAGGATCGGTCTGCTTTAATGAAAGCCCTGTGACAGGCCCAGGCGCAGAGCGGGGCATGATGTTTCAGACACCTGTTCTGTTCGACTGGCTTACCGCAGCGGGCAACGTGGCCTTTGGCCTGAGGCAGGCAGGTGTGCGGGGAAAGGAGCAGCTGGATCGGGTGAACCGTTTTATGGCGCTCACAGGCCTGGCGGATTTTGGCGATTACTATCCAGACGCTCTGTCCGGCGGTATGCAGCAGCGCACAGCGTTGGCGCGGCTGCTGGTTATGGAGCCCCAATGCCTGCTTATGGATGAGCCCTTTGCTGCGCTGGACGCTCAGCTGCGGCCAAAGATGCAGGAACTGGTTTTATCGGTCTGGCGCGATCTGCACCCCACGGTACTCTTTGTCACCCATGATGTCGAGGAGGCTCTGGTGCTGGGCCACCGGATACTGGTTTTCAGCAAAAGGCCAGGCCGTATTGTCAGGGAGATAGAGAGAAATTTTGACAAAGAGGACCCTCTGGAGCAGCTTATGGACCCAGATTTTGGAAAAGAAAAAAAGAATATTCTGGAAATCCTCCGAGACCTTTAGGGAGGAGCAGAAACCAGTGAGAGAGCGTAGTGCGCACAGCATACGGCGCTCTCTTTTTTCTTAAGCCAAAAGTAAAATTTGGGATATCCTTTGCAAAGGCCTAAAGCTGTGCTAAAATCAATTAAACCATTGATTTTAGGACGAGAGGCGTTTATGGCTGAAGGGAGAGATTAAATGAAAAAAAGCAGGTTAATTTTGAAGGGGGCAGGCATACTGTTTGCTGCAGTCGCATTTTTTTATGCGGCCGCTTGGACCGGAATCCAGCTGTTTGGCGATGACGACCACTATTTGAATCCTGAGAAAGCCAGGATCGTGTCCCCCTTGGGCGCATCAAGCGAGTGGGCCTACCGGATTCCCAATACAGGAGATTACGCTGTGGGGTTGAACGCTGAGGGAAAGCCTGTTTTTGAAGACACCCATCGTGCGATCGGAGCCTTTAAGAGAGACCATCGCCTTTATTTTATCAAGATAGGACTGCACCTGGGTCCGGTTTTTTTCGGTTCAAAAAATTGGAAGCGGTTCCAGCAGGAATTCTGGACTGCAGCGCCAAAAGTCTGGGGAGAAATGGATGAAGACCGTGAGCTTTATGACTTTTTGAGTGTTTACAGCAACAGCTTTGATGATTTTATTTAGGATTTGTTTTTCTTAGGTGTATCTGTAAACGTAAGAGGACAGTGGGCCTGAATCCGTGGGATTTTATCTTTAAAGGTAAAAATATTGAATATCCCTTTGTCCATAGAAATGTTACAATAGTATCTGTAAATAAAAATCAAACGATAACCAAATCAACGAGGTGATTCATAGATGATCGAGCAAAATTTCGGACCTAACGACGCGTGGAAAATGCTGAATGATTATACGGTAACCTTTATTACTGACCAGTTTGTATTCAGAGATGGCGGCATGACGATTCCGGCGGAGCTGAACAAATTTTTCGGCGCAGAAAGCGGGGAGACACGGGTGGTTTTCCTGTTTGAGGGACGGGAGTTTCCCTCCTATATTGAGTGCGGCTACGGCGAGAGCAGCGCGAGCAATATTAAGCTGACCTGGAGCAAGGCCCTGAGCAGCAAATTTATTGGTCTGTTCCCGGATTATGAAAATTTCTTTGAAAATATGACCGAGTACCAGCTGGATGAGCGGCCGATTCTCCAGTTCGAAAAGCTTGAGGCTGACGCGTTTCTGGTTAAGATGATCCTGCCCACCGATGAGGCGCTGACTAAAAAGCAGGAGCTTTTTGATTACCTGGGACCTGGCAAAACCGTGGTCTCCTTTAAAAGCTCCTACGAGATGGTTTTTTTGAAAAATTATCTGGAGCAGGCAGACAACCGCGGTAAGGCCGATGTGTTTATGGTGTCCGCAGGGGTCAAAAAGTTTTATGAGGCCAGAGAGGCACAGGGTAAACCCCAGGATAAAAACGCAGATAAGACCATCGAAAATGTAAAAGAAGCAGGGCTGGACGATGTGCTGGCCTTTTTGATGGACGGCCCCTATGCCCTGATGGCGGAAAAGGGTTTCCTGGTCATGGAAACCATTGACGAGCATTTCTACTTTGCTCTGGAGGTTTCCATGCTGGATGAGCTGAGCACAGATGACAAGCGCCTGATCATCGAGCTGCTGGACCAGAAAATTGAGCATTACTTTGAGCGTATGGACGGCCCCGGACTTCAGGAAAATCTGACCAGTCTCATCGACGAGTACGGTCATTATTTTACCAGAGATTTCCGCTATTCCTTTAAAGATATCCTGACCGACGGCATTCCCGGCTGCATTGAGGCCCTGAAATTTGTGGACGGCGACCGCTATAAGGTCACCGGGTTTGCAGGGGTAGAGGAATGGACCGAGACCCCCTGGGTGGCAGTGCTTGACCGCAATATCACCAGAGTGCCGAATACCGGCGTCTTTGTGCAGTATCTGCTCAACAAGGATACCCAGAAGCTGTATCTGACGCTGTTCCACGGTTTTAAGGAAATTGAGGAAGAAGCGCTGAAAACCGGCCAGGAGGATGTGAAGCCTGTTGTGGCCGCTGCTCTGCGCCCACTGGCAGCGGAAATTCAGAGAAGGGTAGACCCCAGAGGCTTCGACATTGGCAGCAAGGATGTGGATCTGTACGACGACCGCTTTCGTGAAGGCGTGGTCTTTTACAGGGAATATGACCGCATGGTGCCGGGCGACGCACAGCTGGAGCAGGACCTTCAGGAAATGCTGGAAGTCTACAACGATTATTACGAACGCTGTATTTTGAACCTCTACCCCGAGGAGGAAGAACCAGAGGAACTTGAAACCCCTGAAATGCCCGAAGCGGAAAGCGTTGAGGACCAGGAGCCTGCCGTTCAACCTGCCTCTGAAGCGGAACCAGAGGTTCAGGAAATGGCGGTGGCCGAGACCATTACGCCTGAGGATAGCAGCGAGCCTGAAATCATTGAATGGGAGCCGGTGGATGAAACCGCAGAGCCTGTAGACGAAACCCAGCCGGAGGCTGTGGCGCCTGCGCCTGAGCCTGTTCAGCCTGAGCCTGCCGCTTCAGCGGAGCCGGAAAGGCCTGAAGCTCCCAATGAAGCCCCCAAAAAGGCAGTCCGCAGTATCAGCGAGGCGGCTTACCTGGAAACCAAGCGTGTCATGGAGGAATCCTCAGCTGAGACCGAGGAGGTTAACGCAGTGGAACGTATCCTGGAGCGGGTCGAAAACCTGGTGGAAGAGCCGGTGGATATCCCCGGTACTCTGCGTCAGGTGGGCGCTTATATCACCGCTCACGGCTTTACCTGCACGCCGGGTATTGTGGAAAACCTCTATCTCTGCCTGAAAGCCAAGCCCTTTGTGATTCTGACTGGCATTGCGGGGATTGGAAAGTCGAGTCTGGCCCGTCTGTTTGCCGAGGCCATGGGAGCCAACACAGAAAACGGCCGCTATAAGCAGGTGCCAGTCCGCCCAGACTGGAAGGACTCCAGAGGTCTGCTCGGCTATCTGGATTCTTCCGGGCGTTTTGTGCCTGGCGCGCTCAATGACTTCATAAGAGAAGCGGTGGATAATCCCAGAAAGCCTTACTTCCTCTGTCTGGATGAGATGAATCTGGCCCGGGTCGAATACTATTTCAGTGAGATTTTATCGGTCATGGAAACCCGGCGGGACCGGGAAGGCCGTACCGTGACCGACCCCCTGCTGGGAGACGAGGCCTTTGGCCGTGACGAGCTGGCAAGAGAACGCTACGGCGAGCTTTACCTGCCGGAAAACCTCTATATCATCGGCACTGTCAGCAGCGAGGAAACTGCCTTTGCGCTGAGCCGCAAGGTGCTGGACCGGGCGAGCCTCATCGAGATCGGACAGGTGAGCCTGCATCTGCAAAACCCGCCGCGCACCATGCCGGAGCCTATTCATCTGGGCAACAAATTTTTAAAAAGTGATGTTTTGGTTTTGGCCAATTGCACACGTCAGCGCGATATGATCCAGGAGGTTGTCACGCTGCTTGAGGCCATGAACGGTATTCTTATGAAGGCCAACGCCCAGATCGGCTACCGGGTACGTGACGAAATCTGTTTCTACCTGCTCTACAATGCTGAGTATGGCCTTATGAGCCAGGAGGATGGGCTGGACCATGCCATTCTGCAGAAGATTCTGCCGCGTATTCAGGGCGGCGGCTCTGCTGTGGAGTCTGTCCTTACCGACCTGTTCAAGATCTGTGCGGGTACCCGTTCTGGCAACGCAGTGAGGAACTATGCGGGCAACCGCGGAGGCCTGTTCCCCAAAAGTGCGGAAAAGCTGAGCGCCATGGTCAAACGCTTTGACCAGGAGGGAAAAACTTCTTTCTGGAGCTAAGTATACACATATTCACAGCTATCCACTGGTGTTGTGAATAAACTGTGGATAGTGTGGACAGATACAAGATATTGAGATTTTAACACGAATCTTTTTAGAATTTAACAAAATATAGAAAGTAGCATTTGAGGAAATACAGAGATGCAAAAATTTACCTGTGGATAATGCTGAAGTGACATTATTAAAACATAAATTAAGCTTGCGCTGTTCTCAACTTTGGATTATAATAAGGCGATGATAAAGCATCCGACAGATGTATATCCAAAGCAGATGATTTCTTTTTATTGGAAAGTAAGGAGGGATTGTGACGGCCAGGCACTGCTGTGAACCTACCTTTCTCCACCTATCATGTTGTTAGATTTTCGAAAGCGAATGGCTCTTGTAGGAAGCAGCACTCCCCAAATGGTGCTCTGGCCCGCGGTCCCGACCTTACCGTTGATAAAAATTAAAACGCAGGGAAAACTGATGGTTTTCCCTGCGTTTTTTAGTGCGAATTAAAATGAATGCGGGAGTCCGCCAGCTCTAAAATTGCCGGAGCCGGCACTTGAATGTTTTCGACGTCGGACAGGCCAGCGGCCAGGAGCTTCTGGCGTTCACGGATAAAAATATTCAAGCTGTTTTCTTCCAGCTGGCGTGCGAAGCCCTCGCGGTCGCCGGACAGCAGCAGGCCGATCAGAAGATCAAGCTCCTCACCCTTAACAGCCATATCGGAATCGCCAAAGTAACTCAGCGGAATCCCCCAGGACATGATATGGATCAGGGGGCTGAAAATCGCCCGGATTTCTGAGTTTTTATGGGAATAGAACACCGTTTTTAATATTTGCCCGTGGGTAAAGAGGTATTGCCCGCTCTGTTTTTCCTGCTCATAAAGACGGGTGATCTCATCGATTCTTTCCTGGGTGATCTCGTCAAAGCTTTCCCGGGCGATCGTGCGGACGCTGATGGTAATCAGCTGAAGACCCATGAGGTAGAAAAGCAGGCTCTTTCGAGTTCCGGGGTTGGACAGATCCAGACCCTCCAGAGGCTTGCGATACAGGCTTATCTGTGTGCCGCGTCCGTTGATGGTTTCAGTCAGGCCGACACTGTTCAGGAGTGTGATGGTTCTGCGGATGCTGATCATGGAAACACCGTATTTTTCGGCAAGAACAGCTGGGGTCGGCAGAAATTCTTCGTTTTTATAGTTGCCCTTTCTAACTTCGGCAATTATACGAACCGCCACGTTATAGTATACCTGTGGTCTGCCGACCTGTATGCGCCATACAAAGGGAATCTGCTCAGGATTTTCGCCAAACTGGTCGGTTACCTCCCTGTTCAGCCGGCCAATCTGTTCAGATATGAACGCGCAGATTTTAGTGATGACCCGGCACATGCCTGCGTCGTCCCCGCTGGCCTTGAAATGTGACAGCTGGTTGAAATCGCTCAGAAGGGCAGCGAAGATGCTCAGGTCATAGGGAAGTCCAATGGCGCTCATGTTCTTCTGGGAAAGGTAGGTAAACATGGAGACATTCAGATGCATGCTTTCCAGCAGAGGATTTCCGAGACTGGAGAGAACAAAACGCAGAGGGTTAAAGAAGGGCAGGCTGTCCTCAAGACGGGTCTGCAGAAGCAAATCCATCAGCTTTTCAGAGTCCTTTGGCTTCATAAAATAAAAAGCATGGAGAAGGGTCTTGGAGAAAAGTTCGGGCAGAAAGGCACGAAGCTCCTCCAGGGCGTCATGCCGGGCGGTGAAGTGCTCAATGTAACGCTTGCGGCATTCCTCCTCGCTGTAGGAAACGGTGACGATGGCCGGCCTTCCCCGTGTCAGGCGGACATAGCCGTCATGCTTGAGATTAACGAGGGCCTGGCGCGCCGTGTTGATGGAAATATTAAACTGCCCACTTATTTTTTCAATGGTTGGAAAGGAGTCCCCTTCCCGGTAAAAACCAAAGCGGATTTTATCGGCGTAATGTTCATAGACAATTTGATAGAGCTCTTGTGTATCTTTCAAGGTATTCATCCTTTATCTTTAGTGTATAATACATATTTTACCATTTATAGCCGCAAAATGCTATGAATTGAGTAGTGAAATGCAATATTATTATGATCAAGGTGTAGGAGGGAAAAACTTCACCAAACGGTCACAAAGCTGTCAGAAAGCCATCAGATTGTTTTGGTATCCTGTTAATTATCAATTTACAAAGGAGCTAACATGAAAACAGAAGTTAAAAAGAAGAATAAAGCCAGCCTGGCCCTTTACATTGTCGCTGTGCTTTTTGGGATTTATGCAATTTTTTCCCTGATCAATACGGCCCTCTATATTTCAAATTTGATCAGCACCCAGTACATTACAGTATCTGAGAGCCTGACGGATATCATTGTTTATTTTGTTACTAACTGCGGGCCGTATATTTTCTATGCAGCTGCCCTGGGTGGTATGGGATATCTGGTGGAAATGACAGCGGGCCCCCGAAAGGCAAAAGCAGGTGTGGATGATACCCAGACTGATGAGAACGCAGCGGAGGCAATCCCGGAGGCTGCCCTTAATACAGTGATGGAAACCACTGTGACAGAAACCATTGTAGATGAAGCTGCACCGGAAGATGACAGCTCTGAAAGTATCAATGTGCCGGCAGCTGTTGAAGAAGCTGAAGCCAAGCCGGAAACAGGCGCCGACGAAAAAGAGAACAGCGATAAAGATACACCAGAGCCTTCAGTCATGAAGAATACCATTTAAGACCTGTAAAAACAGAATATCAGACCTGTCCATAAGCCAACCGTCTGCCATCATAGCAGGCGGTTTTTGTGTTGCTCTCCAAAAAATAATCATAAAATATGGTAACTTGCAATTAAAAATAAAATTTACAGGAAAAAATGAAAAAAAATAGAAGAAATGATAGATTTCATCTATCTAATTAATTATTTTTATGATAAAATATACAAAATACATGGGAGGTAACAGTGATGGATGGGATTACTAATCAAAAAGAATACGTCGAGAAAAACGCACGTATTGTTGAAGAAAAAATAGCCTCTGTTGAAACGCTGATCCAGGCTGGCGAAGACAAAATGGTCGTACGGGCTGCTTTTAAGGAGCTAAAGCAATTTGTGCGCACAGAGTATGATACTTTTCATAAAAAGAAGTATTTCGGGACCTACATCTTTGACTGCTATCACCCACTGGTTGAAGGCATTCATACGTCTGCCCTGGGAGAAACGCGTGTCAACGCTACAGTGGAAAACATTCGGGAAGCCGTTCAGGAGGCCCATGAGGTATTGGAAAACTGGCGCGCAAACGTCAACGACAAACAGTAGAAAAGCCCTGCTTTAATCAATAAGCAGGGCTTTATTTTATTCGGACAGCAGATCAATGCCGCGTACCATCAGCTCCTCGAGCCGCTCTTTCTGGCCGGTCAGCTCCAGATAGCCGACAAGGGCCTCGAGACCGGTGGCGTAACGGTAGTCGATGGTTCTGGCATGCTTGGGCACTTGGGAGCGGGTATTGCGGCCGCGCCTTACAATGGACTGTTCCTCATCTGTCAGGGAGTCCATGAGGGCCAGAACCATTTTTGATTGTCCGTCGGCCTTAACATATTTTATGGATTCCTTTGTCAGGTGGTTGACATTGGAGAGGCCGCCAGATACCAGAAAACGACGGATATATTCGGAATAAACGCCGTCGCCGATATAGGCAAGGGTCAGCGGATTGAGGGCTCTTGCCTCAGAGACGGTGTATTTTTTGAGCAGACGTTGTTTTACGCTTTCTTCCATTTGACTCCTTCGCGCGTGTCCTCAAGAATAATGCCTTTGGCCAGCAGCGCGTCGCGGATTTCATCGGCCAAGGCAAAGTTTTTGTTTTTACGGGCTTCCTGACGCTGAGCGATGAGGGCTTCAACCTCGGATTCCAGGTTTGTTTCCTTTTCCTTGGCGGCCAGCCCGATGACGCCGGTCAGTTCCTCAAAAAGGTTCAGTGCGGCTTTTACCGCTTCCCGGGAGGAGGACTCGCTCAGGTGGGAGTTGGCGTCGCGCACCAGCTCAAAGATAGCGGCAATGGCGTCGGCAGTGTTCAGGTCGTCGTCCATGGCGTCGATGAAGCCCTTTTTGTATTGGGCCAGGCTGTCCATCCATGTTTTTTCTTCTTCTGCGGCAGCTTCTGTCTTGTTATTTTCAAGCAGATATTCCATCTGATACTTGGCATTGTAAAGCCGTTCCAGCGCATTCTGGGCCTGTCCCAGCAGCTCGTCGGAAAAATTGACAGGGCTTCTGTAGTGGGCCATGAGCATGAACATGCGGACGACCTCCAGATCATAGTGCTTGGCGATGTCACGCACGGTAAAAAAATTACCCTTGGACTTGGACATTTTTTCATTGTTGATGTTGATATAGCCGTTGTGAACCCAGTAGTTGGCAAACTTACAGCCGCAGGAACCCTCGGACTGGGCGATCTCGTTCTCGTGGTGGGGGAAGATCAGGTCCTGGCCGCCGCCGTGAATGTCAATGCTTTCACCCAGATGCTTGCGGGACATTGCCGAGCATTCGATGTGCCAGCCCGGGCGTCCCTGTCCCCAGGGGCTTTCCCAGTAGGGCTCTCCGTCCTTTTTCTTTTTCCACAGGGCAAAGTCCAAAGGACTGCGTTTTTCATCGTTCACGTCGATACGCGCGCCAGATTTCAGGTCGTCAATGGATTGTTTGGAGAGTTTTCCATAGTCGTGAAAATGATCGACCTGATAGTAGACATTACCGTCTACATTGTAGGCCAGTCCGCGCTCCTCAAGCGCTTTAATCATTTCGATGATCTCTGGCATATGATCGCTGACCCGGGGGTGTACGTCTGCCCGGCGGATGCCCAGAGCGTCGGCATCCTTAAAGTATTCTGCAATGTACTTGTCAGCGACCTCGGCGGCGGTAATGCCTTCCTCGATGCTGCGGTTGATGATCTTGTCGTCCACATCGGTAAAGTTCTGGACAAACTTGACATCGTAGCCGATATATTCTAAAAAACGTCTGAGCACATCAAAAACGATGAAGGGACGGGCATTGCCGATATGAAAATAATTATAAACAGTCGGCCCGCAGGAGTACATCCGTACCTTGCCTTCTTCAATGGGAACAAACTCTTCCTTTTTTTGGGTAAGGGTATTATATAATTTCATGGCTTTCTCCTTCTTAATTTTTGCGATTGTGTTTATTATAGCATAGGCAAAGCGGTTTTCCTATAAAGGAAATAAAAATCTGTTTACGTTCTCATGGAAAAGTCTTGTATACAGCCGTGAGGGGAATGGTATAATGGTTTAAAAGGTTTGTAAATTTAGAATTGAAAAGAGAGAAAAAATGCAGTATTTAAGCCGTTTTAATACTTTTATCGAAAAGTGGATGCCCCTGGTCACACCGTTGTGCCTGATCATCGGGGTGGTTTTTTCGGCGTGGCTGGGAAGGTTTGCGCCGCTGGTACCCTGGCTTTTTGCCTTTATGACCTTTGCGGGCAGCCTTGGCTCAGGGTTTCGGGATATGAAGAAGATTGCCATGCACCCGGTTCCGCTGATTGTGGTTATGCTGATCCTGCACATTGTGGTGCCGCTCACAGCCTTTCTGGTGGGCAGCCTGATTTTTGACGATCCGCTGCTGGTCACTGGAATCGTGCTGGAGTTTATCGTGCCCACAGGCATCGTGAGTCTGGTCTGGGTCAATATTTATCACGGCAACTCGGCTC
Source organism: Eubacterium sp. AM05-23 (assembly GCF_003477535.1). Taxonomy (NCBI): domain Bacteria; kingdom Bacillati; phylum Bacillota; class Clostridia; order Eubacteriales; family Eubacteriaceae; genus Eubacterium; species Eubacterium sp. AM05-23. The sequence goes on from NZ_QUDF01000016.1 coordinate 41,551, forward strand.
TGACGCTGTCGATCATTCTCATCGACACGCTGGCAGCGCCTTTTCTGGTACCCTTCAGCCTGCATGTGCTCATGGGCTCTGCGGTTGAGATCTCGGTTGCCGGTATGATGAAGGACCTGGTGTTAATGATCGCTGTTCCGGCGCTGCTTGCCATGACGCTTAACCATGCCACCAGGGGGCGGGTCAAACATACACTGTCGCCGAAGCTTGCGCCGCTCAGTAAAATAGGGCTTATTCTGGTCGTTATCATCAATTCCACCAAGGTCGCCCCCTTTTTCAGCCAGATGACGCCCACTTTGCTGCTGGTAACCCTTGTTATCTTTCTGCTGGCTGTCAGCGGCTTTATCTGGGGGTTCCTGGCCTCCAAAATTTTCAGGGAGAAGGGCGACGGCCGGGTCTCCATGACTTTTAACAGCGGCATGCGCAACATCAGCGCAGGGGCAGTGATCGCCGGGCAGTATTTTCCGCCAGAGGTCATGTTTCCAGTTATGATCGGGACGCTGTTTCAACAGATTTTGGCCGCCATGGCAGGTTTCTGTCTGGACCGGCTGGCTGGCCGCGAAAATATTGCCGAAAAAGTATCTTAATAAAGCTTGAAAATTTATCAATCCGCTCTCGTAAGAGGGCTTTTTTTAGTGTATACTATATAGAAATATAAAAATGAAAGAGGGTGTGTACGGATGAAGATGATTTTATCGCCTGCAAAGAATCTCAGAACCTTTGAGCTGCCAGGCGCGGTAACCAGTCTGCCAGTGTTTGAAACAAAAACGGCAGAGCTGGCAGATGTTCTTAAAGCCATGACAGAGGATGATTTTAAGGCGGCGATGCGGCTGAGTGATCAGCTGGCTGCCCTCAACAGGGAACGCTGCGCGGCCTTTAGGTTCGATACAGACGGCACACCGGCGCTGCTGGCCTACGATGGGCAGCAGTATAAAGCCCTGGCGGCTGAGACCTTTACGCCGGGAGACTGGCAGTACGCAAATGCGCATCTGCGGATTCTCGATGCGCTCTACGGCGTATTGAAGCCTTTGGACAGCGTTTATCCCTACCGGCTGGAAATGAAAAACAAAATTTTAAAAGAACAGTCGCTGTATGCTTTCTGGGGTGATCTGCTCTACCGGGAGATTACAAAGGACGGTGATCTGCCTGTTGTGAATCTGGCCTCCGGCGAGTACGGCAAAGCGGTTGAAAAACACCTGAAGTCCCCGAGAGAGATGATCACCTGCACCTTTAAGGTCATGAAAAACGGCGAGCCAAAAACCCATTCCACACAGTCTAAGCAGGCCAGAGGCCTGATGGCAGGCTGGATGATCCGAAATCGAGCAGCGGAGCCTGAGACACTCAGAGACTTCGATGAGGACGGTTACCAGCTGGATGAAGCGCTTTCGTCTGACAGAGAGCTTGTCTTTGTGAAAAACATCCCGACAGAGGTGAATTTTTGATATTTCTTTGCTTTAGCTGTTCAGCATGATATAATAATCCCATACACTTTAATGGAGTATAAGATAATTTTAAGTGTTATCAAAGATAATGATTTTAATTTAAGAAAACAGAGGTAAAACCATGGATACAAATGATAAACGCAAAATGCTGGCCCAGGCCATTTTATCAATCGAATCGGAAGAAGAATGCTTTGAGCTGTTAGAGGATATCTGTACCATAAAAGAGGTTGACGACATGGCCAACCGTTTTCAGATCGCCCTTTTGTTATATGAAGGAAAAACCTTTATCGATGTGGAAAATCAGACTGGAGCGAGTTCTGCGACCATCAGCCGTGTCAACCGCTGCCTGAAGCATGGAAAGGGGTACCGTCAGATCATCGAGAGGATGTTTGACCAAAATGAAGGTGAGGATTAATGAGAACTTTTAAAAAATCCAAAAAGCTGGATAATGTCTGTTACGATATCCGGGGGCCGGTCGTTGAGGAAGCCGACAGGATGACGGCGGAGGGGATTGACATTATCATGCTCAATACCGGCAATCCGCCGACCTTTAACCTGAACGCTCCGGACGAGGTTATTCGTGATATTCGCTATAATCTCAGAAGCTCTGAGGCCTACTGCCATTCGAAGGGGATTTTCCCAGCGCGCAAGGCCATCGTTCAGTATTATCAGACCAAGGGACTTATGGATCTGAACGAGGAGGATGTGTATATCGGAAACGGCTCCAGTGAGCTGGTCTCCTTCTGTATGCAGGCATTGGTAGATGACGGCGATGAGATCCTGATCCCGGCGCCGGATTACCCGCTCTGGACCGCCTGCGCCACCCTGGCAGGCGGGAAGGCTGTTCATTATATCTGTGACGAGGAATCCAACTGGTATCCAGATCTTGAGGATATCCGCAAAAAGATCACCCCCAACACCAAAGGAATTGTCGTCATCAACCCCAATAACCCCACCGGGGCGGTTTATCCAAGAGAAATCCTGGAGGGAATTGTAAAGATCGCGGTTGAAAATGAGCTGATCATTTTTGCCGATGAGATCTATGACCAGATTATTTACGACGAAATCGAGCATGTACCCATGGGGACGCTGACCAATGAAACCTTGGTGGTTACGCTCAATGGGCTGTCAAAATCCCATCGTGTTCCGGGCTTCAGAGTCGGATGGATGGTTTTTTCCGGAAACAGAGAGATGGCCAGAGATTATATCGAGGGCATCAATCTGCTGGCCACCATGCGTCTGTGCGCAAACGTACCGGCCCAATACGCTATCCAGACTTCCCTCGGCGGATACCAGAGCATCGACGACCTGGTGCGGCCGGGCGGACGTCTTTACGAGCAGCGCAATATTGTCTATAAACGGCTCAATGAGATTCCAGGCATCAGCTGCGTTAAGCCCGACGGTGCGCTGTACTGCTTCCCGAAGGTTGACATCAAACGCTTTAACATTACGGATGATGTTCAGTTTGCTCTGGATTTCCTGAAGCGTGAACGCGTGCTGCTGGTACAGGGCACAGGCTTTAACTGGGCAGAGCCCGACCATTTCAGAGTGGTCTTTCTGCCGGCGCCCACACAGCTTGAAGAAACCATGGATCGCCTTCAGCGCTTCATGAGCGGTTATATACAAGGATAATACAATTTTATGAGTAATCGAAAAAAACGTCTGCTCAGAGACAAGCAAAACGGAATTATCTCTGGCGTGTGCCAGGGGATCGGGGAATATCTGGGCGTTTCGCCCTGGATATTCCGGGTGTTGTTTATTCTGCCCGTACTGCCGTTTGTACTCAACTTTATCTCCGGTTTGGTCAGCATTCTGCTCTATGTGCTCTTATCCGCAGTGATCAAGGATAAGGGCGGCAGCGCAGGTGCGGGCCAGGACGACAACGTGGTCGAGGTTGAGTATGAGATTGTCGATGACGAAGACGATCAGAAAAAATCGGATAGTTAGGAATGTTCATGAAAATCACGATAAAAACGGAATCTCCCGAAGCCACAAGGCAGCTGGGAGCAGATTTCGGCAGTCTGTTAGGCGGTCCTCGTACGATTCTGCTGACAGGAGGTATGGGAGCCGGCAAAACAGCTGTCACAAAGGGAATTGTTGAGGGGATGGGCATCTTTGATGATGTCAGCAGCCCGACTTATACCCTGGTCAACGCCTATGAGGATGGAGATAAAAAGGTCTATCATTTTGACCTGTACCGCCTTGGCGACCCTGAGGAGCTCTATGAAATGGGTTTTGAGGACTATTTGGACGAGGGATGCAGTCTGATCATTGAATGGCCTCAGGTGGCCGGTGATTATCCCTTCGCATCTAAAATAACCTTTGCGCTTGATCAGACTGAAAAACCGGATGAACGTCTCATTACCATTGAGACAGAGGAAGCAGCAATCATTAACGGCCTTAAGGAATTGGGATGGTGAAAGCATGGAAAAAATAAAAACCAGTGTCATTATTCCCGCTGCCGGTCAGGGGACGCGAATGAATGCGCCCATCAACAAGCAGTACCTGACCCTGAGGGGAAAACCGATTCTGTCCTATACGCTGGATGTTTTTGAGCGCTGCTCTCTCATTGATGAGATCATTCTGGTTATCAATAAAAATGAGTTTAAAATCTGCCGACAGCAGGTTTTAGCCCCTCACAATTATTCTAAGATCAAGCTGGTGGAGGGCGGATCGACCCGTCAGAAGTCCGTTTATGAAGGCCTGAAAAAAGTAAGCCCTCAGACCGATATTGTACTGGTCCATGATGGTGCAAGACCCCTGATTAAGGAAGATATCATTGTTCAGAGCATCTATGAGACCATCCAGCATAAGGCCACCATTGTGGCAGTGCCAGCCAAAAACACCATCAAGGTGGTTGAGAAGGACGGCTTTGTGGAGTACACGCCCAACCGGGACTTTCTTTTTGAGATCCAGACGCCCCAGACCTTTACCTATGATCTGCTTCTGGACGCCCATGAGAAGGCTATTCAGGAGGAGGTGGAGGGCACCGACGATGCCTTTTTAGTTGAGCGAATGTGTGTGCCGGTGAAAATTGTTCGGGGACACTACAATAATATTAAGATAACAACGCCTGAAGACCTGATCATCGCGGAGTCGCTCATCGATCTTTTTTCAGGCGAGCATTAAAAAAGACCATTTTCCAGTGGGAAAATGGTCTTTTTGTATGTGTCTTTTTATAAAAGATTAAAGAAGATGCTGCCAAGGAGTCCGGCAGCCATACCGCTCAGAAAATTGACCACATCATTGTTCATGATTTTAAAGCCCTTGACCAGCACCGCTGCCTCGCCGTGATGCTCGGTTTTTTCGGTCAGACGTCCACAGCTGATACAGCGGTACTGAGCCTGGACCACAGCACCCAGGACACTGTCGGTCAGACAGCCCAGAAAACCGCTGATTGTGATGATGAGCACCCATGAAAGGCGGAGAACCGGAAGCTTCCAGACCAGACCGCCAGCCAGGCAGAAAACCAGAGCGATAAACAGCGCCCCAGCAAGAGCGGCCGCCATGCCCAGTGGGCTCACTGCGCCCGAGGTGCCGGCCTCCATGGGTTTAAAGCCAATGATGGAAACCGGCGGCTTCCGATTTAAAACGCCGATCTCCGAGGCCCAGGTATCTGCGTTGGAGGCGGCAAAGGAGGCGGCGAAAATGATAAGGAAAACAGGATTCTGATAGAACCAGAAAAGGATCGCCGCTGCCATACCCGGGGCGCCATTGGCAAATACCTGTACAGCGTCGCGCTGGCCGCCCTTTTCATTGAGCTGCTGGGCCGCCTCTTTTTTGCTGGATTTGATAAAGGTCAGCAGGCTGGAAGAAATAAAAAAGGCGATCATAGTCAGCCAGAATAAGAGGCCGCCGCAGAGGTAAATAACTGTGCCGAGCACCACTGCCGCCATGAAGCCGCTGGTGCTTAAGGCCCTTTTTTTATAGGCGGCAAAACCGATGAGGGCGCTCAGGAGAGCGCCGAGTAGTAAAGCTTTCATTGATTACTCCTTAAAAAAACAGCTGGTATAGAAAAAAGGTGAGCAGGGGAACCGTCAGGTTATCAAGCCCAAGGGGGGAGACTGCCTCCACTACCGTGGCAAAAATCGCGAGAATCAGAGCCTGAAGCAGGATGGTTCCCAGAAAAACCGGAGTCGCTGCCCAGAGGATCACAGCGCAGACCAGAAAGGAAACCGCCAGCATGGTCAGACTGCCCACGTAGCTTTTGGTGTTGCCGAAAATATGGTACTTCATTTTGCCAAAACGCTTTCCCACCACCGCGGCCAGACCATCTCCATATCCCATGACAAAGACGCCGAGGGCTCCGGCGTAGGGCAGACTGTAGCCGCCAAAGCACAGAATGGTCAAAATCAGCAGGGAGATGGGGTAATAGACCGTACCCAGGTCGCCACTGCCCTCGTGGCGTTCCATAGCGCTGAACAGGTCTTTTCGGTAGGAGATGGCGTTGAGCACAATAAAGGCTGCCGGCGCCACCGACGCCCACACCACGTTATTAAAGCAGAACATGGCAATGAGCCACCAGTTGGAAACCCCGATGTGCACAAGCTTACGGGAGCCTTCGGCGGACAGGCCGCGCTTTTGCAGCAGTGTGGACAGGCCCAATACTATAAAAACATAAATAAAGGATAAGATGATCCCGAGAAGGTTAGTGTCAATCATAAAGGATTACCTCTCAAATTTCGGACAGCCTCGCTGCTCTGGCGGTAGAGTAAAAGCTGCCGTGCCTTTGGCACCACAGCCCGTTTGCTGAAGCAGTCGTAATGGTTGTCCCGGACAGCGGTCAGAATCTGCCGGTAAAGGACAGCAGCCAGGAGTACAGGCAGACGGCTGTCTGCGTCAAACAGGGGAAGTCCCATCAGCGCTTTTTTATAAAGAAATTCAGACCGGCGGGCCTCATATTCCCAGAGCTGCTTAAAAGTGTAGTTAACGGTCTGGCGGCGCAGCTCGTCGTCTGAGTAGCCATAAAGTAGCTGGATTTCCCGGGGAATATAGATCCGGCTGTTTACCAGATCCTCACCCACATCCCGGAGGATGTTGGTCAGCTGCATGGCCTTGCCAAGATCCACTGCGTTTTGCTCTAAAAGGCGGTGATGCTTTGAGAGTACAGGCAGGATCATGAGCCCTACACTGCCGGCCACGTAATAGCAGTAATCCTCAAGGGCAGTCTGGGTGGCGGGCTGCTCAAAACTTAGATCCATACGCTGGCCGGTGAGCATGTCGTCAAAGGGGGCTAACCCGATATTGTAGTGTTCTACCGTGTGACGGAGGGCCCGCCACATAGGATCATCTGGGGTGATGCCGGCCTTAAAAGACTCGAAGGTTTCCTGAAAAGTCTCAAGTCTGCGGCGGTCCCGCTGTATATCGGCCAGATCATCAGCCCTTCGGCAAAATGCATAAATGGCAAAAATGGACAGAGCCTTTTGACGGGGCAGCGCCGAAAAAGCCCGGTAAAAGCTCTTGGAATTTTTTCTGATCACGTCCTCACAGAAGGCGTAATCCCGTTCGAGGGAGGTACTCATAGCAGTCCGTCATCCTTTAAAAGCTCATCTACCGCCAGCTTGGCTGAGGTGAGGACAATGGGCACTCCGGCGCCGGGATGCACACTGCTGCCACAGAAATAAAGACCCTCACAGTGATCAGCCTTGTTGTGCGGGCGGAAATAATTACTCTGGAACAGTGTTGGTTTCAGCCCAAAGGTCGCGCCGTTATAGGCGTGAAAGGTGTCCTGAAAATCCAGAGGGGTCAGGCTTTTTTCAAAGATGATGTGGCTTTGAATATCCTCAAGCCCCGGGATGGCAGACAGCTTCTCCAGAACCTTGCTGCGGTAATTCTTGACGGTCCGGTTGTCCCACAAAATATCGCCCTTGGACAGTTCGGATACAGGTACCAGCACGTAAAGGGCCTCGCATCCCTCCGGAGCCATGGACCCGTCAATTTTTGAGGGCACATACAGGTAGATGGAGGGGTCCTCTGGCAGGGTATAGGTCTCAAAAATTTCCCGGACATTCTGGTCAAAATCGCCGCCGAACCGGATATTATGCACAGACAGGTTTGGCAGCTTTTTATCCAGACCCAGGTAGAGGAGAAAACAGGAGCAGGAGTATTCCAGCTCGTCGATCTTATCGTCTGTATATTTACCCTTTGCCTCCTTGTTACGAATCAGAGATTTCATGGCATAGGGAAAATCCGCGCTGCAGACGATGTAGTCTGGGGATTCCACAGTATCACCAATGTGGACGCCCACAGCCCGGCCGTTTTCAATGTCGATGCAGTCAACCGGTGTGTCCAGCCGCAGGGTGCCGCCAAGCTCCTTAAAAAGACGCACCATGCCGTCAGCCATGGTATACATGCCGCCAGGCATGTACCACACGCCGTAGAGCAGCTCGATCATGGGGATAATGGTGTAGATCGAGGGGCCCTGATAAGGTGAAATACCAATGTAAAGAGTCTGGAAGGCCAAGGCCTTCCGCAGATTTTCGTTTTGCACAAATTTGGAAATGGAGGTGTAGGCGTCGTCAAAGGTTTTGAGCTTCATGGCGTTGGCCAGGGATTTGAGATTGTAAAAATCACCGCGGTCCCGGAAGGATTTGTCAATAAACTCATCCTTGGCCACCAGATAGCGCTTGTACACATCGGCCAGATAGTTAAAATAGCCAAGGGTATCCTCGGGACTGATGGCCTCCAGCATACTGGTCAGCTCGGTCAGCTCGGAGGATACCCGCTGCTGTTCACCGTCTGGAAAGGTGAGGACATACATGGGGTCCAGCCGCTTCATGGGAATGTAATCCTCGGGGTTTTTTCCGGCGTATTCAAATATTTCTCTGTAAATATCGGGCATCATGACAATGGTGGGCCCCACGTCAAAGGTAAAGCCCTGGTCCTTGATCTGATTCATTTTACCGCCAGCCTGCGGCAGACGTTCACAGATATCGACCTCGTAGCCGTTTTTTAAGAGGCGGATACCCGCTGCGAGTCCGGCTGTTCCGGCACCTATAATTGTAACTTTTTTGGCCAATTTAATCAGCTCCTTATTGTTTTGTTTAAAGGTTATATACCCTTAAACCGAAAAAGGAAACTATTAAGCGATGTGGCAAATAGTAAATCTATCGAGCTTCGCCTATTTTACACAACGCCGGACCAGCTCTGGCGGCGCTGTACGGATCAGCTCAAGGGCGGCGTTAGTGTCGTAAAGCCAGGCCTCTGCCTGATCTTCTGGGATGATGACCGGCATCCGGTTGTGGATCTCAGCTACCAGACTGACCGGCTCCCGAGTCAGAATGACAAATTCACGTCTGTCCCCTGCCTTCCGGTAGATACCTGCCAGATAAATGAGGGAAGAATCGCTGCCCTCAAAGACAAAAAGCTTTTTCTCGGGTGTCCATTCATAAAAGCCCTCGGCGGGAACCAGGCAGCGCTGGTTTAAAAAATCCTCCCGGAAGGTTTCTTTTTGAATAAGGGTTTCGGAACGGGCGTTGATGATCAGCGTTTTTCGGCGGGGATTGGGATAACCCCATTTCATAACTGTTGCTGTCCTGCCGTTTTTATCTCCGGCCACATAAACTGGCGCGTATTCTGAGGGTGCGATGTCACCCTTTGGCACAGGAACAGCGGGCGCTGTATTTGTCAGAGCCTGCCAGAGTCTCTGGGCCTCCGGAACGGTTTTATGTGAGAATAGGGTATAGCGTCCGCACATAGACAGACCTCCTTTATAAAACTGTCCATATTATACCCTGGGCAGCTGAAAGCAGACTTTAGCTTAGCAGGCGCGTTTACCCGCAAAAGCTGCTGTTCCTGTGAGAAATGCCGTCAGCAGGGTAAAGGGCAGAACCGGTGAGGCGGCGTTATCCGCACTGGTTTTGGGATTGACTGGACTGGCGGGAGTTACCGGCTGCGGCGCTTCTGGTTCGGCAGTCTGTGACGCGTCCGGTACAGCGAGGGCAGCGCTGTAAACAGCGTTGTTATGACTGTCATAGGCAGTAACATGAACACCAAGTGTTTTGCCGGACATGCTCTCGTCAATGGGAATATCATGCTTGAACTCAAGCTCGGAAGGACCGGAAGCCCGTGTTAACGTGTCGACAGGCTTATCGACATCCAGATCGACGCCATCGCCGGTGATGGCATAATGAAGCCTGGTAATTTTGTTGTTTAAGGTATAGGAATTGTCACCATTGTCGATAATGTCCTCAGAAGCCAGCTGAATGGGTGCAGTAACGCCGTAGATTGCGAGGGTTTCGCCAGCAGCCCCGCATGTAATGCCATCCCTGGTGTTAAGATCTGTCTTAGTGACCGTATCAGCCGCATCGTAAGTGTTTTCATCCGTATCGCCTGTGATTACCTCAGCGCGGGTAAAAGCAACCTTTTGTCCGGCAGGCAGCGCTTCCAGTTCAGCTTTAACAGTGCTGCCGTCAACGGTGAGAGAAGGCTCTCCAATATTGTAGTAGTAAAAGGCCATGCGGTCAGGGTTGTCAATGACGCCCTGGGCCTGAAGAGCGCCGAGCTCAACGCTGTAGCTGGAGCTTGATTTTTTCAGGTTGTATAAAACACAGTGAACCTTGCCAGCAGCGTACTCGGCCGCATCAGCTGCGCGCCATTCCGGCAGGATTTCACAGAAAATACTTTGCGACCAGTAGCCAGGAAAGGGGTCGCTGTAAACGCGGTAGCCCTTATCTCCAGCCCAGGCCTTTATAAAATCAAGGTGTTCATCGGGAGAAAAACGCGCCAGAATCTTGTTCTCAGAAACGCCGATGGTGATGGTCTTTTGAGCCTGAGCAAGCATTGTGGAATCCGGCGCCTCCAGCGTAGCTGTAATGGTGTAATCCCCTTCAGAAAGCTCTGGGTAGGGTAGGCCATTCGCGTCCCGCCAATTCATCTGGTCAATATCATTGCCTCCTGCGATCATGGCATAGAAGGCATCATCATTATAGTAGCACTTGATGGAGGCGTTGTTAAAGTCGCTCCCATTAACAGGGTCTTTGCTGATCAGCTCTGGCATGCCGGAGTTTTTGATATCCTCCTTGGTAACCGGGCTGTAATAATTCAGATTGCTGGGAAGATAGAGACTTGTGTTTGATTTGATCGAGGTAGTGACCTTTCTGACAGTGGTGCCTTCTGTATCTGTCAGCGAAACAGTCAGGGAGGCGTTATCGGGTAGGCTGCTGCCGTTTTCAATGCTGCCGAGAACATAAAAATTCCTGCCGGGCGCAATGGTGGTTTCTGCTTCGGAAGGTGTTTCGATGATCAGAGACGGGGAAGACACAGACGCAGCGTTAACTTCCTCAGCCAAAACCCCTAAGGGCCAGCCAAGCAATGTCAATGCCGCAAAAATGCAGCAAAAAAGCCTTGAAAGACGGCTTTTCAAACAGGATGGGCAGGTACTTAATTTCATAATAAACCTCTCCTTTTAAATATAATCATAAAAACAGTATATCATGTAAAAAGGCCCGCAACAACTGGCTTTTGCGGTCTTGAAAAACATTTGAAGAATTCAGAGAGGTGTTTCTGCTTCATTCTTTTTTCAGAAGGGAATTAATACTTTCCTTTTAAGCCAAAAAAAGCTATAATATTATATAATAAATAATAATAATGGGTAAATAGGACATTTGCCCAGCCTTAGAACATCAAAGATACGAAGATTTGGAGGATTATCGATGATGGAATTTGATAAAGAATTATTAACAAAAATGTACTATAGAATGAACCAAGCCCGCTTCTTTGAGGAAAAGGTAGCCTGGCTGTTTTCAAGGGGGCAGGTCCATGGGACAACGCACCTGTCCATGGGACAGGAAGGCTCTGCCGTTGGGGCCTGTCTGGCTCTGGACGAGGGAGACCTTGTGTCGCTGACGCACCGCGGCCACTCCCAGGCCATTGGTTTTGGCCTTGACGTCAGGCTGATGATGGCTGAATTTTTAGGCAAGGAAACCGGCTACTGTAAGGGTAAGGGCGGTTCCATGCATATTGCGGATTTAAAATCCGGAAATATCGGGGCAAACGGCGTGGTCGGCGGTGGTTACCCGCTGTCCTGCGGCGCGGCCTTGACCCAGAAATACAAAAAAACCGGCAAAATTGTGCTCTGCTTTGCAGGCGACGGATCAACCAATGAGGGGAACTTTCATGAATCCCTGAATCTGGCGTCGGTCTGGAAGCTGCCGGTCATTTTTTATGTTGAAAACAATTTATACGGTATGTCAACCCCCATCGAAAAGCATATGAATATCGAAAACATTTCGGACCGTGCGGCGTCCTACGGTATTCCGGGGCTTACCATTGATGGGAACGACATAATTGAGGTTTATAAAATTGTCCGTAAGGCTCGTCAGTACGCCCATTCCGGCAAGGGCCCTGTGCTCATCGAAAGTAAAACCTACCGCTACAATGGCCACTCCAAAAGTGACGCTCAGGTTTACCGCAGCAAGGAGGAAGTGGAAGCATGGCGGAAGAAAGACCCCATCACCCGCTTTGAGCGCTATCTGGAGGAAGACAAAGTCATGCTTCCAGATCAGATGGCCCAGATAAAAGAAGCGGCGCACCAAAGTATTGAGGACGCTGTAGAATTTGCCAAAAACAGTCCTGAACCGCCAGTCACCGCAGTTCTGGAAGACGTATACGCTTAGGAGGTGCTTTTTATGAAAATGCAGGAAATGACTTATCGCGAAGCAATCCGCCTGGCCATGTCAGAGGAAATGCGGCGCGACAACGATGTGATTTTTATGGGAGAGGATATCGGTGTCTACGGCGGAGGATTTGGTGTCTCTGTTGGCATGATCGACGAGTTTGGTGAGGAGCGCGTTATGGATACGCCCATCTCCGAGTCGGTGATTGTAGGAGCAGCGGCGGGAGCGGCTGTGACAGGGCTTCGTCCCATTTGTGAAATGATGTTTATGGATTTTATCTCCTTTGGGATGGATTCCTTAGTGAATCAGGCGGCCAAGCTTCGTTATATGTTCGGCGGTGAGGCCCAGGTGCCCATGGTCGTGCGCCTGCCATCGGGCTCCGGTACGGGAGCGGCGGCACAGCACTGCCAGACGCTGGAGGCGTGGATGTGCCATGTGCCAGGGCTTAAGGTGGTTACGCCATCCACACCGGCTCAGGCAAAAGGGCTCTTAAAAGCGGCGATCCGGGATAACAACCCGGTTTGTTTTATTGAGCATAAGCTTCTTTACAAAATGAAGGGCATGGTACCCGTCGATGACAATTATCTGGTACCCATCGGTGAGACCTTTGTGGAGCGTCAGGGAACAGACGCCACCATTGTGGCCTGGGGTACGCTGCTTGTAAAGGCCATGGAGGCGGCAGAAAAGCTGGCTGAGGAGGGCATTGAGGTAGAGGTTATCAATCCGATGACGCTTTATCCCATGGACATGGGGCCCATTATGGAATCCGTCAGAAAGACCGGCCGACTGATCATTGCTCACGAGGCTGCCAAGACTGGCGGCGTTGGCGGGGAGATTGCCGCCCGGATTGCAGAGAGTGACTGCTTTGACTATATGGACGCGCCCATTATCCGTCTCGGAGGGCTGGATGTGCCCATTCCATACAACCGTAATCTGGAAGCCGCCGTGGTACCACAGATAGAAGACCTTATGGATGCCGTTTATCAGGTAGTCGGATGCGACGATTAAATAGAAAGGGATTACAAATATGGCAGCAGATATTATTTTACCAAAGCTAGGAATGGACATGCAGTCCGGAACCATTATGACATGGTATAAAAACGAAGGAGATACCGTCAAAAAAGGCGAACCGCTGTTTGAGCTCATGACCGATAAGGTCAATATTGAGGTTGAGGCTGAGGACAGTGGGGTGCTTTTGAAGCGCTACTATGAAACAGGCGTGGAGCTGCCGGTATTTACAGTCATCGGCTGTATCGGTCAGGCAGGAGAACAGGTGCCGGAACATCAGGCAGTTTCGCCGCTTAATAATATGCAGAGCCCGGGCCACCTCACGGATGAGGACCGCGCAGCGCTGAAGGCCATGCGCAGCTCCACACGCGAAGGCTTTTCAAGCGCGGGCAGAACCATTCGCGCCACACCGTCTGCCAGACGTTTGGCGGCAGAGCATAAAATTGATCTGTCAAATGTAACCGGCAGTGGCCCTAAGGGACGTATCCAGGTAGAGGATATTGAAGCATTGCTGAACATGTCGCAAAAAGTGGCGAAAACCGAAGTGCCGCAGCAGAAGGTTTTTACAGAACCAGAGGAAGAAAAGCTTGAGGAATCAGAAGCTCCAGAAGAAAGCGCCCAGATGACTGAAAAGGCAGAAGAAGTCTTTACCGCAGAGCCAAACCCGGGAATGACCGGAGCACTTGATATGACCCTCGAGGATCTGGTGGCCGGAATGGGCAGCCTTGAAGCCGAACTGAGCAGTGAAGCTCACGAGGAGGATGTTCTGGAAAATGCTGCCAAAGCCGAGGAAACAGCGGCGGAAGAAGCACCGCATGCGCTCAGTGCGTCACCGCTGGCAGAAAAAATGGCGGCGGTCGAAAAGATTGATATCCACAGCATTGGCGAGGGCAGCGGGCCCGATGGGCGTATCATGAAGGAAGATGTCCTGAAAGCGATGTCCGAAGAGGCGAGCCGCCATGAAAGCGTGATCGAGGAGGCTGAGATTCAAAAAGAAACAGCCACACCAGAAACGCCAGAAGAGGTAATGCCAAAACCGGAGCCACAGCCTGAAAAAACGGAAGAGCAGCCAGCACCAGACAGCAAAGATGAAGAGGAAATCATTGTCGTCACTGTGCCTGAGCCAACCACCCCGGCGGCAGAGGAAGTGGAAGAAGCCGCTGAGAAGCCACTGGTGAAGGGCAGGCTTGAAGCCATGCCGGCAAAACGCAGAATTATTGCGGACCGCATGGTTAAGAGCAATCTTGAAAACGCAGTGATCACTCTGACCACAGAAGTCGATATGACCGAGGTTAAAGATCTGCGCAAGAAAATCAGCAAAAAGGTCGAGAAGGAAACAGGCTACCGCTGTACCTATACCGATTTCCTGTTGGTTTCCGTTTCAAGAGCTTTAATGGAACATCCCTATATCAACAGCAGCCTGTGTGAGGACGGCGTTGTACTGCACGATTTTGTGAACCTGGGTATGGCTGTGGGAATGGATGACGGACTGATCGTTCCCGTTATCCGCGACGCTCATACTGCAAGCTTTTCCGAGATGGTCGAAAAACGCAGCGAGCTGCTCAAACTCGTTAAGGCGAAAAAGCTGACAGGTGACCATTTTAAAGACAGTACCTTCACAGTAACCAATTTAGGCATGTACGGTATCCTGGAGTTTACCGCTATTATTAACCAGCCAAACAGCGCTATTTTAAGCGTTGGCGAGGTGGTAGACAGGGTTCGTATCTTTAAAGGTGAGCCCACTCCGAGGTCTGTAATGAAGATCAGCCTGAATCTGGATCACCGTGTGGCGGACGGTATGGCAGGCGCCAAGTTCCTCCAGACCGTCAAGAGCTATATGGAAAATCCGGCCCTGCTGCTATTCTAAATTCATATAGAAAGAGTCAGAGAAAATGAGTGAGAGTAAAGAATTTAAACATTATGACCTGGTGGTACTGGGAGGAGGATTCGGAGGCTATACTGCAGCCATCCGGGCAGCCCAGCTTGGGAAAAAGGCCGCGGTGATCGAGGAAGACCGCCTGGGCGGTACCTGTCTGAATGTCGGCTGTATTCCCACTAAATTTATGCTTCAGAATGCGAAGATTATTAAGGCCTGTGACGGCGCGGCAAGGCGCGGTGTCGTCATGTCACAGCCAAGCGTCAACATGGGGCAGATGATAAAAAATAAAGATGAAAAGGTACGCCGGCTGGGTAATGGCATAAAAATGCTGCTGAAAAGCAATGGAGTGGACGTGTACCAGGGAACCGGCGAGGTTTTTCCGGACTATTCTGCTAAAATTACCGATATGGAGGGTAGCGAGGAGATCATTGGCTGGGAGAAGCTGATCATCGCCACTGGTTCCAATCCGGCAATTCCCGATTTGTTTAAAGATATTCCAGGGCTGCTGACCAACCGCGAGGCCCTGAACCTTCCTTATCTGCCTAAAGAGCTTATCATCGTGGGGGGCGGTGTGGTAGGCTGTGAGTTTGCCACTATTTTCAGTATTTTCGGCACTAAGGTGACCATGCTGCAAAACGGCAGCACCTTAATCAATGGCTTTGATAAGGAAGGAACCGCCTGCGTAGAGGAAAGCTTAGTTAAAAACGGCGTTACCATCCATTATAACGCCTTTGTCCGGGATATTTATAAAGATTCCGCGTCCAACTTCCATCTGGAGGTTGAAATGCGCAATGAGGAACAGCCGAAGAGCTTTTGCTGCGCTGATGTTCTCATGGCTACTGGGCGCTGCGCAAATTTAAAAGGGCTGGACAGCCTGAACCTTGAGCTTGACCGCGGCTGGGTAGACGTTAATGATTACCTTGAAACCTCTGTACCGGACGTTTACGCCATTGGAGACGTGACCGCTAAATCCCATTTGGCCCACGGCGCGTCCGCTATGGCCATGCGCGCTGTCGAAAACATGTTTGGCGGCAGACCTGCTAAAATGAATTACAGCCTGATTCCGTCTTGTGTGTATACTCTTCCAGAGGTAGCCTCAGTTGGTATGCGAGAGGAAGCCGCGAGAGAAGCCTATTCAAACGTCAGAGTGGGGAGCTTCCCCATGAGCGCCAGCGGCCGCGCCCTGATTCGTGATGAAAACCAGGGCTTCGTCAAGGTCATCACCGAGGATAAATATGGCGAGATCCTGGGGATTCATGTTGCTGGTCCGGGTGCCACCGAGCTCATTACCCAGGCTGAGACCATTATGGCTCTGGAGGGAACCATTGAGGATATGTGCCGGATTATCTATCCGCATCCTACCATCTCCGAAGCTCTTTTTGAGGCGGCTATGGATACCTTTGGCATGTCTATCCATTTGCCAAAGAAGGAAGCCTGAAAAGCCTATGAGAACACTGGGAAACATCATCTGGTTTCTGTTTGGCGGCCTGATCTGTGCCCTTGGATGGGCTATTTCAGGTTTGATCTGCTGCGTGACCATCATTGGCATACCCCTCGGCCTTCAGGCCTTTAAATTTGCGAGCTTTGTGCTCTGGCCCTTTGGGCGGGACATTGATTTCAGCGGAATGGGTACAGGCTCTTTTCTGGTGAATATCCTCTGGATTATCTTTTTTGGCTGGGAGCTGGCGCTGGCGTCACTGGCCTTTGGCCTTGTCTACTGCATCACCATTGTGGGCATTCCCTTTGGCCTTCAGCATTTTAAATTTATGAAGCTGGCACTGATGCCCTTCGGCGCAGAAATTATTACAATTGATTGACGATTACCAGAAAATACTGTCTGAAAAGGGCTTGACAAAGCGCGATTAACAGATAAACTATATACATTAACTCATCAAGGAGGAAAAATGGCAGAGAGAGAAACAATTCTGATCATCGATTTTGGTGCCCAGTATAACCAGCTCATCGCCCGACGGGTGCGTGAAGCAAGCGTTTATTCTGAAGTGGTACCCTACGATGTATCCATTGAAAGAATTAAAGAAATCAATCCAAAGGGGATCATCTTTACAGGAGGTCCTTCCAGTGTCCACGAAGAGGGCGCTCCAAAGTGTAACCCAGATATTTATACATTGGGGATTCCCGTGTTGGGAATCTGCTATGGCGCCCAGCTTATGGCCCAGCAGCTGGAGGGCAGTACTGACTCGGCCGAGATTCGAGAATATGGCAAAAAGGCTGTGAAAATCGGAAAAAAGGACAGCCTGCTGTTCAAGGATGTTAAGAACGACTCCATTGTCTGGATGAGTCATACAAATTATATCGCCCAGGTGCCTGACGGTTTTGAGATTACAGCCACCACGGAGACCTGTCCGGTAGCCGCCATGGAAAATACAGATGGAAAAATGTATGCTGTACAGTTTCATCCAGAGGTAGAGCACAGCCAATATGGAAAAGAACTCCTTCGCAACTTCATTTATGATATCTGCGGCTGCCAGGGCTTATGGACCATGGAAAATTTTATCGAAGAGCAGACAAAAGCGATTCGTGAACAGGTCGGAGATAAAAAAGTGCTCTGTGCCCTGAGCGGCGGCGTGGATTCCTCCGTCGCCTCCACCCTGGTACATCGTGCTATCGGCGACCAGCTGACCTGTATCTTTGTTGACCACGGCCTGCTGCGTAAAGATGAAGGCGATCAGGTTGAGGAGATCTTTAAAAACCGTTTTAAAATGAATTTTATCCGCGTAAACTGCGAGGATCGCTTCCTCGATAAGCTGGCTGGTGCAGATGATCCTGAATGCAAACGGAAGATCATCGGCGAAGAGTTTATCCGCGTTTTTGAAGAAGAATCCAGCAAGCTTAAGAATATTGACTATCTTCTCCAAGGCACCATTTACCCAGATGTTATTGAAAGCGGCACCAAAAATGCCGCGGTGATCAAGAGCCACCACAATGTCGGCGGCCTGCCAGAGGATGTGGATTTTGAGCTTATCGAGCCTCTCCGCAACCTTTTCAAGGACGAAGTCCGCGAGCTTGGCGAAGAACTCGGACTCGACCATGACTTAGTTTGGCGCCAGCCTTTCCCGGGCCCGGGTTTGGCCATCCGCGTTATGGGCGAAGTTACTAAAGAAAAGCTTGACCTGCTGCGCGAAGCTGATTTTGTCTTCCGCGATGAAATTGCAAAGGCCGGTCTGGATGAAGAAATCTGGCAATATTTTGCCGTTCTCCCAGGTAACCGCAGCGTCGGTGTCATGGGTGATGAACGAACCTACGATTACACTGTTGGTCTGAGAGCTGTCACCTCCGTTGACGGCATGACCTCCGACTGGGCAAGAATCCCTTTCGATGTGCTGGAGTCCATCTCCACCCGTATCGTCAATGAGGTTCCCCACGTGAACCGTATTGTGTACGACATCACAAGCAAGCCGCCATCAACAATTGAGTGGGAATAAATAACAAAACCCCTCAAAAGCGCTATATCGTGCTTTTGAGGGGTTTTGTTTTTTTGATAAAACAGAGAAGCACCTGTATTGGAATAAAGATCAAACGGAGGCAGACAATTATTTTGTGTTCATAATATCGTAATGACAGTTTTATTTTCCTTTCTATAGGTCAAGAAGGATAAAATTCAAGGTACTGTGATCAGTTTTATTAATAATAAAACATTTGTTTGAACAACAGAAGCATTCGTAGACTTTTAATAGTCTGCGAATAAAAATTTATAAAATCTATATATTGTTTCATTATATGCTATTTATTAAGCTAATTATAACACATTCTAAACTGCAATGTCTATATTTTTTATTTTTCTTAAATATATTTATTTAAAAGCATAATTTCTGTTTTATAGCTTTTATATGAATAATACAGATATTTTTTTTGATGAATACGGACTTTGTCAAAATCTGGTCAAAAATACTTTGAAAACGTAGGAAATAAGGGCATTGTTTATCTTTACTTTAAATTTTTCTTATTTTCTCTTTGGTCATGGCTCTGGTCAGATTGTTCGTCATCGGGCTGGAGTCTAATGTAATTTAAGAAGCACTCGCAGACTATTAAAAGTCTGCGAATACATAACCATTAGATTTTGGTCTGATGGCTAATTTTTTAACCCTGAGAAACTTGGATTAAAAGGAGATAAGATGTTTGAGGTTTGTTACAAAAAAGCACTTTCATATGTGATGATTAAAATAAAACATTGAGAAAAGTGCCGGGTTACCATCAAATTTAAATTTGATGGTAAAATTTTACTTTCTTTTTTCTTGGACTATAAGGATATAAGATGATCAGCAAATAAAAAAATAGAGCGAGGTATGATTCAGCGTAGTATCAGTCATAGCAACAAACCTATAATCCTTGCTGCCAGAGAAAGCCTGAGAGGAATTAAATAAAAAGTTATAGTTTTTTATTGTATGGCTGATATGAGCCGGGCTGATTATATATAGATGAGATACTGAAAGAGATTCAAATTTTTAGGAGGAAGAGGATGAAGTGTTTAATTGAAGGTAGAATGATTTGCAGAACGATCTATCTTGCGCTCAGCATTCTTTTGATTCTGGGAAGCACCGTGACCGTTTACGCAAATACGGGGACCAGTACTGATATGATGGATAAAAATTCAGCAGAGCAGCCGATTGTGAGAAAATTGGACTGTGTTTTATCTGGTCAGAAGGATTCAGCGGAAAGATTAACAACCGAATTAAGCTTGGATTTCTCTCTTGAGAGCCAGAAAGAAGCAGAGAGTTTTACACTGGAAGCGCCTAAAGAAGGGCTTAAAATTGCGGATCAGAAAACCGCTATGCCTGTCTATGCCGGAGATATTTCTGAAAAAGGAATGGAAACAGCCGCATTAAGCGATGAGAAGATTGGGGACTATACCATCAAAGATGGAAAGATTCAGGTAGTATTTGACGAAAATCTTAAATCCAAAGAAAGACATGCCTTTTTTGGAAGAATTGTACTGAAAGCGCAATATGATCGGAAAGCCTTGTCCCACGAGCCCCGGGAAATAACATGGGATCTTTGGGATGAATCGACACGTCAGGCTTATGAGACTGGAATGGGTGAAATGTTCAGAAAAGAAGTTCGGGGCGCAGATGAAAAAATACCGGGAACAGTCATTGTTAAGCTGCCAGCCCAAAAAGCCCTGGACTGGTCGAAACGGGGGGAGGATTTTTCCTTTGAAATATCAGAAGGGAATGAACTGCGTTTTGGGTTTTTAAATGACGCACCCTCCACAGCAGTGATGGCGGGTGATACGGCGGTCTGCGAATTGGAAAATTCCGGCTACACTGTTGCAGCTACGGAGGAGGACCAGCTGGTTTTGGGAAGCGGTGAGGCAGAACAGCTCCCGGTTGCTTCATGGGTCTCTGACGGAAAAAAGATACTTCTTACCTTTACCGAGACGGCCCAATCCATAGAAAAGGCCACAGATATTTCGGGCAGCATTATCCTTGAAAAAACAGCAGTCCCAGCGACGATTCTGGCTTCGAGTACCAGCCTGGGAGACTTTACAGCCGATGGAGTGTCTTATCAGATTGAAGGACAGTCTTCTGAGAAATTTGAACAGAACATTTTCTGGATTGACAACAATAACGCCAAAGATATTCGCCCGGATAAACTGGATGAAGTGAAAAAATGGTTGGCTCCGAATGATCCTCAGACTTCGGGTGAAGGGGTAACCGCCAAGGCCACGGTGGTTTTTAAACGAACAGATGCCTTAGAGGGAGATGAAACAGCAACCGTTCAAAAAGATTTGCAGATCCCTCTTCGGGAGCTCGTGGACATTAATAATGATGTCACCCTTGCGGAGGGAGGCGGTACTGGTACATGGCACTTTAGTGTTGCAAACCTGCCGTCGCAGCTGTCCTTTGAAATGAAAGATCCGGATGAGACAGG
Organism: Eubacterium sp. AM05-23; assembly: GCF_003477535.1. Lineage (NCBI taxonomy): Bacteria > Bacillati > Bacillota > Clostridia > Eubacteriales > Eubacteriaceae > Eubacterium > Eubacterium sp. AM05-23. The sequence goes on from NZ_QUDF01000016.1 coordinate 62,385, forward strand.
TAAAAGGATTACTTATATGGCCGAGGATATCAGATGGGATCTTGTGCCGAGAGCAGAACAGACCAGGGAAGCGCCGGAAGGAACAGTCGGAATAACGGACCTGGATGAATACTATTTTCCAACAGATATTAACAGTGAGGAAGATTATGAACGCTATCCCGGGGCAAATCCCGACAATGGTGGTCTGGGTCTGGGTTGGTATTACAGCGAAGCCATGGATTTTCACGTTGATGTCGAAGTTCGGCGCGGAGACCATCAAATATATGGCATTGATAAGGCAGTCGGCCAGCAGTATCATTTCTATGTTGATACAGGAAGGGAAGCAGGGAAGGTAGATCTGCCCCTGAATTCAGATGCTATTCACAGCTCCTGGGGAACATGGCAGTACGGTGATACACCGGGAAGAAATACCTTTAGTGTCAGTCATTTGCCCAAATATAACCTGGACGCAACAGAGATCGACTATTATATTGATCAGCCGAAAGGGGAAGATGGAAAGTCCCCAAACCGCATTGACCAGGTAATCGTTACGGAAGAGGATATCCCTGCGGGAGTAACAGACGTAAGTCCCGGGGATGACCGTCTTCCCGGAGAGGATTACCTTCTGGAGACAGTGGAAAACAATCCTGTATACAACCATGGCACCGATGCCGAACATGCCCATGACGGAGGAAAAATCATCCTGACTTTAAAGGGATACACACAATACGGCGCTACTAAGGAATGGCATGACCAAGATGACCCTTCTCAGCGTCCAGATCTTAAATTTGAACTCTGGCGTTATGCCGTTCGACCAAACCAGGATCCAGCGACAGCCTATCAAAAAGCGACACCGGTAAAAATCGAAAACAACGTGGCGTCAGTTGAGATTAAGGGAAAAAGTCAAGAGGATCGGACTTTCTTTGATTTCAAAACGCTTTATGCAAATGAAAAAGATCAGACAGACGAAGGATACCTGCCTAAATATGACGCTGAAGGCTACCCTTACGTGTACTTCACAAGGGAGAGTATGACCGGTTCCGGCGCTGACTGTTATGAAAGCCGTTTTTATCCAGTGGATGCTCTGGGAAATCCGGGAGAAGATACCCTGCCTGAAGGAATCGGAGTGGACGGAAGGGAAGCCAACGATAAAAGCATCTACAATGGGGGCACAGTCAGTAATATACTAACTGGGAATACTACAGCCGAGGCTCAAAAAACCTGGAATGCTATGGCTTTTCAGACAGAACTTGGCGATGTGAGGATTCAGCTGACGCTGCAGTCCCGGCCGGCCAGAGAAGGCCAGGGGCCCAATGAGAATTGGAAAAATACAGAAGAGGTACGGGAGCTTTCAGGTTTTATCGCGGAGATGCTGGAGCAGAGCCTTTCCGCAAATATGCCAAAATACAATGAGCTGGGCGAGAGGTTGGAATACCGATGGATTGAAAGTGGTGTTTTTCAGGAAGGCAGCGAGACTAATCTGCTGGCCTGGGATGCGACAACCGGCCTTGGCGAATTTACACTGCAGCAAAAAGGAGAAAGTGTCAAATACACCTCCAATGTTAAAGTGGAAAGCGACGATAAAGGAAACTATGAGACCGTCATTGAAAACAACATAGAGAATACAACACAATACCGCGTTACCAAAAGATGGCTTGAGGGTGTTAATAATATCCAGCCGCTGGAATTGATTCTTTACCGTACCAACGCATCCATGGAGCAGCAGAAGCTGACTACAAAGGACGGCAAAAATTTCAGCATTGATGGAAATGCTGATACGGAATGGACCGATTTGTACTTTGAAGGAAATCCTGTAGGACGAGTAATGGAAACCGAAGAATGGTATGCGGAATATGAGGGACTCGTAAAATATGATGACCATGGAAATCTTTATGAGTATGTCATTCTCGAAAAGGCAACTCAAGGCGGTGCCTGGGATACGAAATATGAGACAACAATCGATGAGGATAATGTCAGACACCTGCACATTGAAAATGGACCAGGCGATGGGGAAATTTATCGTATTCGCCTCCGGAAAAGCTGGCTGGACGACAGTGACCGCTCACACCGTGAGCCAGTCACCTTCTCTTTTTATAAACGCACTGAAGAGAATGGGACTGTTAAGTTTGATAAATTGGATGGTCAAATAGCGCCGGTGGTCGTATCAGAGAGTGATGACTGGTGGAAAGAAATAAAAATCCAGACATCAGTCGTAGAAGAAGAGGATCTCCTGGTTTTGGAGACCAAGGTTGGTGAAAAGCCAGTTGGTGACGGCACCCTTAACGCCCCAAACGATCAGTATCAAACCCAATATACGCCAGAATACATGGAAGAGGTTTGGAGGATTCAGCATGCCGATAGCAGTGCCAAAGAGAAATCTGACTATATGCTTTTTGAGGCGGCTAATCATTATTATAATGCCAGCTATTCTCTGGTAGAGATCGAAGGGGTTCCATTCTACACCGTATCCAATCTCCGTCTGGGACGGATTGATATGACAGCGGAAAAGGACTGGATTGATGGAAATGATAAGGCAAAGCGTGAAGCGCTTTTAGAGAACGTAAAATCCGCAGTAGGTAAAAAAGAAACAGATTCTAAAAATTATGTCCTTGGACTGAAGCTGGAATGCGTTGATGCGCCGGAGGCCATCGACTATAAGACAAACATTATTACATTAGGTGGGACACCAATGCCAATTTCAGACGCAGAAGGCAGGGTAGCAGGAGCGATCCAACCAATTGACACTGAACAATCCAGCCAAAGTCTTTCGTTTTACAATTTGCCAAAATACAATGAGTTTGGGCAAATGGTGCGTTACCGGGTGGTCGAAGTTGCCTACGATCCTGAGGATTTCCAAGAAAATGGTTGTTACGATGTGTCAAAGGTATATCCGTTGGCCGAACTGGAGCTTGAAAACAATGAGTACAGCTTTGGTGTTTCTCAGGTGAGCTATGTGCCGGGCACAGATCATACAGTAGACACACAGGTTTACAGTGTTACCAACCGTTTATCCGGCAGTAAGGATGTGCTTTTCCGAAAGGAGTGGAAAGACGCTTACCGTTACGAAGCGGGCGAACGCCCAGACATTTATTTTGATCTCTACCGCCAGATTCATGTGACGAGTGAAGAAGGGCAGGTTGTTGAAAAAATAGAATCTATTTATAAGGATACAGTTTGGAGATTTGAAGGGCAGAATACACCCAATTATTCAACCACCATTTTGGAGAAAATGCCAAAATATGATGAGCTTGGCTATGAGATCATTTATTATGCCCGTGAAAAGACTCATATTGACAAGGAAATGTTTGATTATGACGCGGTTCAATATAAATATCCTGAGAATACAGTAACCACGATGGATGTCAATGTTTTCAGAGACATTGACCGCTATAAAGCAATCGGGACAGAATTTGCGGTGGACTCAGATAATCAAGACAAGGTGGTAAAGTTAACAGAAGACTTAGACCCTGAAGTGGTTCAAAAAAATGAAGTTTACGCATTAAAAGAGGGCGGTTTGTTTGTTAACCAGATCAGCGCAGATGTTAAAATTGCCGGTAAAAAAATCTGGTCCAACACCCCTGCAGGATTCAGCAAAACAGATCTGCCGAATGTAGAGTTTAGTTTATACCAGTACCATGCAGATGATGAAAATATTCCACAGGATGGTGAAGTGATTCCGCAGGGTAAAGATGCTGTTGCAACCCTCGAGGTTAGTGATTGGGAAAATCACTACGCCAATGGCGAATACCAGTTTGTTTTTGGCTATGAAGGAAAAAATATAAACAGTGGTAAGATAGACGAAGGACTTGTCGTTTTTCCTGAAGATGCGACAGCTAAACCTCTTTCCAAATATGACGAGGTGGGAAAGCTTTACACCTACGTGCTTCGGGAAAACTTGAGCGGTATTTATCAAGAGAGCTCTGAAAATGGTCTCACGGAAGGGCAGGAAAATAATCTGGTTTATCAACAGCCCAAACAAAACAATTACATCATTACAAATGTGTATGATTCTGCCAAAGGGAGCATCAATATTCGAAAATGGCTGGATTTGACAAAATATACTGGAGAGCAAAATTTGCCGGCCGTCTCCTTTACCCTTACCCGAGCTTATTTGGATAAAGAGGGGGTTTGGGTTAATGAAAAAGGCTTCAGCCAGACAAAAACCATTAAGCCGAATGAATTTGAAAAAATAAACTTTGATAAACAGTATAAAGGTGAAACTTCCTTTGATAATCTGGAAATTTATGCGCCCAATGGCAGTTATTACAAATATATTGTCACAGAAAACACAGGAGGTCCCATTATTCAGGGAGGCTACACCATGGTGGGTGGCAACGGCGCATTGGAAATGAAGGATAATGACAATTATAAAGAAATCGCAGAAGAGAACAAAGTAATTGTCTCCGGGTTGATTGCTCAGAAAAAAGACGAAGGTACTGCTGCTTTCTTTGAAAGTATCAGCCAGAAAATCTTAGGGCTTTTTAGGGCAGAAGACAGAGGAGCGAATCCGAGTTCCAGGGATTGGGCGACCTTTAAAAATACTTTTAACAATATGGAAAAAGGAAATCTCTCCCTGATAAAACGCTGGGAAGACAGAAATAATATCCCCGGTGTGAGGCCAAAAGAACTGACCTTTGATATTTACAGAAGCGCTAATGCCCAGAGCGGCGGTGCAGCAGCCATTGGAGAAATAAAGCTGGGACAAGTTAAGCTGACGATTCCAGAAGGTAAATGGAAGCAACCTTCTGCTGAGGGGGTAAGGGCAGATATTTTAGAGAATGATGCTAATCAACAAGAAATGTTAAAGAAAATTTTTGGAGATAATAATGAGAATATTTTCGTTAAAATCGAGACAGTCGACAGTCAGGGAAAGCCTAAAACAGAAAATGCTTCATTAAGTGGTGCGGCAGCAGCTGACGGCTTTAACTATTGGAAGATTACTTTTGAGAACGTCAATGAGGTATTTGCCACTACTGGTGTACCCTGGACCTATACTTTTAAAGAGGTGACTGAATCAGGAGACATGCTGCCGGACAATGTCTATAAGGCAAGAGACAAAGAGGCAAAATGCAGCTATGCAGGCTATGATACAGGGAATGACAAACATGTTTTTTCTGGAGGTACAGACTACGTCATAAATAAAATGACCATACAGATTTTAATGAATAAAAAGGTGCCTGCGTCGCCGGGCGAAAGTTATTCAGCAAGTAATGCGGTTGTCAACAGCACAGGCTACACCATGAAGGTGGGCGCTCAGATTTATGTTGCGGGAACAACCAATTTGAACCATAAAAGTGACTTGTATAAGCCGGAAAACTGGAAACCTATAGGAGAAGAAGAAAGTGCGTCGCCTTATTCTGAGCAAATTATGAAGACCCATTATGGAAAAGCGGATATAAATCAGAATGAAAAAAAACAGTTCTGCAATCCTGAGCATACTGTAAATAAAGGCGCGTCCCTTTCTTTTGGCAATTTTGGGAGCAGTAATCTGCCGAGGGCGATTAATTATACAGACGATTCAGGAAAGCAGAAGACCGTTTATTTAAGCTACGTGGTAGTGGAAACAAAGCTGGAACTCTTAGATGAAAACAAAAAAGTTATCTATCAGGAAAGCTACACACCACAATTTGTGAAATTGGATAAAAATGGAAAAGCACCTGAAATGGGCTACTGGCTTGAGCAGGAAACAAAAATAAAATCGACACCAGAAGAAATCCTAGAAGAGTTACCTGCAAATACAGCCCCACTCTTTAAACCTTTTTTTGACACTCGAGAAAAACTGGAAAACTATTATAACAATGGCGCTGGAGCGGTTGGATTAAATGGAAATTCAAATTTGCAGCCCTACATCAATCTGGATTTGAAAGCCAATGGCAGCGATACGACTTATATGTATAACATTACAGATCTGGTGAATTTGGAAGTGATCAAAACTTGGGAAAATGATCATGATAATATCTATGGCACAAGGGAGCCAAATGGTCCGAATGCATGGGAATTAGATTTTCAGATAGAGCAGGCAGATAAAGCAGATAATCAATGGAGTCCTTTTGCATATAATGGTGTAGACAGTAAGCTGACGCTTGCAGGAAACAATTCTGAGGCGACCAAAAGCCAGAAAATCAGCAACCTGTTAAAACATAGCCTGAAGCAAAACGAGGATGGCGGTTATTCACTCGAAGAGTATCAATACCGGGCAAGGGAATTAAATCCTGAGGCTGGTCCTGTTGATGAACACATTGGAAAATATAATTTTGTTTATAATGTAGACTACCAAGATAGTTTTAATACAGATGAAAATATTTATAGAACGTCGGTCACCAATACTATGATTACCAGTGAAATTTATGCAGAGAAAAACTGGGTACAGGAAGGCCTGGAAAAACCAGTGACTTTTGAGCTTCAATACCAAAAGCCTGACGGAAGCTGGCAGGCCTTTACACCCGCAGCCAATGTGGTATTAGATGGCACAGTCGATCCAGAAGCGGTTTACTACGAATATGATGCGTGGCGGGCAAAATGGACCAGTGTACCAGTAACTATGCCCAGCTCGAAGATGGATGAAAATGGTAAGACAATTTACCGGATTATAGAATATACAGATGACAGCTATGAAGTTTCAGACGCTGAGAAAGAGGGGCAAAATTATTTCAAAGAAGTGACGGCGCAGCAGGGAACAGAAGATAATCCGTTGTGCTTTAAAAATCAACTTACCGAGCTTGTGGTAAAAAAGATCGTCAGCAAAAATGGAGGTGATATAGAGGACGGTGTATTGAGTGCAGACCATAACACATCCTTTAACCTTGTCTTGATGACTAAAGGCCAGACTGAAACCACTTACAGTTGCCGTATTTTTAATGAAAATGGGGTGTTAGAGGAAGAAAAAAGCCTTGAAGCGGTAAAAGAAGATTTTCTGACAGAGGACACTTTAAAAGATTATGGGAAACCCGTCCAGAATCGCAAGGCTGTTTTCACTCTTAAGGATGGCTGGACAGCAAAAATCTATGGACTGAAAAAGAACCAGGAATATTGGGTTCAGGAAGAAGATACCAATGAGAGCTGGGCGGCCTGGGAAGGCTGGAGAGAACCTCTCTATAACTATTGGTATGGAGAGGATGCGGGCAGCCAGACCGGTTCAGCCACACTGAAAGAGCTTATGGATGATATGACCTGGAAGCATGCGATCACTATGCCGGATCAGCCGTTAAAACAGGAGTTCATCGTGACTAATCGTAACAGCGGTTCCATTATTTTGGAGAAAAAGGACAACAAGCGAAAGCCGTTAGCAGGCGTCGCCTTTAGACTGGAATATAAAAATAAAAATGGCGAGTGGCTTGATATTGACAATCATGTCTGTGGAAATACAGCGGTGATCGAGGACAATCAGGGAAATATTGATGAGAATAACGCACCAGGAATCTTGACAGATCAGGACGGCAGGGCTGCTTTTACAAACCTGGCGTTGGATCAGGAATACCGCATAACAGAGATATCTACTCAGGAAGGCTATAACCTTCTGGCAGAACCTGTTTTGGTCAAACTGGCATATGAAACAGCCAGCGGGCAGATCGGAAATGGGAAAAGTCTGTTTTACACCAAAGATGGGAAAAACTATTATAAGGATATTATCATCACCATTGAGAATAACCAGACCCTTGTAATGCCTGAAACTGCCGGAAACGGCTTCTTCTGGCTGGGAATGGCAGGTATGACGGTCATTTTCGGCACAGTGGGGGCGATCCTCGTAAAGAAGGAAAGAGAGCGTCGCAAATTACAGCCATAAGCGTGTTATATAAGCTGATTGTATGATCGTAGAAATTTGAACAGAAGGTAAAAAAGATGAAAATGGAAAGATTGAAAAAACACTTGTCCGTAATTTTGACGGCAGCGTTACTTTTAGGGAGTTTTGGAATAACGGTCATGGCAGCAGGTTTTGAGGCGGCTCCCATAGACGACGCTTATTATGAAAACCTGCTAGGTGAAGGAAGTAAGGGGACATCGGTGATCACAGTTACAAAAAAGCTGTCCGATGTGGACGGCATTAATTTTGAACAAGGAGCCAAACCTGTAGCTGGTGTAAAGTTTGCGCTTTTGAAGGTTGGTGATCTTTATCAGGTTAATGATGGAACCGAGGTGAAAATGGCCTATGGGATTTCAAAAAAACTGGGTGATCAATTTAAATCAGATGAAAGCAGTCAAGACTGGTGGGATTATCAGGATGATACACATTATTATGTCGCTGATTACACCACTATCAATACTAAAATGGCACAACTCACAGCCGATGAGGTAAACCAGATATTAAAAAATGTAGAACCATTGACAACAGATGTAAATGGTGAGGTTAAGTTTGAAAATCAGCCCTATGGGCTTTATATGGTAGCAGAAACGGATATTTCCGGCGCAACTGTGGATAACGAGCCTGTGGTTATTACGAGGAAGCAATATCCTTATGTGGTTTCAGCCCCTTTTTATGATCAGGCCACCCAGAAATGGAACGAGAATATCGAGGCCCGAGCAAAAAATGAAAGTGGAACAGCTGCCTTGGAAAAAAAAATCGTTCGTGATAACACAGCGCTGGGGTATGTGGCAGGCGAAACCTTGGAAGATACCGATGTGACTCACGGCGGAGACGTTGTGGAATTCAAGCTGACGGCAGACATTGTGGACTTAACAAATTCCAGAGAAAATCCAGATGTAAAAGTAGATAGATTTGATCTTACTGACAATCTCAGCGCAGGGTTTACTCTTCCAGAGACTTTTGATTCAAATACAATGGCCATTACCGATGCATCAAATCAGACTTACATAATCGACACCGATTATACAGTAACAGCGCTCGAGGAAGATGTTTATCCTGAAAATGGCTATGAAAATGGGTCTGCTTTTACTATTCAGTTTACAGATACAGGATTGATGAAATTGACTCAATGTGCTAAAGACCCTGCTTTGGGGGGAGAACAATCACCACGTCAGCTTTATGTATATTATACTGCAACCGTCAATGAACAGGCTGTTTTAGGGGGAGATGGCAACCCGAATCAAGCGAAACTGACCTATCAGGTTTATGAGGGACAGCAAATTGACACCGGATGGAAAGAAGTAACAGAATTTATTTTCGCGTTAGATGTTACTAAATCTTTTGAGGGCGAGGGCGCAGCGCAAGCTGATGGGAATCAGGTGCGCTTTAAGATTTATACCTTAGATTCAAACAATAAAAAAATTTATATGAATTTTACAGGTGCAGATGGTGTTTATCAGTGGAGCAGTACAGGCGAGGAAGAAATAGCCCTTAAAGATAAGCATTTTAGGCTGACGGGTGTTCCCACTGGAGTAGAGCTTTATCTGGAAGAATCCGCCACGGACGACGGCTTTACGCTTTTAAAGGACGCCATTAAGCTCTATTTGACAGCTGAAGCAGAGGAAAGTGTGTATACTGGAAAACTGGATAGCGATGCCAGCAAGGTTAAAGACCAGAAAGCGGTTCTGGATAACGGTGAAACCACCGTGCGTTTTGGGATTATTAATACTGCTGGATTCAAGCTTCCTGCCACTGGCAGCATGGGTGGCCGGTTTATGACCGCAGCGGGAATTCTTATCGTGACAGCAGGCGTGATGTTTTTTGCGCGCGCCAGAAGGAAACCTAAAGCATAAAAAATTGAACAGCTGCTACAGCTCAAACAGACCTTCCTGATTGCAGGGAGGTCTGTTTTTTTTGAAAAGATTAAAATTTCGGATGATCCCTTTATGATCATTTTGAAAAACAAAAATTCAGCATATACCAGGCCATAAAAAATGCAAGTAAAAAAGGAAAGGAGACGTCTTGAAAAAACACTGTATTATACAATTTGCGGCCTTTGGAATTATTTGTGTTGGGGCACTCCTGGCATTTTATCCTTTTCTCAGCAATTTTCTTTATGAAAACGCGCAGGAAACTGTGGTGATGGATTATGATGACATTGTACTGAGGCTTGAGAATAGTGCCGTTGCAGAGGAAAAGTGTCAGGCAAGAGAATATAATGATGCCTTGAAAAATGGCGATGTGATTTTGACAGACCCTTTTGATCCTGAGGCATTAAGACAGAAAAAAAATGATGAATACAATAATCTGCTTAATTTCAGGCGTGATGGTGTTATGGGGTATGTCCATATTCCATCTATTAATCAGAGATTAAGCATTTATCATGGCACTGCTGACGAGGTTTTGGAAAAGGGAGTGGGACATCTGCCTGAAACCTCGCTTCCAATCGGCGGGGCGGGAACGCACACGGTACTCTCCGCCCACAGCGGCAGTCCTGGAAAAAAACTATTTAGTGATTTAGAGCTTTTAAAATTGGGCGATCTGTTTTATATTCATACCCTGGATGAGATTCTGGCCTATCAGGTAGACCAGATTAATGTGGTGGAGCCTGAGGACACCCGTAATCTGATGATTGTACCAGGACAGGATTACGCGACCCTTGTCACCTGTACACCCTATGGGGTCAATTCCCACAGGCTTTTGGTGCGGGGAATACGGACAGACTACAAAGAAATACCGCTTTCTACAGAGGTTAAAGAAGGCAGCCAGTGGATGCGCCAGTACTCTTACGTCATTTTCATTGGAGCGGGAAGTATTCTCGTAATGATGATTCTTTTCAGAATTATCCGAAAAAAATGAGAAAGTGTTCAGATAAAAATTGATGAAATTGACGCCAAAATCGATATAGCATAACTGCTAAAAAAGGAGCAGCCATAATCCGCAGACACAGAAAACCCCTCGAAAGACTTTATATAAAGCCTTTCGAGGGTTTGTTTTATCGCATGAATTTTATGGTATTTTAACAGAAACAAAAAAACATTAACAAAATATTTATTCGTCTCTGTATATAATCATATGCAGACAATGACAAACACCCAGAGAAATCAAGAAGATAGGGATATCGTTGAAAATAACAAAGAAATATTTTTTATTTATGTTATAGATTAAAAAAATATATTTTTATTTTTTCTTAATATCTTTTTTAAATTATATACACTTTATTTATATGAAAACAGATAGAATAAATTAGCAATATCAAATAGGCAAACAGGAGGAATAAAAAATGATGGATGTAATGATGGTAGGAACATTAATTGTTTGTATCGTTTCGATGCTGGGCTTCACTGTTTTTTGCAGTAAGCAGGTAGACAAAAAAAGTCCTGTCAAGAAGGAGGAATAAAAATGCTGATACTTGGAATTATTATTGTGGCAATGTTTGGTTATCTCACTTATGCACTTATAAATCCAGAAAAATTTTAAAAAATAAATATATTGCTGAGATAGCAGCACTAAAATTAAAAGAGATGAAGGAGTACTAAATGTTACAAGTTGCTTTAACTTTAGCATTGTTTGTGATTATTATTTTTCCATTAGGAACTTATATTTATCACATCGCAACCAATAAAAAGACCTTTGCAGATCCGGTCTTTGACAGAGTTGACAATGCCATTTATAAAGTATGCGGTGTCGATATGAATCGACAGATGAACTGGAAACAGTACGCTGTTGCGCTGGTCGTCACAAATGCTTTTATGATTTTTATTGGTTACATCATTTTAAGAATTCAATTTTTACCTGTTTTCAATCCAAATGGGATTGAGGGAATGGAAGCCAGTTTGTCATTTAATACAATCATTAGTTTTATGACAAATACAAACCTTCAGCATTACTCAGGTGAATCCGGCCTCTCCTATTTAAGCCAAATGCTTGTCATCATTTATATGATGTTTGTTTCAGCGGCATCGGGTTATGGTGTTTGTGTGGCTTTTATCAGAGGTCTGGCTGGCGGTAAAGACGGCAGAAAAGCGATGGGAAATTTTTACTCAGACCTTATCCGTATTACCACCCGCGTCTTGTTGCCATTATCCATTATTTTGGGGACTTTCCTTATTTCACAGGGGGTTCCACAGACTTTATTGGGAACTGCAACGGTTGCTTCATTGGAAGGTGGTTTGCAGGATATTGCACGTGGACCTGTTGCGGCGCTTGAAATTATTAAGCATTTAGGGACAAACGGCGGCGGTTTTTTGGGTGCGAATTCATCGACACCGATTGAAAACCCGACAATTTTAACAAATATCTGTGAATTATTGTCAATGATGATCATTCCAGGTGCTCTGGTCGTTGCTTTTGGCCTTATGATCAAGGACAAAAAGCAGGGATGGATGGTTTTTGGCGCGATGGCCATTATTTTCATTATTGGTCTTGGCGTATGTATGACGGCTGAACACGCCGGCAACCCGGCACTGGCTGAAGTAGGCCTAAATCAGAGCATGGGCAATTTTGAAGGTAAAGAAGTTCGTTTTGGAATTGACCAGTCAGCATTGTTCACAACAGTCACCACCTCGTTTACAACGGGTACGGTTAATAACATGCATGATTCCCTGACACCTCTGGGTGGTATGGTTCCGCTGCTTCATATGATGCTGAACTGTGTGTTCGGCGGTGAAGGCGTTGGATTAATGAATATTTTAACCTATGCGGTGTTAACAGTGTTTATCTGCGGGTTAATGGTTGGCCGTACGCCCGAATTCCTGACAAAGAAGATTGAAAGCAGGGAAGTAAAACTGGCAGCGCTGGTAATTATTATCCATCCACTGCTGATTTTAGGCTTTTCGGCCCTGGCGGTATCGGTACAGGCTGGTCTTGATGGCATTACCAATCCAGGTTTCCATGGATTATCCCAGGTGCTCTATGAGTACGCTTCTTCGGCCGCCAACAACGGTTCGGGCTTTGAAGGACTGGCTGATAACTCCGTATTCTGGAATGTCACAGCCGGCCTGGCAATGTTCTTTGGCCGTTATTTAGCGATTATTCTCCAGCTGGCTTTTGCAAGCTCCCTGATGAATAAAGCGTCTGTCAGTGTAAGTGCTGGTACGATGAAAACAAACAACGTTATGTTCATGATTCTACTGGTTTTGATCGTCTATGTAGTCGGCGCGCTGACATTCTTCCCGGCTCTGGCACTTGGACCAATTGCAGAGCATCTTACATTGTGGTTCTAATAAAGGAAGGATTGTAAATGAGTAAACAAGAAAAACAAACGAAATTTATAACAAGCGATATACTCAAAGATGCCTTGATTGGATCGGTTAAAAAACTAAATCCAGCCTATATGATTAAAAATCCAGTGATGTTTGTTGTTGAAATTGGATTTTTTATCTCATTGATACTGACCATTTTTCCAACTTTATTTGGAGATATTGGGGACATCAGTCATTTAAGGCTCTATAATGGCATTGTTGCAGTTATTTTATTGATTACGGTTCTCTTTGCAAACTTTGCTGAATCGGTCGCAGAAGGACGTGGCCGGGCACAGGCAGAATCATTAAAGAAAACCAAAAAAGACACACAGGCCAGAGTGATAAAATCAGATGGAAGTGAAGAAACACTGAGCTCAAATGAACTCAAGAAAGGCGATATTGTGCTAGTAAAAGCAGGAGAGATGATTCCGAATGACGGCGAGGTCATCGAAGGAATTGCTTCTGTGGACGAATCAGCCATTACTGGTGAATCAGCGCCGGTAGTACGCGAAGCAGGGGGCGACTTTGCCTCTGTTACTGGTGGTACAACCGTCGTCAGTGACTGGCTGAAAATCAGAATTACAGCAGACCCGGGCGAATCATTTTTAGATAAGATGATCAAGCTGGTTGAAGGTGCGTCGCGTCAAAAAACACCAAATGAGATTGCCCTGACAACACTTTTAGTTGGTTTAACCATTATCTTTTTATTAGTAATTGTTACATTATATCCACTTGCGGGCTATTCGGGAGTCCAGATTCCGATTTCGACCATGATTGCTCTGGCGGTTTGCCTTATACCAACGACCATCGGAGCGCTGCTCTCTGCAATCGGCATTGCCGGAATGGACCGTGTCACCCGGTTTAATGTTATTGCAATGTCCGGTAAAGCCGTTGAAGCCTGCGGAGATGTCAATACAATGATTTTGGATAAAACAGGGACGATTACCTATGGTAACCGCTTAGCGGCAGATTTTATCCCTGTTGGCGTGGAAAGCAAAAGCGATTTGACGGATTATGCGGTTATGTGCTCTCTTAATGATGAGACACCAGAAGGCAAATCGACGGTTGAATTAGGCAAAGAACTTAATACAAAGGGAATAACAGAAGAAGCAAAAAATGCAACGTTTATTGAGTTCTCCGCTCAAACCCGGATGAGTGGTATCGATCTGCCGGATGGTACAACGATCCGCAAAGGCGCTTCAGATGCCATTATAGAACGTGTCAAAAAATTAGGCGGTGTTATTCCAAGAGATCTTGAAGAAACCGTCAATAAGGTTGCGGCTCTTGGCGGCACACCTCTGGTCGTGTGTGTTGATGAGCGTATCTATGGAGTTATTTATCTAAAGGATACTGTTAAGCCCGGACTGGTAGAACGTTTTGCCCGCCTCCGCCAGATGGGGATTAAAACCATTATGTGTACCGGCGATAATCCTTTGACAGCGGCCACCATTGCTAAGGAAGCAGGCGTTGACAGCTTTATCGCAGAATGTAAGCCTGAAGATAAGATTGAAGCCATCAAAAAAGAACAGGCTGAAGGAAAGCTGGTCGCGATGACTGGAGATGGGACAAATGATGCCCCGGCACTGGCACAGGCAGATGTCGGCCTGGCGATGAACAGTGGGACAACAGCTGCAAAAGAAGCCGCCAATATGGTGGACCTCGATTCAAATCCAACCAAGATTCTTGAAGTTGTTGAGATTGGAAAGCAGCTGTTAATTACACGAGGCGCCTTAACAACCTTTAGCATCGCCAATGACATTGCCAAATACTTTGCGATTATTCCGGCAATGTTCACCCTGGCAATTCCTCAGATGCAGATTCTTAACATTATGCATTTGTCGACTCCCTACAGCGCTATTTTAGCTGCGTTAATTTTTAATGCAGTAATTATTCCGCTTTTAATCCCGCTGGCAATGCGCGGTGTCAAGTATAAGCCCATGAAATCAGAGTCGATGCTGCTGCGCAATATTTTGATATATGGTCTTGGCGGTGTGGTGGTTCCCTTTATAGGAATAAAACTCATAGACCTGATCATTGCGCCGTTAGTTATGGCGATCGGGCTCGGAATGTAGAAAGGATTGGTTTAAATGAAAGAAATCATCACGACAACTTTAAAGCCTGCTTTATTAGTGACCGTTGCTCTGCTGGTAATATGCGGTTTGCTCTATCCGCTCGCATTGACGGGGATAGGCCAGCTTGCTTTTAACCATCAGGCGAATGGGAGTATCATTACTGTAAATGGCAGGGAAGTGGGAGCGGAACACGTTGGTCAGCAGTTCACAGAGCCATATTTCCTAAAGGGACGTGTTTCGGCATATAATTACAATACTTACACAGAAGAAGATTTGCAGGTAGATCCGGAAACTGGAGAGGCGAACTATTCAGGCGTCGCATCTGGTGGTTCAAACTATGGAAACAGTAATCCTGAGCTGCAGGCCCGCGTAGAAGAAAGCATCAATGAATTTTTAGCAGCCAATCCAGATGTCAAACGCGAGGATATTCCAGCTGACCTGATGACGGCGTCTGGCTCAGGCCTTGACCCGGATATCTCACCAGCATCTGCTGAGATACAGGTTCCAGCTGTTTCAAAGGCGAGCGGCATTCCTGAGGATGAGCTGCGGCAAATGATTGCCGATAATACAGAAGGTAAATTTTTAGGTGTTTTCGGTCAGGATCGTGTAAATGTGTTAAAAGTAAATATTGAGATCGCTCAAAAAATGGGTCTTTTATAAACGTATTTTTTAATACAAGGTAAAAAATTTATAACAACCGTATATGAGCCAGCAATATTTTGCAGGGCAATCATATACGGTTGTTTATCGTTTTTTGAAAAAAAGCTTGACTTGAAGTGGACTCCAAGTGCTAAGCTAAGACTTATAGAACAAGCATAAAAAGGAGTTAAAATGATTTATAAAGAATTTCAGGATTTAAAGCTTTCAGCCCTTGGCTTTGGCGCAATGCGCCTTCCAGTAAAAGATAATGACCCGAATGCCGCCATTGATGAAGCGGCAGCCGCAAAAATGGTCGACGATGCCATAAAAAATGGGATTAACTATTTTGATACAGCATACGGCTACCATAACGGCCAGTCAGAGATTGTGATGGGGAAAATACTGAGCAATTATCCACGCAAAAGCTATTATCTGGCTACAAAATTTCCAGGCTATGATCTGTCTAATATGAGCCGGGTAGAGGAAATTTTTGAAGAACAGCTGAAAAAATGTGGTGTAGATTACTTTGATTTTTACCTGTTCCACAATGTGTATGAAAAAAATATTGATCCCTATATGGATGAAAAAAATGGAATCATGGAATATCTTTTGAAACAGAAAGCCGCTGGCCGGATAAAGCATCTGGGATTTTCTGCCCATGGCAGGTATGATACCATCAAGCGCTTTTTGGAGGCCTACAGCGGTCAGCTGGAGTTTTGCCAGATACAGTTAAATTATCTGGACTGGACGCTTCAGGATGCCAGGACTAAGGTAGAGCTGCTCAATGCGTACCATATGCCGATCTGGGTGATGGAGCCGCTCCGTGGCGGTAAGCTGGCAAGCCTTTCCGATGAGAATATGAAAAAGCTCAGAACATTTCGTCCAGAAGCCAGCGCGCCAGAATGGGCGTTTCGCTTTTTACAGTCGATCCCTGAGGTGACAATGGTTCTTTCAGGCATGTCAAATGAAGAACAGTTAAAGGCCAATATGGCAGTTTATGAGGAAGAAAAGCCCGTAAACACGAAGGAAATGGACTGCCTTTTGGAAGTGGCAGACAGCATGGTGGACAGTCTGCCGTGCACGGCATGCCGCTACTGTACCACCTATTGTCCGAAAGAGCTGGATATCCCGACCATTTTGTCCATCTATAATGACGCCCGCTTTACCAATAGCGTCATCACACAGATGGCCGTGGGCGCGCTGCCGGAAGAAAAGCAGCCAAGTGCTTGCATTGGCTGTAAAAGCTGTGAGGAAGTCTGTCCTCAGCAGCTGAAAATTTCCTCCGCCATGACGGATTTTGTGGATATACTAAATCAGCCGGCTGGCTTATAATCGTTGTGAAAATACAAATGTAAACTGAATGAGGCGGCGCTGTTGAAGGATGATCTGGAGACATGTCGCGAGCAAAAAAACAGTAGATTATACCAGCAGAAATTTCAAAAAAGCAGTGCTGGATGGACAGGACTTTAGCATGAGTCTGCTCATCGCAGCCAATTTGGAGGGATGCTCACTGAGAGGCGCTAATTTTCTGGGGGCAGATCTCAGAGATTCGAACCTTAAGAATGCAGATTTGAGTGAAAGGGTTTTTTAACTCAGGCTCAGGTTAACAGCGCAAAAGGAAATGAGTATACTAAGTTGCCTGAATTTATAACATGCCCAGAAATGTGGAAAAGACAATAGACGAAAGAAATGTGGCAGGGACAAAAGACACCCTTTAAATCAGCCAAATTACTTGTGTTTATACGAATTATCATGTAAAATAAAAACAAGTCTATTTTAGCTTGGTTTCTTATAAATGTGAGTTAAAATAATTTGAGATGATGAAAGGGAAACGGATGATTGATAAAGATAACGAGCACAGCTTTGTAAAAACTTATGTGATTGCAGTCATTATCTGTATTGGATTCCTTGCCTTCAGTCTTTTGTTCATTTTTCACATTATGAGATTGAATCAGCAGGAAAGCGCCAATTACCTTAATGAATCGGCTCAGCAGAGCCAGACCGCTGTGGAAAAGCAGATCAGCGGTGATTTTCAAACCCTGGACGGTATTGCCGAGTGTGTGGGGGATTTAGATGTTTTAAATGCAGACCAGGTCGGCCAGCTGCTCAAGCGGATCAATGACAACAATGTTTTTATCCGAATGGGTTTTTCAGATAAAAACGGCATCATTGATTTTTATGATATTAATGGGGATACCCATAAAAATGTTGATATTTCAAGGGAATACTTTTTCAATGACGCTTTAGCAGGTAAGGATGTGATCTCACGCACTGTTGAAGATCCGATAAATCCAGGGCATTATATTAATTATTACGCTGTACCTATACGACATAACAATGAGGTTGTCGGGGTACTCTGTGCAGTCAATGATGCGTCAGTGCTCCGTAAGATAATTGACGCGCCAGTCTTTAATGACCGGGGCTTTACCAATATTATTGACAGCAACGGCGAAATGATCATGCGCTCAGTCCAGACCGGTGAACGATATGACAATGTGACTCAGCTGAATGAGCTTGGGATACTGTCTGTCGAGGAACAGGAAAAATTAAATGAAGCCTTAAATAAGAGTGAAAGTCTCAACTTTGTTTATGACAGCGATGAAGGAAAAGAGATGGCTGTATTAGAGCCTGTTGGTGTCAATGGCTGGTTTATTATAACCGCTGCGCCCCAGTCCATCGTCAGAGATTACTATAATAAGACTGCCATTGGTATGATTGTTATTGTGCTGGCGGCCTGCCTGATTTTCCTTTATCTTTTATATCATCAAAGCAAAATCATGGCCAAAAGCCGGAATGAGCTGCTGAAAGCCGCCTACGTCGATCCCCTGACGGGCCAGCGAAACGACGTGCGTTTTCGCATTGATGGAGAAGAAGTACTGAAAGAGAATAAAAATGCGCCCTATGGAATCTGGTACTGTGATATAAAGAAGTTTAAATTTTTAAATGATTTGTATGGCTATGAGAACGGCGATAAAATACTGAAATGCTTATCGGATACTTTGTTAGAGCACAGCAGAAAGGATGATCTCTTCTGCCGCGTTTCAGCGGATAACTTTGCAGGCATCCGTTCCTATCATGAGCGTGTTGAGCTTACGGCTTGGTTCAATGAGCTGGTCGGGGAAATCTCGGAAACAGTAATGGATAAAGCCAGACATCTGCCCATCGAGCTTTGTATGGGTGTATACTGTACCGATGACCAGTCTGAGCAGCTGACCCTTAACGACATGATTGACCGTGCTAATATGGCGCAGAAATCCATCAAGGACCAAATCGGCAGCCAGATGACTTTTTATACCGAAGAAATTCGCAATCAGACTATAAAGGAAACCGAGATGGAAGCCCTAGGCAAGGAGGCGCTTGAAAAAGAAGAGTTTGTCATCTATATGCAGCCTAAGGTTAACATACAGAAAGGGAACATTATTGCCGGCGCCGAAGCTCTGGCCCGCTGGAACAGCAGCCAAAGGGGGATGATCTCCCCAGGCGAGTTTATTCCACTGTTTGAAAAGACGGGTTTGGTTGTTGATCTTGACCGGTATATGTTTGAGAAGGCGTGCCAGTGGTTGAGGAACTATCTGGACGCAGGAAGACCAATCCTTAACGTGGCGGTCAATGTCTCGCGGCTTGGCTTATTTCAGGAAGACTTTGTAGAATATTATTCTGGGATAAAACAGAAATATCGGATTCCAGACTTTCTGCTTGAGTTGGAATTTACAGAGAGCGTGATGCTGGATGATTCCGGTGCGTTTAAGAATGTAGTCGAAATGCTGAAGAAAAATGGGTTCCGTTGTTCCCTGGACGATTTTGGTTCGGGGTATTCCTCATTAAACGTGCTGAAAAACCTCTCCATTGATATTTTGAAGCTTGATATTCTTTTCTTCAAGGAAGGGACAGACCTTCGTAGAGAACAGGTGGTCATCGCAAATACCGTGGCTATGGCAAAGGAATTAAATATCAAAACCATTGCCGAAGGCGTTGAGGATATGGAGCGGGTTGAATTTTTAAAGAAAATTGGCTGCGACGTTGTGCAGGGCTATGTATTTTCAAAGCCTATGCCGCTTATGGAATTTGATGAGATGGTTAAAAAGTTAAATGGACGGTCTATTGATGTTCTGAAAGATTAAGGATAACGGCTTCCCAAATGGGAGGCCGTTTTTTTACTGATAAAAAACATTGACGAACGATTGTTTTGGTAATATAATAGATTCAAATAAATGTTCTTGAAAAAAGGAGCTGATCGAATGAATGTATATTATGATGTGAAACAGGTTGGTTTTTGCTTTGATCAGAACAGGATTCCGGTCACCCTGCTTACAGACCAGAGGCAATTCCGTATTAGCAAGGTTCTGGACACCCGGCACGTTCTGTTGACCGGCGGCAGAGCTGTGCGCTACACCTGTCTGATTGAGGGAAAGGTAAGGTATCTGTATTTCTGGAATGGACGATGGCTTTTGGAGGGGCATGAACGGACAGAAGAGCAGGAAGCCGCCTGTGAGATTCTGTATATGTAGGATAAATTATTGTAATTTGAAGGATAATCAAAATAACCTCTGATATCTGTGTTAAAATAGAATTTAATGTTTATTATCAGTCGAAAGTGGGAATGATAATATACTGGTAAAATTCACAGAAAAGGAGGAAGTTATGGATACAAAGTTGATTCTGGCCATTATTACCATCACGCTGGCGCTGGTGTTTTATACCATTGGTGTATTTGGTGAGCGCAAGGCAAAAACGCTGAAAAAACAGCATGTTATTATCTTCTGGCTTGGGCTTTTGTGCGATACAACGGGTACCACTATCATGAGTCTCATTGCCCGGTCAGGGGTTAAGGTCATATCACCGGGGGCTCAGATGCTGCACAGTGTCACCGGTGTTGTCGCCATTGCCCTGATGCTGTTCCATGCAGTCTGGGCCACATGGGTGCTTAACAAAGGCGATGCGAAAAAGAAGGAAGCCTTTCATAAGTTCAGTATTGTCGTCTGGGCAATTTGGCTGATTCCGTATATTTTAGGCGCTTTTGTCGGGATGTCCGCATAAGAGAGGTCATAAAAAAGCACTTTACAGGATAAAATGTAAAGTGCTTTTTTTTATAAAGGTTTTGAGGCTGATCTTATTTAACTGGAGACATACCGTTATCCTTGAGCATAACGTCGTGAGCGCCGCCTTCCACAATACTGGTAGAGGATACCAGGGTCAGCTTGGCTTTTTCCTGGAATTCAGGAATATTTAACGCGCCGCAGTTACACATGGTGGACCGCACTTTGCTTAAGGTCAGGCGGACATTATCGCGCAACGGGCCTGCATAGGGCACGTAGGAGTCAACACCTTCCTCAAAAGAAAGCTTTTTGTCGCCGCCCATATCATAGCGCTGCCAGTTGCGGGCACGGCTGGAGCCTTCGCCCCAGTATTCCTTCATGTAGCTGCCGTTGATGTTAACCTTGTTGGTCGGGCTTTCGTCAAAACGGGAGAAATAACGTCCCAGCATGACGAAGTCAGCGCCCATGGCAAGTGCCAGCGTAATGTGGTGGTCATAGACAATCCCGCCGTCAGAGCAGATGGGAATATAAACACCGGTTTCTTCAAAATACTCATCACGGGCTCTGGCGACCTCGATAACAGCGGTTGCCTGGCCGCGTCCGATGCCTTTCTGTTCTCGGGTGATACAGATAGAGCCGCCGCCGATACCAATTTTAATAAAGTCAGCGCCCGCTTCAGCCAGAAAGCGGAAGCCTTCCCGGTCAACCACGTTTCCGGCGCCTACCTTTACAGAGTCGCCGTAATGTTCGCGAATCCACTCAATGGTCAGTTTCTGCCATTCAGAGAAGCCTTCTGAGGAGTCGATGCACAAGACATCCGCTCCGGCTTCCACCAGTGCAGGCACACGTTCGGCGTAATCGCGGGTGTTAATACCAGCGCCGACAATATAGCGTTTCTGAGCATCCAAAAGCTCCAGAGGGTTTTCTTTGTGTGAGGAGTAATCCTTACGGAATACAAAATAAAGGAGACGTCCGTCCTCTGCCACGATTGGCAGGGTGTTCAGCTTGTGGTCCCAGATAATGTTATTGGCTTCCTTCAGGCTGGTGCCTTCAGGAGCGTAGATGATTTTTTCGAGCGGGGTCATAAATTCTTTGACCTTGGTAGAAGGGTCCATACGGCTGACACGATAGTCACGGCTGGTGACAATCCCGACAAATTTGCCGTTTGCGGTACCGTCAGAGGTTACGGCAACCGTAGAGTGTCCTGTTTTCTCCTTTAAGTCTAAAATGTCCTGCATGGTGGCGTCCGGAGTCACATTAGAGTCACTGGGAACAAAACCGGCCTTGTAAGCCTTGACACGGGCGATCATTGCCGCCTCGTTTTCAACACTCTGTGAGCCGTAGATAAAGGAAATGCCGCCCTCAGTCGCCAGGGCAATGGCCATTTTTTCGCCAGATACAGACTGCATGATAGCAGAGGTCATGGGAATATTCATATATATTGAAGATTCCTCACCTTTCTTAAATTTGACGACAGGGGTTTTCAAGTTAACATTGGCCGGCATACACTGTGAAGAGGAATAACCTGGTACGAGCAGGTATTCGCTAAAGGTACGGGACGGTTCTTCAAAATAAAAAGCCATAGATTTAGTTTCTCCTTCTTTACTTTAATAAAATAAATCAGCACTTAATTACAAGAAAAGCAATAACCACGGATAATTTGAGGCTATTGCTTATTGAATGTAATTCTGGTACGTTTGTCAGTACGATCTGTTGTAAGATTTAGTATATGGCTTTTCAGTCAAACTGTCAAGGCGAAAGGTCGGCTTTTTAGGGGAAATTAAACTGTTAACCGTTGTCAAATTAAAGGTGAAATGATTGCGAACAGGCGTACGTTGGTGTATAATGTTTTTAACAATAACGAAGGGGATATTTATGGAGACCTTAAAAGGAACAGTAGATCATATTATTTTCCATAATGACAAAAACGGTTATACCGTAGCGGATTTTGACGTGGACGGCCAGATGGTAACCGTTGTCGGCAACTTTGAGGAATTGAAGGAGGGCGAGTTTTTAAAGCTGACCGGCTTTTGGAAGGAGCACCAGAGCTACGGCGAGCAGTTCCAGATCGAGAGCTATGCCCTCGATCTCCCAACCTCCGAGGAAGGCGTTATCCGTTATCTGAGCTCAGGACTCCTGCCCGGTATCGGCGAAAAGACCGCCATCGAGATCGTAAATCATTTTGGAACGGATACGCTGGATATCCTGGATAATCATCCGGATCGGCTGAGCGAGGTTCACGGTATCGGTAAAAAGACGCTCGACAAAATAAAAGAGGTTTACGGCGAGCAGAAGGAAATCCGTGATGTCATGATCCAAATCCAGGAGTACGGCATTTCCTCGACCTATGCCATGAAGCTTTATAAAACCTATCAGAGCGATACGGTGCGTGTTCTCTTGGATAACCCCTACCAGATTATTAAGGATGTGCGTGGCATCGGCTTTAAAATAGCCGATCAGATTGCCGCTCAGCTGGGCTTTGAGTCCCAGAACCCGAAGCGGATTCTCTCAGGCATCAGCTTCTGCCTTCAGGACTGTTACGCAAGGGGAAACACCTATATGACCGAAAAAGACCTTATCGAGTACAGCGCAGGCATTCTCGGGGTCTCAAAGGAGGACATTGAATTCCAGCTTCAGGAGCTGGCCCTTCGGGGAGACGTGCGGCTGGAGTTCATCGACGACGAGCCTGCCTACTATCCCTCGGCTCTCTTTGAGGCCGAGGATAACGCAGCCTTGTCAATGGTGCGTCTGGCAGGTGCAGTCTTTGAAACGCAGACGGTCGACATCCCAGCTATGATCGCGGCTTATGAGGAGGACATGAGCATTCGTTTAGATAACCGACAGGCAGAGGCCATAGAAACTGCCATCGAAAACGGAATCGCCATTATTACAGGGGGGCCGGGCACAGGTAAAACAACGATTATCAATGGTATTGTCTATATTTTTAAACGCCTTGGGATGAAAACCGTTCTGGCCGCGCCCACAGGCCGCGCTGCCAAGCGCATTACAGAAACGACCGGCGAGCCAGCAAAGACCATCCACCGTCTTTTGGAGTACGATTATTCCGGTGACGATGATTTTCCGTCTTTTAACAGGGATGAGGAAAACCCGCTGGAGGTCGACGCCATCATACTGGATGAAGCCTCCATGATCGATATTGTACTGCTCAACAGCCTGCTGGAAGCCATCAAGCCTGGCACACGCCTTATTCTGGTAGGTGACGCCGACCAGCTGCCCTCCGTTGGGCCAGGAAACGTCTTACAGGACCTGATCGAAAGCAACGTGGTAAAAGTAGTGCGTCTGGACCGCATCTACCGCCAGTCAGAGGAGAGCATGATCTCCATAAACGCGCATGCCATCAATGAGGGCATGATGCCTGAGATCAATAACCAGTCTGACTTTATGTTTATAAGAACAATGGACCCGGATAAAGTGCTTGATACGATTCTGGACCTGGTTGCCTGGCGTATTCCTGAGAAAAAAGGTTTTGACGCTATGAAGGATATCCAGGTTATCTCACCCATTAAAAAGGGAAAGCTCGGCGTTATTTCACTGAATAAGGAGCTTCAGGAGGTTCTGAATCCTGCGGCGGATTATAAAAAGGAAAAGACATTGGGCACAGTGGTGTTCCGCGAGGGGGACAAGGTCATGCAGATCAAAAACAATTATAAGCTTAAGTGGGAGGATATTCATGGTTTTGAAACTGGCGAGGGCGTTTATAATGGTGATATCGGCAATATTACCCGCATTGACGAGTACAATAAAACCTTTGAAATTCTGCTGACTGACGACAAAAAAGTCGTTTACGAGTTTGATCAGCTCGACGAGCTCACCCATGCCTATGCCATGACCGTTCATAAAAGCCAGGGGAGTGAATTCCCGGTTGTCATCATGCCCATGGTGGGTGGACCGCCCATGTTCTTAAACCGGAAGCTTTTGTATACCGCAGTGACCAGAGCCAAAAAGATGCTGATGCTCATTGGTCCTCAAAATTATTTTTATCGTATGGTTAAGTCCGGCGACACCAATGAACGGCGCACAGCCCTCAAACAGCGGATTAAAATGTATGGAGAGCTCAATGTTTGAATCCGGTTTTAGGGCAGGCGTAAAGGCATTTCTAAGAGAGACCTTGTTCTTGCCAAACGGGGTCTGCCCAGTGTGCAAAAAGGTGCTTTTCAGGACAGAAAGCTATTTGTGCGAGCGCTGCGCGCAGTCTCTGCCAAGGGTAACCATGCCTGCCTGTAAATACTGCGGAAAACCGCTTTCTGAAAAGGGAATGGATTTCTGCGGTGACTGCGGACCGCTCAGAGACCCGGTGCTGGACGGCGGGGTGGTGTGGCTGCATTACATCGGCTCGGGACAGAAGCTGGTGCACAGCCTGAAATTCGGGCATTTACCCCAGCTCGGCAGCTGGATCGGCCGGCAGATGGCTGAAGCTGTTAAAGAAAAGGACTGGGCAGAAAAGCTGGAGCTGGTGGCAGCAGTTCCCCTGCACGAAAAACGTCTGGAGGAGCGCGGCTATAACCAGAGCGACTATCTGGCAGAGGGGCTGGCAGACGTCCTGAACCTGCCTTATAAAAGAGAAGTTCTGAAGCGTCTTTACGATACCCCCCATCAGATCGGATTGAGCCGTGAGGAACGCCTGGTAAACCTGACTGGCGCCTTCGCGGTCTCGCAGGAAAAGAATGTGGCTGGAAAGACCATATTGCTGGTGGATGATGTCAATACGACCGGCTCTACCCTGCGGGAGTGCGCCCAGGCGTTGAAGCGGGCAGGGGCGAGGGCGGTATATACAGCGGTCTGCGCTGGCGCGCAATAGGGTGAGACTGCGGTTTAACACCCAAAGTTATTTAAGTTTTCATTGCGAATGTTTCCAATTTCTTATATAATAGAGCTAGCGAAACACAGGGGGATGATAAAATGATTGATATGCATAACCACGTACTATACGGTGTCGATGATGGTGCCCAGAGCATTGAGGACAGTGTCGAGATGCTGTTTAAGGCGAAGGAAGTCGGCTTTTCAGGCGTTGTCCTAACGCCGCACTATATGTGCTATCAAAACTTTACCTCACCTGTGGCAGAAAATAAAAAACGCTGTGAAACCCTGAAAAAAATACTGGAGCGCGCGGGCCTGGAGCTGGAGCTCTATCTCGGCAGTGAGCTTTTATATGAGTACAAGCTGGTCGATTTAATCGATAAAGAAGAGTTTACCACCCTGGCGGGTACTCCGTGGTTTCTTGTAGAGACAATCCGGCACGGCGGCACAGCCATCGGCGTTCAGAATTTTATGCAGAAGCTTAAAGAAAGGGGCTATAAGGCTATTTTAGCCCACCCAGAACGCTATGATTTTGTTCAGGATGATCCCAACGTGCTTCTGGATTTTATGAGAAACGGCGTCCTGATCCAATGCAATTATCTGAGCCTCATCGGTTATTACGGCGAGCCCTCCAGACGCACACTTGAGATTCTGCTTAAGCATCATATGGTGCAGCTTATGGGGAGCGACGCCCATCAGGTAGAGGGCTATGAGCGTTATCCCGAGGCCAGAGCAGCCGGTGTTGCCCTTATCGGGGAAGAAGCGTGGAATCGGATCATGTGCCGTAATCCAGAACTTCTGATTAGGAATGAAGGCGGCATAGCGGTCAACCCAATCCCCTATACAGAAGAAGTGACGAGCAGCGTCATTGGGAGAACCTTCCTTTAATCAATATAATAAAAGAATATAATAAAAGCCAATCCTGTTAAAAGGAATGGCTTTTTTTAATGTTATCGTCAGCTTTAGTATGGTATAATAATACGGATACCCTTTGGAAGGAACGAGTAAAAGAATGAATAAAGAAGTAATCAAAAATAAACTAATGGATGTCATTGCAGCAGAAAGGATTTTATGCGATGAACCCATGAAAAACCATATTTCCTTTAAAGTAGGAGGGCCAGCGGATTTTTTGGTGGTGCCCGAGAGCTGTGAGGAATTCATAAACGTACTGGCCTGCTGCCGTAAAAACAATGTCCCTTTTTATGTAATGGGCAACGGGACCAACCTTTTAGTCAGGGATAAAGGCTACCGCGGCGTCATGATAAAAACCCGTCAGCTTTGCAGAATCATGGTAGAGGATACCAGTATCAGCGCAGAGCCAGGCTCGCTGCTCAAGGATGTCGCCCAGGCGGCCCTTGAAGGCTGCCTGACCGGTATGGAGTTTGCCTCAGGAATCCCGGGATCACTGGGAGGGGCTGTTGTTATGAATGCCGGCGCCTACGACGGCGAAATGAAGGATATTATCCGGTCCATTGAAGTCGTGACAGAAAACGGTGAAATATTGGAGCTGCCTATTGAGAAATGCCGCATGGGCTATCGAAAAAGCATTGTTCAGGAAAACCCCTGGTTTGTCACTGGTGTAAATCTGTTGTTAAGAAAAGGAGATTACAATACCATTAAGGCAAAGATGGATGACCTGAACGAGCGCAGAAGGAGCAAGCAGCCTCTGGAATACCCCAGTGCAGGCAGCACCTTCAGACGTCCCGAAGGATATTTTGCCGGAAAACTGGTTCAGGACTGCGGGTTTAAAGGTTACTGCGTTGGCGGCGCCCAGGTATCTGAAAAGCACAGCGGCTTTGTCATCAACAAAGACAATGCCACGGCCGACGATATTATCACCCTGATTCAGACCATTCAAAAGAAAGTAAAACAAGACTACGGTGTGGATATGCGCACCGAAGTAATCATGATAGGAGAATAATGAAGCTACTCTGCGATATGCACACCCACACGACCTACAGCCATGGCAAAAATACCATTGAAGAAATGGTAGAGCAGGCACGTGCACTCGGCCTCCGGGCAATCGTCATTTCGGACCATGGCAGAAGCCATCCCATGTTTGGCGTGCGCAGAAAAAATTTCGAAAAAATGCGCCGGGAAATTGATGCGCTCAATGAAAAGTACGACGATATTGAGGTTTACCTTTCGGTGGAATCCAATATCACCGGAGCGGACGGCAGCATTGATATCGGAAAAGAAGAGCGGCAATACTGCGACTGGATCTATGCCGGATACCATTACGGCTACATACCAGCCAGCATAATAGACGTTTTTCGCTTTGCCATTCGAAATTATCTGACAGTGGTTTTCCCGTTTATGAAGGAGAAAACACGAAAGGTTAACACCAGAGCCTATCTGAAGATGATGGACCGATATGAGCTTAAGATGATTACCCACCCTGGCGATAAGCTGCCAGTGGACATTGAGCCCATCGCTAAAAAAGCGGCTGAAAAGGGCGTTATTCTCGAGATTAACCCGAGACACAGTCATTTGAACAGCGAGGAGCTCAAAATCGCCTTGAAGTACAACGTACAGTTTGCCGTCAACAGCGATGCGCACAGCATCCAGGCTCTTGGGCAGGTGCAGGGAGCAGAGGCCCTCCTAAAAGAAGCCGGCGTTCCCTGTGAACGCATTGTCAATATTGAGGAATAATAACACCCAAGGGAGAAACTATGAAAACTATTATCGTCACTGGTTTATCAGGAGCAGGAAAATCACAGGCCATACAGATTTTAGAAGATCTGGGCTATTTTTGTGTCGATAATCTTCCACCAAAACTGATTAAAACCTTTATTGAGCTGTGTGAGAATACTGGCGCCGAGATTGAGAAGCTGGCGCTGGTAACCGATATCCGCGGGGATATTTTCTCAGAAGCCTTTCAGAACTCCCTTATCAATTTTAAGGGCGGCAGCAGAGACATTGAAATGCTGTTTTTGGAGGCCGATGATGAGACACTAATCACCCGCTATCAGGAATCGAGGAGAAAGCACCCCCTGACAGGTATTGCCGGAAGTCTTTCCGAATCCATTAAGCTGGAAAGAGAAAAGATGAGCACCTTCAGGCAGGAAGCGGACTACGTGATTAATACAACCGATATGAGCAACAAAGAGTTGAAGGCAACACTTGAAAAAATATTGCAGTCAGAAACAAGCGAAGCCTTTACACAGATTAACATCGCGTCCTTTGGCTTTAAATACGGGCTGCCAATGAGTGCAGATTTTGTTTTCGACGTCCGTTTTCTCCCCAATCCATTTTACAAAAAAGAACTCCGCAGTAAAACCGGTGAAGACCAGGAAGTACGTGATTATGTCATGTCCTTTGAGGAAGCGCGCGAATTCTATAAAAAGGTCGAGGACCTGATCGAATTCGTTATTCCCCAGTACAGAAAGGTCGGGAAGGAGCATCTGGAGGTTGCCTTTGGCTGTACCGGCGGCCAGCACCGCTCCGTCACCTTTGCTTACCTTATCGAGGAGGCTTTCCGGAAAAAAGGCTATCTTACTAAGATCAGCCACCGTGACATCACAAAGGACCGGGAGGCCAATTAAAAAGCCTTAGAGGTTGTTAGGAGAAAAACATGGAAATGAAAGAATATATCAGGGAGTTTACCCTGAAGGATATCGTCACCGTCCGTAACCCCAAGGTGGTTGCGCTGGGCGGCGGTACGGGCCTGTCCGTTATACTGAGAGGACTGAAAAAGTATACCAACCGCCTTACCGCCATTGTAACAGTAGGAGACGACGGCGGCAGCTCTGGAATGCTGCGTCAGGATCTGGGCATTTTACCGCCAGGCGATATAAGAAACTGCATTCTGGCACTGGCCGACGACGAGAACGTCATGCAGTCCCTGTTCAACTACCGCTTTACAGAAGGCGGGCTGGAAGGGCACAATTTTGGAAATCTGTTTTTAGCGGCCATGAACGGTATCAGCAATGACTTTTACGACGCAGTCCGCCGTACCTCAGACGTTCTTCAGATTAAAGGCCGGGTATTGCCCGTCACACTGGACGACATGACCCTCAATGCCAGTCTGGACAACGGCGAAACCGTCGTGGGAGAATCGCAGATCCCAAAGACGGCCTGCGAAAAGAACTGCCGGATCAAAAAAATCTTTCTGAAGCCAGATAAAATCGAGCCCCTGGAAGAAACGCTCGAGGCCATCAAAATGGCGGATATTGTCATTATAGGGCCGGGGAGCCTTTATACAAGCGTTATTCCAAACCTGCTTGTGGGTGGAATCGAGTCTGCCATCAAGGAAAACAGAGGGCGTAAGTTTTATGTGGGAAACATCATGACCCAGCCTGGAGAAACCGATGGCTATACCCAGTGTGACCACATCCGCGCCATCGAAGCGCACCTGAAAATAAAAGAGCGCAGGCTTTTTCAGTACTGTGTCTTTAACAGTGGAGATCTGCCAGATTATGTGGCGCGTCAGTATCAAAAATACAATTCCGAGAAAGTGGAAATTGGAGAAATGCTGCCAGAATATCAGTATGTGACCGATGATTTTATCATCGTTGAAAATGGAAGAATCCGTCACGATGCAGATCTTCTGGCAAGACGAATTTTTGAAGCCTATGTAAACAGTAAATAACGGAAGGAAGATTTGCGTGAGTTTTTCATCAATGATTAAGAAGGACCTCAGCGCTCTCGAGCCTGAATCCGATGGCTGTGCCCGTGCAGAGCTGTCTGGCATGATCGCCTCCACCGCAGTGATCGAGGTCGGTGAAAGATCGCGGATGTCCTTAAGCTTTAAAACAGAAAATCCAGCCGTGGCAGGCCGGATTTTCAAGCTCATGAAAAGGCTGTACAGCACTGCGCCAGAGGTGTTTATAAAAAAGACCAGAAAATTTAAGGAACACCGCTACTATACCATTGTTCTTGAAGAAAATGAAAAGGTGCAGAAAGTGCTGAAGGATACCCGTATTCTCAGGCATAATGCCCAGGGAAAAATTTTTTTCACCAACGAAGTCCCCGGTTTGTTTTTATCTAAGCAGCGCTATATCAAAAGCTATATCCGCGGTGTGTTTTTGGCCTGCGGCTCTATCTCAAATCCTGAGAAAACCTATCATCTCGAGCTGGTATGCCGTCAGAAAAGCTATCTGAACAGCCTTCGGGAGCTGATGGAGCAGTATGATATTAAAGCCAGCCTCATCACAAGAAAAGGAAGCTGTGTCCTCTACATGAAGGAGAGTGAGAGTGTCGCCGGATTTTTAAATGTCATCGGCGCGCACAAAGCACTGCTGGAAATTGAGAATATTCGTATTATTAAAGAAATGCGCAACGGCGTCAACCGTCAGGTCAACTGCGAGACGGCTAATATGAATAAGACAGCGGCGGCAGCCTATGAACAGATCGACAATATTTTGTTGATCAAGGAGAAAACAGGGCTGCATAAGCTGCCCAAAAACCTGTTTGAGATGGCTGAGGTCCGGCTGAACTATCCAGAGCTTACAATCAAGGAGCTGGGCGAAAAAATGGATCCGCCAGTAGGTAAATCCGGTGTTTACCACCGCTTAAAAAAGCTTAATCAAATGGCAGAGGAGCTTCGGGACAGAGGCGAGTAATCAAAAATCTTAAGGAAAGAAGTTTTGGGTACCATATAGCCGTTATTCGATACAGAGGGCTTGTGGCCAGGAAAATTAGTCATTATAATAAAGGTGAGATTGTATTGCCGCGCAGAAAAGTTCACTTTTCCAATCTCTCATTACCTACCTACCTCGGATTTCTTTTCTGTGCGGCTATATCTTTTTCGGATTATAAAAATAATAGAAAAGCAGGATGTGAGCAGCCAAACATCCTGTTTTTTTATTTTGCGGTGAAAACTTACAAAAGATTACCAGAGGAATTACCAGGGTACATTAAAGGAAGGATATAATGCCATTAAATTTTCAGGAAAGAAGGACATTGGGAGAAACCTGAAAAACCTCTGATAACCAGTCTGTCCCGGGAAAACGTTTTGCCAGCTGTATTGATAAAGAAGATATGTTAACCCGGCGCTAAAATAAACAAGGAGGGCACTTTTCTTAAACAAAAGAAAAAAGTTCTTTAAAGAAAAAGTTGATACCGTTATCTATGGGGTTATTTTAGGCAGAAAGGTTGAAAAAATCAGGCATTAAAGTTAAGATGGAAACAGAACAAAAAAGTTGGTTATTAATTCTGAAAGGAAATCAATAAAATGGCAATTACAGATAAAAATACAAAACATAAAGTCAAGACAAAGGAGGCCTTCAGAAAGGCCTTCATTAAAAAAGTAGAAGAAGTCTCCGGTGAAGACTTCAGCGAGTCCACTACCAGGCACCAGTACGAAGCGCTGGCAGAACTGGTGATGGAAGAAATCACAGCGGAGTGGGCTGTCAATAACAGCCGTCTGCACAAAATGGAAGAAAAACAGATTTACTTTTTCTCCATCGAGTTCCTGATCGGCCGTTTGTTAAAAGCCTATGTCAATAACTTAGGCTGGGATACCATGGTTGAAGAGACCCTGGACGAGCTGGGCGTCGACTACGAAGCCCTTCAGGCCGAGGAACATGATCCAGCCCTGGGGAACGGCGGCCTTGGCCGGCTGATGGCCTGTTTCCTGGACTCTACAGCAGCTCTGGGATTTCCGGGACACGGCAATGGCATCCGCTACAAATACGGTCTTTTTGAGCAGAAAATCATTAACAACGAACAAGTAGAAGTAGCGGATATCTGGCTTAAAAACGGCTATCCCTTCGAAATCGTAAAGCCCGATAAGGCCGTTGTGGTTAAATATAACGGGGATGTGCGCATGGAAGAAGTCAATGGCAAAATGCAGTTTATCCATGAGAACTACGATCCGGTTCTGGCAGTTCCCTACGATATTCCAGTAAAGGGCTACCGCAACGACACAGTAAACTCACTGCGCTTATGGAGCGCCAAGCCTGTGGAAGACTTTGACCTCTCCACCTTTAACCAAGGGCACTTCCTCAAAGCTATGCAGCGTAAATCAGAGGCGGAATCCATCAGCCAGATCCTGTACCCCAGCGACCACGGGTTTGAGGGCAAGCTGCTGCGCCTCAAGCAGGAATATTTCTTTGTGTGCGCAGGACTCAAACGGATTGTCCGCCGTTATAAAAAGCACAACCACGGCTCAATGGACGGCTTCCCAGATAAAATATGTATCCATATTAACGACACACATCCAGCCCTCTGCGTGCCAGAGCTTATGCGAATTTTAGTTGACGAAGAAGGCTACGACTGGGATATCGCCTGGGATATGACCATTAAATCCATCAGCTTTACCAACCATACCGTCTTACCAGAAGCCCTTGAAAAATGGCCAATCGACATGGTACAAAAGCTGCTGCCGCGTGTTTACCAGATCATCGAAGAAATTAACCGCCGATTCATAAACGATATGAACTGGTTCTACCCAGAACAGGTAGACCGCAATTACAGCATGGCGATTTTAAAGGACGGCCAGGTTCATATGGCCCATTTAGCCATCATTGGCAGCCATTCCGTCAACGGTGTGGCAGAGCTGCACAGCAAAATCCTGAGAGAAGAAACCTTTAAGGATTTTTACGCAGTATTCCCAGACCGCTTTACCTCTGTTACCAATGGGGTCACCCAGCGCCGCTTTATGATGGGCAGCAACCCAGGGCTCAAGACACTGCTGGATGATACCATTGGTACAGACTGGAAAAAGCCTGGCAATATGTGCAGCCTGGAAGCCCTGCTGCCCCATGCAGAAGACGCTGCGTTCTGTAAAAAACTGGCAGACATCAAGCGCGCCAATAAAGAACGTCTGGCGAAGTATATCAAGGAAACCCAGGGCATTATCCTGAATCCAGATTCCATTTTCGACGTACAGGTCAAGCGTATCCATGAATATAAACGTCAGCTTTTAAACATTCTGCACGTTATTTTGACCTATAATCAGCTGCGCTCAAATCCAAATGCCGATATTGTACCAAAAACCTATATACTCGCGGGTAAGGCCGCACCCTCCTACGTATATGCTAAGGAAGTGATCCGCCTGATTAACGTGGTAGCAGACCGCGTCAATAACGATCCGCTGGTTAAGGACAAGCTCAAGGTGGTTTTTGTGCCAAACTTTAACGTATCCGTGGCAGAAATTATCTACCCGGCTGCCGAAATCTCAGAACAGATTTCAACCGCAGGTAAAGAGGCCTCCGGTACCGGCAATATGAAGTTCATGATGAACGGTGCCCTCACCCTTGGCACCATGGACGGCGCCAATGTCGAAATCGCCGAGGCTGTGGGAATGGACAATATCTTTACCTTTGGCCTGTCCGATACAGAGGTGTACAATTACAATACCCACGGCGGCTACCGCTCACTGGAAGTTTACGAGTCTGATTCCCGCCTGCAGGAAATCTTAGGACAGCTGATCAACGGCTTCTTTGGTGAAAGCGCAGGGTTCCAGATGATTTACGACTCCCTGCTGCTACACAATGATACCTATTTTGTCCTGAAGGATTTTGCTCCGTATGTCGATATTCAGGATATCGCCAGCAACGTCTACAGAGACCAGAAGCAATGGCAGAAAATGTCCGCCATCAACATTGCCCATTCGGGAATCTTCTCAAGCGACCGCTCCATAGAGGATTACGAAAAACGGGTCTGGAAAGTTAAATAAGCATAAAAAAGCTGCCGTATCAGCACAAAGACGTTGATCGGCAGTTTTTTTAATGCGCTGGAGCATGGTTTATAAAAGCGACTGAAAATCTTGACGAAAACTTGAAAAATACCTGGTAAGAATTAAGATATAATATAAATAAGAGAACCATTTAGTAAAGGAGTCCGATCATGAAAAAAATATTCCCGGAACGTTTTAAGGATCAGGTTATCGTGCTGACAGGCGCAGCGCGCGGTATTGGAAAGGCCACAGCGTTAAGAGCTGTAAAAGAAGGCGCGAAGCTGGTTCTGGCAGACCGTCTTAAAAAGGAAGGCGAGGAAGTATTAAAAGCCGTAAAAGAGGAAGGCGGCGAAGCCATTTTCCTGTGTCTGGATCTGTCGATTGAAGAAAACGCCAGAAAAATGGTTGAAGAAGCTGTGAGAATCTACGGACAGATCGATATCGCCATTAACAACGCCGGTGTAATGGGAAATCCAGACCCTGTTCACGCCCTCACAAAGGAACAGATGGACTATACCATGGCCAATAATTTCTATTCAGTTTTTTACAACTGTAAATATGAGCTTCAGCAGTTTATGGATCAGGGAAAAGGCGGCGCTATTGTCAATAACGCGTCCATCGCAGGCCTCACCGGCTTGCCGGGAAACCCCGCCTATGTCGCGTCAAAACATGCGGTAAACGGGCTGACCAAAAATCTGGCGTTGGATTATGCGCGTTTTGGTATCCGCGTCAATTCCGTCAATCCAGCGGGGACAGATACACCAATGGTAAAGGAAGCCTACGAATTTGTCGTACAGAAACAAAAGGAAGCAAAGGCAAGCGGCGCCTCAGAACAGGAAGCACAGTCCATGGCAGGCCAGAAAACAGAATCCATGCTCAAGCGTGACGCCCAGGCGGAGGAACAGGCCGCCTCCATTCTGTTTTTAGCGTCCGACGACGCAAGCCATATGACCGGGGAAATTGTCGCTACTGACGGCGGCTGGACATCATTTTAAGCCCATCACCAACGAAATTTTCAGAGACTGTCGGCTACGGCGGTCTCTTTTAGTCTGAAAAGCAGGAAAGCGTTAAAACCCGCAATAATGTAAACCGCCAAAAGTCGTGACGAAAGGTGTTTTTTATGTTGGACTGAAATGATATAATATAACCAATACTTTAAAACAGACAGTGCCTTGGAAAACACTGCCGGAAGAGGAAAAGGAAATGAAACAGGATGCCGTGGAGCTGACACGCATGATTATGCGAAAGCATTACGAACGAGATCTGGATTTTGTGATTGAGCAGATGGCAGAAGATATTATGTGGATCGGTCCGCTTAAAAGCCAGTTTATTAACGGTTTGGATAACTTTAAAAAAATACTGGAGATTGAACAGGGGATTCCTTTTCAGATCAAAGACGACGTTTATGAGCTTGTTGGGGAAAGTGAGGAAGGCTGTGTTGTCAGCGGAAAGTATACCGTTTATAACGAGGGTGTCCAGAACTACATCATGCTGGCCCAGCAGCGCTGTACCTTTGTATACCGCAGACAGGAGGGCAGACTGCTCGCCATTCACATTCATGTATCCAACACCGCAGATAACCTGCTGGCCGGCAACGAGAAATACTTTCCCTTTAAAGCCGGACGCGAAAATTACGAGTACATGCAAAAGCTGATCCAGGAAAAAATCGGCAAAGAGAAAAAAGTTTGTTTTAAAGGACTGAATAAAGAAGAGTATTTTGTAGATATCAATCAGATCATTTACATTGAGGCCGGACACCGCAAAAGCAGACTGCAATGTGTTGATAAGGCCATGAATATCCGGGTGCCCATCGGTGAGATCGAGACAGAGCTGCCAGCGCAGTTTGTCAGAATCCACCGCAGCTATATCATCAATCTGGACTATGTGTTAAATGTGCAGTACCGTGAAATAAATATGTACGATGGCAGCGCCCTGCCGGTTCCAGAAAAACGCTATCCGCAGGTGCTTAAGACCATACAGGATTATCATGAGAATCATTCTTATCGTTAACACTGTAATAAATTATGATAAAAAATCAAAAGAAGCAGCTCCTCTGTCTAAGCGTGGAGCTGCTTTTTTATAAGAATTATTTGATGTGATTATAAAATGTTTTACTGTAACATAACTATTATTTTATTATTAAACATCGTTTGTATGGATTTTGACTGCCAGTTGTTCATGTTTTTAGTATCAATATCAGCTTTTAAGAGCGAGATGTTATTTTCCATGTTACCAGTTTTCAGATTGTATAAATCAGCATGGTATATAAAGTCACCTTTATATATAAAATAGCCGATATAATTATACTGTTTCATCTGATTACGGTTGTAACTCAGGTTACCGTTATAAATATAATCTCCAGGTATGGAGAAGCCGACAGACTCCAGTTCATCGCGGAGCGAACTTTTACCGCTGGCAGATAGCCGTGATTTCATAGCGTTTAAGGTTTCAATTGGCGGGAATGATATATTTCGCCGATGATATTGATAAACGTAATTAAACATTTCAATATGCAAGCACTGAGACATTATGTTTTCATAGAGATCAGGATGAAATATAGCCGTGGAGGAATACATTCTCATTCGTTCCTCGCACTGCTTAAAATAGGCTTTTAGATCAAAAACAACAAAAGAATCATAAGCATATGTTTTTCCGTCAATCAGGTTGATATCCTTTCCCTCAGGAAGTGTCATACTTGTATTATAGGCCTCGCATTTTTCACTGAATTTTTGAAATTGTCCTCTCATCTGCTCTATTGCGTAATCATACCGATGGTCTGTGTTATTGCTCTGCATATAGCACATGCTTATCATATAGGCTTTCAGGTAGAGTGAGGTGGTATAGGCCAGAAAACGGGATTTAGCAGGAATGGTTTGAGAGGACCAGTTATAGCGTGAATTATAGAGGTTCACATAGACATCTAAGGTGCTGTCGCTTTCCATGACATTATCACCGAGAATGGATTTTCCGAAGGCCAGAGTGTCTCTTGCAAAGGTATCGCCGCCGCCGGCGCTGTATGCAACCGTATTATTAATCTCATTAACATAGGTGTGATATTCAGTGGATTCAGTGTCTGTGACCTCCATTAAGTTAGCAAGTACATCATTTTTCGGGCTATTGACTTTGTTAACAGTCCAGGCAAGACTGTCCGCCTCTTTTCCGAATGCGGAAACCTTATCTCGCATTTCCGTATCTTTGATATGATTTATCAGGTCTTTGAGTTCCTGGCTGATGGCGTCTGTTTTTTGGCTGATTTCAGCAACTTCAGCATTCAGCGCCGTCAAATTCTCTTTAATTTCGCCCATTGCGCTTGAACCGGATAAAGCATCCCCACCAAGGCCCAGAATTCCAGCAATTCCCGCCAGAGGGGCGCCCTTGACAAAGGAATTGACAATGTTCAGTATTTTAGAAGTGTAGGTGAATGATTTTGCGATAATAGCTTGTCCCGACGCATTTGAAGCCAGAAGCTCATCCTCCGAGACATCATTTTCGTACACGACCATGGCGTATTCAGAAGCCTGAACCGGAACACCGTAGGCATCAGTAACACAGCCTGTATCCAGATAAAGCCTCTGCGAGTAGGCCCAGTGGGCAAAAAACATTTCAAGCCCTTCATCCTCCTTCGCCCAGTTGGGAAGCTCAGGATCAT
The DNA here is from genome assembly GCF_003477535.1 of Eubacterium sp. AM05-23. Classification (NCBI taxonomy): domain Bacteria; kingdom Bacillati; phylum Bacillota; class Clostridia; order Eubacteriales; family Eubacteriaceae; genus Eubacterium; species Eubacterium sp. AM05-23. The sequence goes on from NZ_QUDF01000016.1 coordinate 100,245, forward strand.
CAATTGTCACAGAAAATTTAAAACGATTGTTGGAACCTTCCGTGACCTCCAGCGGCGAAACAGTGACGCCTGGCTGCGGCGCGTCAGCAAGAGCGATGGTCCCCTGCGATAAATCAACGCTGCCGTTGAGCGAGCTTACAAGGCCAGTAAACTCGGCAGTGGCCTGAGTCTCTTTTTCAGAGCTTGGCACAGCGCTCGCTAAAATTAAATCGGTGCTGATTCTTTCTTCTTCAAGCTTCAGCGGCAGCGTCAGACTGTCACAATTAAGGGCAGAACCGTCAATGGTCATTGTGGCGCCGCGAAGCGCGTTCATGATATCTGTTTTGTTTTCCGCACCATTGACACTTACTTCCAGAAGCCCATCCCTGCCGGAAAGCGTTGAAGGAACAGTCAGGTTAACCGGCTGGATCGCTGGATCGTTAAAGGTAAAGGCCGACGCGTTTGCCGTCTGGGAGAACTGGGCAGTGTCAATGTTAAATTGCAGCACTGCCTGTCCACTTTCATTAAAATGGACATTTTCAGTGCCTTCCGCAAAGTACGGCAGCGGAGAGGAGACATCAACCATCAGACGCCCTTGCTTTTCACCGTCCTGCTTAAAGCAGTCTTTGTTAAACTCAAGCAGTCCATTGCTTTCATCCTCTTTATCCAAAGTTCCTGTTAGGCTTAACACTAAAGTATGATCATCCAAAAGATTTACCATTTCAATTTTAGCGTTTTTAAAAGCATTTTTAAGCGCAATATCCTCAGTCTTGACAGCGTCAGAGAATGAATCTTCCTGGCTGGAAATAACAATGTTGAAAAAGGCTGCGCCAGCGGCGACAGAGCTGTTGGTCTGAAGCATTTCAAAATCAATTTCAGGCAGATCAACCAGCTTTGCAGAACCAATGGAAACCTTGGTAGCAAGTGTCTTTGTGCTTCCGTTTACATTCAAATCATTGTTCACAGAATAAGTAATGCCTTCAATTTCATCAGACAAAGATGCATCCGCATCGCTTTCTTCCTCGGCATAAACTGAATTTGGAAAAGCGGTCATCAGAAGCTGTGTTGTTAAAAGCAGGCAGAGCGCAATTGAGAGCAGCTTCTGTCCCTTTTTCCTTTTGCAGAGCCAGATACAAAAGACGATCAGTGCAGCGGCTAAGAGAATACCGATGCCGATACCGATTTTATCCACTGTTCCCGTTACAGGATTTGATGGGATAGTGGTAAGCGATACAGGAATCACAGAGCTCTTTTCACCGACATGTATTGTAAAGCTGTGGAGGATTTTCTGCCCGACGGCAATCTTATCATAGGTTCTTGTAGTGTTTTCGGAATACAGCCCCTCAGGGAGAGTGGTCTCAAGGGTTACATTCATTAAATCAGCGTTTGTCTGGTTGTCCAGCTCTAAGGTCGCCGTTACCTGGTCGCCATCCTTTACAGATTCTTTATTAAAATAAAGCTGTGTGGGAGGATATCCTTCGGGGGGGCCTGTATCAGAATCCTGGGCAAAAACCGACAGATTCCCAAACATCAAAACGACCAAAAGCATCAAAATCGTTGATATAATTATTTTAAACTTTTTCATTTAAAAACACATCCTTTATAATTTTTTAGATATTTTTAAAATATTACTTTACAGTTATTTGAGGTTATAAGCTAAACAGGTTATCACAGCGGTATCAACAATGGTATGTGAAAATATAGAAACACCGTGTGGAGTGATAGCAATTTGGCAAGCAATAAGACTATAACTTAGCGTTCTATCCGATAAAAGATATTATTTTGTCAGGAAGTAAATTCAGACTAATTTTAGCATCCCATTTTTTATAAGCAAATGCAGATACATTAACATCAAATAAATGTTCGTTTTCTTGGGCAATACCAGTCTCGAGGTTGAAAACATCTCCGTAAAACCTATAGGCTGCATTTGCGCCGTATTCGTATCCCATAGAGATAGATGGTGTTAAATCTTTATCGATTAAGCTGCTGTTTCCGATATAAAGAACCTTGCCGCCTTTTGTATTAAAGCCAAGGTCTGTCAATTCTTCGAGAATAGATGTTTTACCACTGGAATTAAGTCTGCCTTTCATCGCGATTAATGTTTTCATATCTGGATTTTTGTTGATTGTATTAAAACTTTCATTACGTGCATTAAAAGCGTTTCGGACTAATTCTGTAAAAGATTTTATATACATTGGTTTTGATGAAATATATGAAGTACTAAACATACGTCCGGGAAAACTTCGTTCAAAATGATTTTGCAAGTTATAAGAATAAAGACCATTATAGCTATATTCCTTTCCGTCAATAAGATTAATGTCTTTTCCTTCTGGGAGAACCATAGCATCATTATAAACATCACTTTTTTTAAGAAATGCTTGGAATTGGATTTTCATTTCGTCAATGGCGTGATCATATTGATGGTTAGTGTTACTACTTTGCATATAGCACATGCTCATCATATAAGCTTTTAAGTAAAGAGAGTTAGCATAAGCTAAAAAATTAGATTTCGGATTTATAGTTTGTGAAGCCCAATTACAACGGGAGTTGTAAAGGTTCACGTAGACATCCAAAGTGCTGTCGCTTTCCATGAAATTGTCACCGAGAATGGATTTTCCAAAGGCCAGAGTATCTTTTGCAAAGGTGTCGCCGCCCCCAGCGCTGTATGCAACCGTATTATTAATCTGATTGACATAGGTATGATATTCGTTGGAAGCAGTGTCCGTGACCTCCATTAAGTTAGCAATCGCATTATTTTCCTGACTGTTGATTTTATTAACAGTCCAAGAGAGGCGGTCAGCCTCTTTTCCGAATGCGGAAACCTTATTTCGCATTTCCGTATCTTTGATGTGATTTACCAGATATTTTAGATCCTGACTGATAGCATCTGTTTTTTTATTGAGTTCGGCAACTTCAGTATTCAGTGCGATCAAATTCTCTTTAATTTCACCCATTCCACCAGAACCGCTGGATAAAGCATCACCGCCGAGCCCTAGGATTCCGGCAACTCCCGCCCAAGGAGCATCCTTGACAAAGGAATTGACAATATTCAATATCTTAGAAGTATAGGTGAACGATTTTGAGGCAATATCTTTTCCTGACGCGTTTGAAGCTAACGGCGCATCTTCCGAAACATCACTTTCATAAACGACCATGGCGTATTCAGAAGCCTGAACGGGGACGCCGTAGGCGTCAGTAACACAGCCTGTATCCAGATAAAGCTTCTGTGAGTAGGCCCAGTAGGCAAAGAACGTTTCAAGCCCTTCGTCCTCCTTCGCCCAGTTGGGCAACTCAGGATCATCGATTGTTACGGTAAAGCTAAAATGATTGTTGGAATCTTCTGAAACCTTTAAAGGTGAAATACTGACACCAGGCTGCGGCTCGCCAGCGAGAGCAATGCCCCCCTGCGATAAATCAACACTGCCGTTGAGCGAGCTTACAAGGCCAGTAAACTCGGCAGCGGCCTGAGTCTCTTTTTCAGAGCTTGGCACAGCGCTCGCTAAAATCAAATCAGTATTGATTCTTTCTTCTTCAAGCTTTAATGGCAGCGTCAGACTGTCACAATTAAGGGCAGAGCCGTCAATGGTCATTGTGGCGCCGCGAAGCGCGTTCATGATATCTGTTTTGCTTTCCGCACCATTGACACTTACTTCCAGAAGCCCATCCCTGCCGGAAAGCGTTGAAGGAACAGTCAGGTTAACCGGCTGGATCGCTGGATCGTCAAAGGTAAAGGCCGACGCGTTTGCCGTCTGGGAGAACTGTGCGGTGTCAATACTGAATTGCAGCACTGCCTGTCCACTTTCATTAAAATGAACATTTTCAGTCCCTTCCGCAAAACACGGCAGCGGAGAGGAGACGTCAACCATTAAACGGCCCTGCTTTTCGCCATCCTGCTTAAAACATTCTTTATTAAGCTCAAGGAGACCGTTGCTCTCATCCTCTTTATCTAAAGGACCAGTAAGCCCCAGCGATAAAGTATGATCATCCAAAAGATTTATCGCATCAATTTTAGCGTTTTCAAAAGCATTTTTCAGGACAATATCCTCAGCCTTGATATGATCTGAGAAGGGATCGCTCTGGCTGGAAATAATAACATCAAAAAATGCTGCGCCAGCGGCGACAGAGCTGTTGCTCTGAAGCACTTCAAACCCAATTTCAGGCAGCTCAACCGATTCGACAGAACCAATAGAGATAGTGGTTAAGATTGTTTCATTAACCTCGTTTACAATTAAATTGTTGTTTACAGAATAAGAGAGGTTTTCTATTTCATCAGACAGAAGAGTATCCGCGTCGTTCTCTTCCTCAGCGTGAACTGAGCTTGGAAAAGCAGTCATCAGAAGCTGTGTTGTTAAAAGCAGGCATAAAGCCAGTGAGATCGCCATCTGCCCCTTCTTTCTTTTGCAAAGCCAGACGCCAAAGACGATAAATGCAGCAGTTAAGACAATCCCAATGCCAATCTTACTCGGTGTCCCCGTTATGGGGGTTGAGGGGATACTGGAGAGCGACACAGGAACCACGGAACTCTTTTCGCCAGCCTGTATTGTAAAGCTGTGGATAATCTTCTGTCCGGCAGCGATCTTATCATAGGTTCTCATGGTGTTTTCAGAATATAATCCCTCAGGGAGCGTGGTCTCAAGGGTTACATTCATTAGATCGGCGTTTGTCTGGTTGTTCAGCTCTAAGGTCGCTGTTACCTGCTCGCCATCCTTTACCGAGTCTTTATTAAAATAAAGCTGTGTGGGAGGATACCCTTCGGGGGGGCCAGCATCCGAATCCTGGGCAAAAACCGAAAGATTCCCAAACAGCAAAACGACAAAGAGCATAGAAATCGTTGACAAAATTGTTTTGAACTTTTTCATTTTTAGCACATCCTTTTCTAAAATATATGACTATCAAAATTTACAAAGTTTTTTACCGAATTACGAAGATAGGACGGATGGGACGCCATCGGGAAGTCTGATATTGTAGCTGTGCACAGCCACTGAATGAATCGTTATCAGAGGCTTGGGCAGAAACAGGCATACTCCAAAGCACTAAGATTAAAAGAAGCATGGAGACCGTTGACCGGATAATTTAAAATATTTTCATTTTAATTAAACACATCCTTTCATGTTTTGTTTGGCTTCATTCTAACACAGAACTTTTTTTGCACAAGTGTTTTAAATAAAATTAAAGAATATGCTTTTGTTTAGTATTGCGTTTAAAAAAACAGGAAAAATGAACAGAACAGTTATTTGAGGCCATAGGCCAATAATGAACAGGTTGTCACAGCGGTGTCAACAATGAAGCGTGAAAATTTTGTTTACTCATTTTAAAATATGTTCTTCACTGTTATACTCAAGAACCAGACATAAAAAAATAAGTTTAGAAGATAAAGGGAGGCGTTTTATGAAAAAGTTTTACACAAAAGAACTTCATAAGTTAAGTATAGGTTTGATCCTGCTGCTTATGCTGTTGTTTGTGTTTTTATTAAATACAGGAGTTCAGGCAGAAGAGCAGAACTTACCCCAAATAAATCAAATAATCAGTGCTTTTGATATACCTGATGAAAGCTTAGCCAGCCGGGATATCGCGTTAGGAACCAGCCTGGAGCAGCTGAGCCTGCCTTCCAGCCTGCCCGCCAGGGTAGAAGGCAGCAAAAATGAACAGCAGCTTGAGATACCTGTCACCTGGACAGCCCAGCCCCAGTATGATAAGGACACTCCCGGAGAATACCGATTTACCGCTGTACCCGCAGAGGCCTATATACTATCAGATACACTTGTGGCTCCAGACCTTACAGTAACTGTAAAACAAGCGGATGATCCTATAGCAGCTAATGATGATGAGATAGTGAGCAATAAACAGGAAAATTCTGAATTTCAGGATTTTTTAAATCAGGCCTTCTCATTTGATATCACCAGTGGAAGTATTGTCGTTGAGCCAGACACGACGGGTCAGTCAGATATCCAGGTTACACAGGGCAGTTCAGTAACTCACGGGGTCGCCTCATCCGATACGATTGAGCTGTACAGCACTTCCGGCGCCACCACTAATCATTCCGTTATGGTGCGAGGAGGGATCGAGACGAATGTTGTTGTAAATGGTATTAACATTAAATCACCCAGCGGAGACGGCTTTTCCATTACTGAAAATTCGACTGTTACACTTACGATTGTGGGAAATAATTATGTTCAGCCATCAGGCTCCTATTATGCGGGAATATTAGTGCGTGTGGGAAGTTCACTCACTATTGAAGATGGGGGCAATGGTTTTCTTGAGGCCAGAGGAGGAAACTATAGTGCAGCCATAGGAGGGGCATCATCATATGATAGTTTAGGCAGCGGAGACATAACAATAAATAGCGGTACAATTAATTGTTATGCAGGCAAATGGAATGCTATTTTGGGAGGATATGGTGCAGATATAGAAATAAATGGTGGAAAAGTAACCATCAGTCATACCAATAATAATTTTGAAAAAAAGGGAATTATTGCAAATACATTATTATTGAATGGAGGAACTGTAACAGCTGATGGGTACAGAAACCCTAGTATAGAATGTAATAAAGCAATCATAAACGGAGGAAGTTTATATGTAAATTCTTCAATATCAGGAAGTTTTTTGAATGGTGCTGGACTTCCCGTAGCGCAAAATAAAATCGATGCAAGCTCTATTTATGGCCCGAACGAACGGGTCAATGCGGGTGCGCTTGATGCGCTGATGTCCAGGCTTCATACAACGCTCGTACCAGACGCGCATTTGAATCTTTACGGTGTTGGCGAAGTCTATACCGACTCAAATTCAGCAGTCTATTTGTGGCTTCCCCTTGTTAATATGCCTCTCACCGATATTGAAGCGCCATCTTCTGTAAAGGACTATGATAACAGTGGACTTCCAGAAAAAATAACGGCCAAGTATCTCAGCACGCCAGTTACCTTAAAGCTCTTAAATCCCGATGATTATTCATCATCGGCAAACTATCAATGGCAATTGAACGGAAAGGATATAGAGGGCGCAACATCACAGACGCTGGAAGCAAAAGATATTGGCGCATATACGTTAAACATTACGGATGGAAGCTCTGTTTCCAGTTATCGTCAAATTATATTTTCCGCTGTCTACACGCTTTCCTTCGACAGTAACGGAGGCAGAGGGGTGATGCCGGATCAGATAAAAAACTACGGAGAAGCCCTGTCTTTGAACCCAAATGAATTCACAAAGGCAGGCTATACCTTTAACGGCTGGAAGGATTTGAAAAGTGGCACTGTTTATCCTGATAAAACTACCTTAAACGAGGATCTTACAGTCATAGATGGGGAAGTAGTCAAATTATACGCCCAGTGGCGTGCCAATAATTATACCATTAAATACGACGGCAACACTGCGGACGGCGGTGGCACACCGGAACAAACCATGACCTATGATACAGCAGCCCACCTGACGGCGAACGGCTATACCAAAACGGGTTATAGCTTTACAGGCTGGAACACCCAGCAGGATGGCGGGGGAACGACCTATATAGATGGACAAAATGTCATAAACCTGACGGCCACCGAAGGGGAAGAAGTAAGCCTGTATGCTCAGTGGTGTGCCAACAGCTACACCATCAAATTTGACGGTAACACAGCAGACGGCGGAGATACGGCAGCCCAGAGCATGATCTATGACACAGCGGCGAACCTGACGGCTAACGGCTATACCTTTATTGGTTGGAACAGTCAGGCGGACGGCAAGGGAACATCCTATATCGATGGACAAAATGTTATAAATCTGACAGCTACCGAGGGCGAAACAGTTATCCTGTACGCCCAGTGGCGAGCCAATAACTATACCATCAAATTTGACGGTAACAGCGCCGACGGTGGCAGCACAAGCGACCAGAGTATGACTTATGATACAGCGGTCGATCTGAGGCTTAACGGCTACACTAAAACCGGCTACACCTTTACCGGCTGGAACACCCAGCAGGACGGTGGAGGAACAGCTTATACCGAAAGCGAAAATGTCAAAAATATGACACCCGACGATGGAGGTGTTGTGACCCTGTACGCCCAGTGGCGGACGAACACCTACTCCGTCAAATTCGACGGCAACACCGCCGACGGCGGCAGTATGCCGGACCAGACCATGATCTATGATCAGGCAGCCGACCTGGAGCTCAACAGCTATACCAAAATTGGCGCTGTCTTTATCGGCTGGAATACCCAGACCGATGGCAAAGGAACCGCCTATACCAATGGTGAAAATGTCAGGAACCTGACCACGGTAGACAATGAAACCCTGTCCTTATACGCCCAGTGGCGTTTACGGACACCAGGTATCAGCACAAGCCAGAGCACTGGAAAGCATGGCGATACCATCACTGTGACCGGCGAAGACTTTGAACCGAATGTAGAGATCACCTTTACGTTGCACTCAATACCAAAAGAAATAGGGAGAGCAGCAGCGGACGAAGAAGGAAAGGTGACACTTACATTTCAGGTACCCTCTGACATAGAAGAGGGCGATCACCAGCTAAGAGCAGATAATGGTATCCATTCCGCCCAAACTGGGTTTAAAGTGTTGAAAACAGTGAATGCAGATTCTGAAAAAAATGATAACAGCACACATAAAACAGCTGTTGGAACAGGAATACAAAGCTATGGGTATATTCCAGTGGTTCTTACTTTATTAGTCTTTGTCGTCGCTTTTGCTGTGTTGTTAAAAAGAAATAAATCAAAATGATTAAAGTTGTAGATAAATATATAACTTTTACTTAACTAAAGTATAAACTGTAAAGAATCACATATTTGTCAATAATAAAGCGTGAAATAATGAATTTTGGCTGTAAATACAATCTGGACAAAGCTATAATTGAGAAATCGAAATTGATTAAAGTAATAGTTCAAAAATATATTGCTTAAATGACTGTTCACAAATTTAGAAAGGAAATTTGACGATGAAAAAAACGAATGATAAAGAATTATACAAAATTTATATAAGTCTCCTGATGATGGTAGTCATGATATTTCCGATCTTTCTTAATACGGCTGTCCAGGCAGAATCAGAAAGGGCGGCTTCAAAACCAGCTCAGGTGATCACTGCCTTTAATGTGTCTGACGAAGATCTGAAGAATCGAAATACTGCTTTGGGTACAAACGCAGAGCAGCTGGAACTGCCGGACAGAGTGTCCGTTAATCTTGAAGGATCAGAAGAAATACAGGAAAACAGCGTGGAAGTGCCCGTCACCTGGGCAGCCCAGCCCCAGTATAATATGAATGCCCCGGGCGAGTATACTTTCACCGCCGCTATAGGAGAAGAATACGTACTGGCAGAAGGCCTTGCCGCGCCAAGTATTAAGGTTATCGTAGAAGAAGCCGCTGACAGCCAGGAAAATAAGGCCCGAGAGGTACAGCCTTTGTCAAATGCTGAGCCATACCAGATCAGCAGCGCTGGCAGCACTTTAGATCAAAAGAAATACGCAACACTGAAGGCCGCTTTTGACGCCATTAACCAGGATACAGCTGCGCAGTATACCATCAGTTTGAGCAGTAATGATGATATGACAGGCGATGGAGCGGCAGAGCTTACCCGGGCAAATGTAAAAATAATTTTAAATGGAAATGGACACACCATTCTCCAGGGTGACAACGCCAAACACATTACAAGCAGTGTTAGCATAGATCTGGAAATGACTAAAATAAAGTTAACCGCCAGCAATAATGCTTATGGCGGCGTTGAAGCCAACGGAAAGGTAAGCATAAAAGATTCAAGCTGGTCGAATATGGCGTCTAGCCTCCTTACGGTAACGGCGACCTTTACCAACAGCACCTTTCAGAATATAACAGGTGAAATGATATGGAGGCCGCAAAGCGGTACATTCACTGACTGCACTTTTAAGAACATATCGAGTGAACATTTTATGTTTTTTTATTTTAGTGGTGATAGTCTGTTTAAAAACTGTACCCTGGAAAACGTCGGCTCTCTCCATCATGACCGAAGCAGTCCATTAACCATTGAAGATTGTACCTTTAAAAACACAGATCGGATCTTTACATGGAACAACTGTACTTTAATCTTAAAGGGGACAGTGCTTTTGGATGGCACGTCCATTGAGATGCGCAATAATGCCATGCTTACAGCAGAATCCGGCAGCGATATCACCATAAAAAACACAACAACATCCGCCATTTACGGCGGCAATATAAGCAATATCAATTTTTCTGGCGCGAGTGTTAAGTTTGAAAATAACGGCAGAGCCATAAGCTCCAGAAAGCCCACCAGTGAGGAAATTGCCCAATATCCCAATATTACAGCGGTCCGCACCAGCATCGTGGAAAAGTATTATAACTACCTGCATCCTCTGAATAATAAAGATATTGCCTTCACTGGCGGAATCGATTTTCCGTCATATATACCGACCTATGAGCCCAACAAGGGTTCAGGCACAAGGTATGAGGACCGGGATACCAGGGAGCCCGGTTACAAAAATGTATTTTACGGGACAGGCGCAGGATACATTATTTTAGACAATGCTTCGGACACACATTTGCAGTATTCAAGGACCGGCTATAAATTCGATTCATGGAATACCAAGGTTGACGGCACCGGTCATTCTTATACGGCATATGATGTCGCTACAATAAATGCAGACAATAATACCTTTTACGCCATTTGGAAAGCGCACCACTATACCGTAAAATTTGACGGAAATACAGCAGATGGCGGCAGTACAGCAAGCCAGACCATGACCTATGATCAGGCAGCCAACCTGACAGCGAACGGCTATACCAAAACCGGCTATACCTTTACCGGCTGGAACACCCAGCAGGATGGCGGCGGAACCGTTTATACCGATGGAGAAAATGTTATAAACCTGACGGCCACCGAAGGGGAAGAAATAACCTTGTACGCCCAGTGGCGCGCCAACAACTACACCGTCAGATTCGACGGCAACAGAGCCGACGGCGGCATTATGAGTAACCAGCCAATGGCTTTTAACGTTGCAGCCAATCTGACCGCCAATGCCTACACCAGAACGGGCTACACCTTTACCGGCTGGAACAGCAATGCCGATGGAAGCGGAGCCGGCTATACAGACGGCCAAAGCGTTATAAACCTGACATCTGTCGAAGGGGGCACAGTAATGCTGTATGCGCAGTGGAAGCCTCATCAGTATACTGTTAAATTTGATGGAAATACGGCTGATGGCGGCGGCACAGCCAGCCAGACCATGACCTATGACACGGCAGCCGACCTGACAGCGAATGGCTATACCAAGACCGGCTACACCTTTACCGGCTGGAATACTCAGTCAGGAGGTGGCGGTACCGGATATTCCAATGGTGAGAGCGTCAAGAACCTGACCGCCGAGGAAGGTGAAACAGTGACACTGTACGCCCAATGGCGCGCTAACAGCTATACCGTCAAGTTTGATGGCAACACGGCTGATGGCGGCAGTACAGCCAGCCAGACCATGACCTATGATCAGGCGGTGAACCTGACAGCCAACGGCTATATAAAAACCGGCTATACCTTTACAGGCTGGAATACTCAATCCGATGGGGGAGGAACAGCCTATACCGATGGGCAGAATGTTAAAAACTTAACCGCTGTTGAAGGTGAAAGCATAACATTATATGCTCAATGGCAGGCAAATCATTATACCGTCACATTTAATGGAAATACCGCCGACGGCGGCAGTACAGCCAGCCAGGGCATGACTTATGATACGGCAGCCAATCTGACGGCCAATGGCTACACTAAAACAGGCTATACCTTTATCAGCTGGAATACCCAGCAGGATGGCGGTGGAGCCACCTATACGGATGGAGAAAATGTTAAAAACCTCACATCTATCGAAGGAGATACAGTAAAGCTGTACGCTCAGTGGCGGGCCAACAGCTACACCGTCAAATTTGACGGCAACACCGCCGATGGCGGCAGTACAGCAAACCAAGCCATGACTTATGATCAGGCAGCCAATCTGACGGCTAACGGCTACACTAAAACAGGGTATACTTTTAACGGATGGAATACCCAATCCGATGGCGGAGGAACGTCCTATACGAATGTCCAGAATGTCATAAATCTGACAGCAACAGAGGGAGAAACCGTCACCCTGTATGCCCAGTGGCGTGCCAACAGCTACACCGTCAAGTTCGACGGCAACACCGCAGACGGCGGCAGCACAGCGAACCAGGCCATGACTTATGACACGGCGGCTGACCTGACGCTTAACGGCTACACCAAAACCGGTTACACCTTTACGGGCTGGAACACCCAACAGGATGGTGGAGGAATTGCCTACACCGATGGACAGAATGTGACAAATCTGACGGCTATCGAGGGAGAAACCATTACTCTGTATGCCCAGTGGCGTGCCAATAACTATACCATCAAATTTGACGGCAACACCGCAGATGGCGGCAGCACAAGCGACCAGAGTATGACCTATGACACAGCGGCTGACCTGACGCCTAACGGCTACACCAAAACCGGCTACACCTTTACCGGCTGGAATACCTAACTCGATGGCGGCGGAACCAGATATGCGGATGGGCAGGAGGTCATAAACCTAACAGTTAATGAAGGCGAAACCGTCACCCTGTATGCCCAGTGGCGTGCCAATAACTATACCATCAAATTTGACGGCAACACGGCAGATGGCGGCAGCACAAGCGACCAGAGTATGACCTATGATACAGCGGCTGACCTGACGCTTAACGGCTACACCAAAACCGGCTACACCTTTACGGGCTGGAACACCCAACAGGATGGTGGAGGAATTGCCTACACCGATGGCCAGAATGTGACAAATCTGACGGTCATTGAGGGAGAAACCATTACCCTGTATGCCCAGTGGCGAGCCAATAACTATACCATCAAATTTGATGGCAACACCGCAGATGGCGGCAGCACAAGCGACCAGAGTATGACCTATGATACAAGGGCTGACCTGACGCTTAACGGCTACATCAAAACCGGCTACACCTTTACGGGCTGGAACACCCAGCAGGATGGTGGAGGAACTGCCTACACCGATGGACAGAATGTGATAAATCTGACGGCCGTCGAAGGCGAAACCGTTACGCTGTACGCCCAGTGGCGAGCTAATAACTATACCATCAAATTTGACAGCAACACAGCAGATGGCGGCAGCACAAGCGACCAGAGTATGACCTATGACACAGCGGCTGACCTGACACTTAACGGTTACACCAAAACCGGCTACACCTTTACCGGCTGGAACACTCAATCCGATGGCGGCGGGACAGTCTATACCGACGCACAGAATGTGGTGAACCTGACCGCTGTCGAAGGGGAAACAGTCACCCTGTATGCCCAGTGGCGTGCCAACAGCTACACTATCAGATTTGACGGCAATACAGCAGACAGCGGAGACACAAGCGACCAGAGCATGACCTATGACACGGCAGCGAATCTGACCATCAACGGTTATACCAAAACCGGCTACACCTTTACGGGCTGGAACACCCAGCAGGACAGCGGAGGAATAGCCTATGCCAATGGACAAGAGGTCGTAAATATGACGCCCGACGATGGAGGCGTTGTGACCCTGTACGCCCAGTGGCGTGCCAACACTTACACCATCAAGTTCGATGGTAACACAGCCGACGGCGGTGACACAAGCGACCAGAGCATGACCTATGATACGGCCGCGAACCTGACCATCAATGGCTATACCAAAACCG
>NZ_QUDF01000017.1:0-62876 GCF_003477535.1 Eubacterium sp. AM05-23
AAGTCCTTAGCAGGCTGCTAAGCTACTTGCCGCAAATTTATTGTAACAGGAGACAGCAAAATGTATACACAAAAGCTGACTGTTGTAAACCCTACCGGACTGCATGCGCGTCCAGCAGCGGAGTTCTGTAAGGTTGCAGGCAGTTATCAATCAAAAATTATGCTCAAACGCCTGGGAGTAAATGAAAAAGAGGGCAATGGAAAGTCTGTTATCGCTGTTATGGCCATGGGGCTGCCGAAAGGCTGCGAGATCGAAATCAGCGCAGAAGGTGAGGATGAAAACGCAGCAGTTGAGGCATTGGCAGAATTGGTCAGAGGCGGATTTGGTGAAATATAAATAAGTGATGCCGTTAAACAGAAAATTTTGTTTGACGGCTTTTTTATTTTCAGGTCAATTTTAGGATATGTGGTATAATTAAGAATACAATATTAAATTCGAAAGGGTGAAGGATCATGCAGAAAGTTTATGATTTTTTGAAAAAGTGTAACACCTACTATCTGGCTACAACAGATGGCGACCAGCCAAGGGTGCGCCCCTTTGGGACGATTGATCTTTTTGAGGACAAGCTCTATATTCAGACAGGAAAGGTAAAGGACGTTTCAAAGCAGATAATAAAGAATCCCAAAATTGAGCTGTGCGCTTTTAATGGTCAAAAATGGCTGAGAGTGCAGGCTGTTGCTGTAGAAGATGACCGTGTAGAGGCCAGACAACATATGTTAGACAGTTATCCAGAGCTGCAGAATATGTATTCTGCAACGGATGATAATACCCAGGTGTTTTACATGAAAGATGCCACTGCGACATTTTCCTCATTTACGGAAGCACCGGAGATTATTACATTCTAATCAGTGAAAGCCTAGGACAGTGAGCACTGTTCTGGGCTTTATTGCGTTTTTTCTGCTGATTTATTTACATTCAAAAGCTGCTAAGATATAATGAATTATAAAGATGAGGTGATTAAAAAATGTTAGAGGCACTTGTATCCTTTTTCATTGAGCTGGATGAAGATAAGGTGGTTATAACCATACAACGTTTGATAAAGGCAGGAATCGAAAAGAAAAAAGTTGTGGAAGCACTGAATGAAGCACTGGATATTATTGGAAAAAAGTACGAGACTGGAGAGTATACCTTATCGGACTTAATGATGGCGGGCATTCTCTATGAACAGGTGATGGAGATGGACTGTATTGATATTTCAAAATCCATTGAAAAGTCAGCGTTGAAAGATGGGATAATTGTTATTGGAACGATTGAGAGCGACATGCACGATATTGGGAAATCGCTGTTTAAAAGTGTTGCCTCCACTTCAGGATTTCAGGTCATTGATCTTGGCGTTAATGTAAAGCCTGAAGTATTCTGTCAGAAAATAAAAGAGCTTAACCCAGATATTGTGGGGATCAGCGCAGTGCTTACCGGAGCTATCAGCCATCTGCGGAAAGCAGTTGATGCCATTACACAAGAAGGGCTCAGAGATCAGGTGAAAATCATTATTGGCGGCAGTGTAGTAGATGCGGCTGTCTGTAGGGAGGTAGGAGCAGACGGTTTTACAGATGATGCGATTCAGGGTGTCGAAATATGTCAAAAGTGGATGAACAGCGATGGGTGAATATACGAAGTATACAGAAATTATAGAGAACATAAAACAGAAGATACAAAGCAATATTTATAAATCGAATGAACTGCTTCCTTCCGAAAAGGAGTTGTGCACCGAATACAGTGTAAGCCGGCGAACCGTTCGAAGAGCGATTATAGAGCTTGTAGAGGATGGCTATTTATATACAGTGCCGGGTAAAGGAACCTTTGTACATGTCTTAAATAAGGATAATTATGAAGTTAACTTTAGACTTGGAGACATTATTTACAAGGGATTTGATAAATCAGAATTATATGAAGCCACCATTCTCTCGCCAGATGTTTACCTTGTATATAATTTGCAGGTGGCGCCAACAGATAAGGTTCTACGAATTCAGTCTCAGCTGAAAAGAGACGCTCAGGTTGTCGCTTTTGATGTTAAAAACATCCCGTATTTTCTGGGGATTCCTTTGAAAGAGGAGAACCTGAATTATAATAGTTTGAGAGATATTTTAAAAAATAAAATTTCTCAGTACGAAATGACAGAGGAAATTTATCTGTCCTCAATGATGGCAGATGATTTTTTGTGCAGAGTAATGCAGATGGAAGCTCCGGAGCCTTTGATGGTTTTAGATATCATCATCAGTGACCGAGACAAAATCCCACTGGGATGGAATAAAATTTATATAAAATGGAATGAAAGTGAAATTAAAGGGGTATCGGTTTGACAGTGAACAATCATTTTACAGCTTATGAGCTTATTGCAAGTGATATCCGTGAAAAAATTGAAGAAAATATTTTTAAGCCTGAACAGAGACTGCCTTCAGTACTTGAATTATGCAGTGAATATAATGCAAGCGATTCTACGATTCGAAAAAGTCTGGATATTTTAAAAAAAGAAGGCTATATTTACAGTAAAAAAAGAGTCGGTGTTTTTGTAAGCTCTATCGAGGAAAAACGGTTTATTCTTAAATTTAATGAATTCAGCAATTTAAAAGAGCCAGTCACAGCTTATAAGCTGGTAATGTTTAAAAAAGGACCAGATAATAAAAAAGTTAAGGATTCAAGGTTTTATCACAAAAAATATATTGAATGCCATCGTATCTATACGGCAGGGGCATTTCCGGTATTGTATAAAATCGACTATATTCTGTACAACGCTCATATGCGTCTGAAAAGTATTAACGCTGAAAAATGGATTGGAGAAATGGATCTTGTAATGGAGAGCCCTGCAATTTATAAAAAACTTTCATTAAAAATAGATCTGGGCAAAGAGGAGATTCGCAAGGCTATGATTTTGGCAGAAGAGAGTATCCTTTATAAAATAAGGCGGGAGTATTACACTGAAAAGAAGTCGTTTGTGGGTTTAAGCGAAATTTATGTGGCAAACCATGACTTAAAATTACAGATTCATGAAAAATAGGGTTGACAGAAAGAGTAAATCCTGATATATTCTATGTGTAATATGTACAACATAAAAAATAAACACGGAGTACCGCGTTTATTTTTTAAAGGCCTTCTATGTGCTACATGTACAACTTAATATCGCGATGTTTTAAAAGATGATTTTATTTTTAAAGGAGGGCTCTTTGACAAATCTATTATAATAGGTGTTAAAGGGGAGACTATGAAACCATACGAACGATTTATTTCTAAGAATGATATTCAAACGATTCATGAAGAAAGTGTAAAAATATTAAGTGAAATCGGAGTTAAATTTGAACATGAAACAGCTATCGAGCTTTTTAAAAAGCATGGTGCAAAGGTTGATGGGGATATTGTTTTTATTGATGAAGCCTTGCTAAGCAAATCTTTAAAGAAAGTACCAGAAAGCTTCGAAGTGAATATAGGTGAAGGCAAAACCATTAATCTGGGCGGTGGATCGAAGGTACGTATGCCGGCAATGGGAAATATTTATATTTCAGAAAAAGGTAAAATACGCAAAATGGATAATAAAGATACCATTGATCAATTCAAACTTGCAGACACCAGCCCGGTTGTCAATGTCGGTTATCTGAATTATCTTCCTGATCTAAAAGGATTTACAACAGAGCAAAAAATGTTTTACTTGATTGCTATGTCACTGAAATACTGCAATCAACGCAATATTATGTTGAAGGTAGATACCTTCCACATGCCTGAGAACCGTTCAGTCCGTGAAGTTACCCAGGAAGGCTATCAGCTTGTTAAGCGGTTCTACGGCATTGATGGGTATGTAGCTCTTGGTGATATTAACCCGATTTCACCTTTGACATATGATCATGATCCCATTGAAAAGCTGTTGGGTATCTGTGCAGAGAACCAGCCGATCTGGATTTGTCCATGTGCTATGCCGATGATGACTGCGCCGGCGTCGGTCGCTTCAATGGTTGCTCAAACAAATGCAGAAATATTAGCAGGCTTGACACTTATACAGCTCATTAACCCTGGAACGCCAGTTTTATACGGAAACACCTCGGGTTCGACAAACCTTCGTACCATTCAATTGAGTATCGGTGCGCCAGAGACAGCGCTTGTCAGCTATGCCACCGCAGGTCTTGCTGATTATTACAATCTGCCTTTCAGAACCGGTGGAGGCTTGAGTGACGCTAAAGATATGGACATGCAGGCAGGTCTGGAATCTATGCTGATGATTCAGACAACTGAAGAGTGTAATCCAGATTTGGTTATGCATAGCTGCGGTACGATTGGTTCATTCAATGTCATCAGTTTTGAAAAATTTTTGGTAGATGAGGAAATTTGGGATTACGTCAGACGATTAATAAAAGGTGTGGATATTACTGAAAAGAAACTCTGCTTTAAGGAACTTCAAGAGGCAGGGCCGCGTGGAACTTTTGTAACAGGCAGAACACCCAAAATGTATCGGGAAGAATTTGTTTTACCTAAATATCTGAATAAGGACGATCCAAATCAATGGCAGGCACAGGGGGGGACACCTTTGAGGGACACCCTTCATGAAGCTGTGAGAAGCCGTATTAACAGTTACATGCCGCCGGAGATCACCAAAGAACAAAATGAACTTTTAATGCCTTATCTGCCAGAAATATATAAAGAAAGAATTTAATAAAACAAAGAGGTTAAGTATGTGCGCTGAAAAAAATTACTTTGAACAAAATGGGAGTCTCCATGAACAGTCAAAAGCCTTTTTAAAGAAAAACGGTCTGCCTTTGGAAGATAAAAAACTGGAGGATTGGCTTAGAAAGCGAGGGTTTACGGTGGAAGGGGGCCGAATAAAGTTTAGGGATTATGAAATCGAGCATGCTCTAAAATTATGTCCTTCGGTAATCCAACTGAAAACGGATGTGTCTGACTTAGACCTTGGAGGGTTAAAAAGCTACTATGGATTTACAGGCATATCAGAATTATTTTTAAAAGACAACAACGCACATACTTTTCACAAGGAAGATGGTATTGATATTTTTAAACTTGTCGATACCAGTCGTATTATAGATTTTTCGGCGTACTATCCCTGGTTTTCCAGCTATCGGAGCCAGGCAGAACAACTAGCTTTTCTACTCAAACACAGTAATAAATCTGTGGTCGTTCTTCCGGGAAAATGTGTTAATAAAATAGATCTGTATGAATCACTTCAACTCATCGGCGACTATTTTGAGCAAAGAAATGAGTACCAGCTGGCAGTTCCAGTGGAGGTATATGATGACAGCGCGGTTACGTGGAGGCAGATAGAGTGTTTGGAATGTGTAGCGGGGTTTCATCAGGTAATTTTATTAAGTATCCACAGCACGATAAAAGAGAATGAATTAATAACAGAAGAAGCGCTATGTGTTCGAATCAATGCTGTAGCTTTAGGTTACTGCTGTATTATTCAAAAGCTTTTTAGTGGGCAGGCTGTAATCTTTACATTGTCTAATCAGATATCCAGAGGTTATAACGATAAAGAGGCGGTAAGTGTTATGAGCAAAAGCATTTTAGGGCTGACTGCACAGGTATGGAGGTATTATCAAGTGCCGTTTATGATGAGCAATCTTCCTCTTAATGCACAGATACCAAATGTCGTTGCTGGTATTGAAGCTATGGCGCGTTACCGGGAGATGTTTGATGATCTTCAAAGCGACATAATGAATTTTTCGTTGGGCGGTCTTGATCATGAAAAAGTGTTTTGTCTCGAAAAATATCTGATCGATGAAGAGATTATTGAAATGCTGGCGCGATTATATCGTGGAATAGACTGTTCAGAGGAAGCAAGCTGTTATGATGCTGTAAAGAACGCAGGCCCCAGAGGAAGCTACTTTAATACTCGTATGCTTAAAATTATAAAAAAAGAATTCTACGACAGCCGTTATTTAAATAAAGAATCTCTTGGTAATTGGCGTTCTGAGACAGAGCAGGACTTGATTGGTTATGTGAGGAAAGCTGTTCAAAAAAGATTGAACGCCTATGTTCCACCGGAGGTTACAAAAGAGAAAAGAATGCTTTTGGACAAGTACCTGAGAGACGAGGATCGCTGTATTACTCAATTTCAGGATATCAAATTTTAGAGGAGAAAATCATGGAATTATCAAAAGGGAAGAGGAATTTTCTGGTTGTATTAATCAGTTTTATGGTCGGGATTATTTATTTTATTCCATATATTCGATTTACGTTTTATGATCAAACGATTGCTGCGTTTCAGCTTACCAATATGGAACTTGGCAATTTAGGTGCGGTATATGGTCTCGTTGCATTATTTTGTTATCCAATCAGCGGTTTTTTGGCAGAAAAGTTTAGTCCTAAACTTTTACTGGCAGCGTCTTTCATCGGAACAGCGGCGATGACCTTTTGGCAGGCAAGCTTTCCAAGCTACGGCGCATTACTCGTTATCTATATTTTATTTGCCTTCTTTACAACAGCAACATTGTGGTCACCATATATCGCAGTGTTAAGAAATCTGGGAACTGAGGAAGAACAGGGGAAGCTTTTTGGGATCAGTGAAGCGATGCGCGGTATTGTTTCTACAGTAACAGGTTTTGTATTTGTCTGGATACTGAGTCTTTTTGCCGATGCCGTTGGTGGATTTAGGGCTATTTTGATTATCGGAGCAGTGGTCTATATTATTTTTGCGGCGTTAGCTATTATTTTTCTTCCTAAAAATGTTTCACGCGAAGAAAAAGAGAATGAGGGGAAGAAAGAGAAAGGAAGCATCCTGAAGGCTTTGAAACTACCAGGTGTCTGGCTAATGGGGCTCTTTATTTTCAGCTGCTATTCTATTATTGCTGCGGGCATTAATTATCTTGGAACTTATACTACACAGATTTTAGGCGTCTCGGCTTCTGTATCCAGCAGTTTGGCTATTATACGAAGCTACGTCTTAACGGTTGTAGCAGGCATTGGGGCTGGAATCATCGCAGATAAGTTTAAATCGAGATTGATATTTTTAGTTTATGTTTTGATCGCTATCATCGTTTGTGCTGTTGCGACACCATTTTTATCTAATCTTGTTACTCTGGCAATCATTGTCACTATGGTTTTGTCGTTATTGTATTTTATGATGAAATCTGTATATTTTTCCATTATGGGTGAAAGCGGTATTCCTGTAGCTATGACTGGTATCGCCAGCGGCATTGTATCGTTTATTGGTTTTATTCCAGACGCTTTTATTACATCTCTAATGGGATCATGGCTTGATAAAGACCCTGTAACAGGCTTTAATATGATTTTTGCCTGGATTGCAATTTGGGGTGTGATTGCAATTGTTCTGGCACTTGTTATTTATAAAAGAGGAAAGAAAAACCAACTGATTCATGAAAAATGATCGTACTTATAAGCGGCCCGTCTGTTTGGCCGCTTTTTTCTTTAGGAGGAAACAATGAAGCATCAAAAGATTAATTTAATTGTTTTTTTACCGTCAGTATTTCTTTTTTGCGTCTGCATTATATTAGCTTTTCTTGATAACGTGGCGTTTGTAAGCTTAACCAGTACGCTGTATGCGTGGATATTGGACGAATTCGGATGGCTGTTTTTACTGACTGCTTTGGTAGTATTTCTGGTGTGCCTCGGTTTGTATTTTTCGCATTTTGGAAAAATAATCATAGGAGGAAAAGGGGCTAAGCCGATAATGTCTGTCTGGAATTGGTTCAGTATTACGCTTTGCACCACGGTGGCTTCGGGCATTGTATTTTGGGGGGCGGCTGAGCCAGTACAGCATATTCTTAATCCTCCGGTATCAAGCGGTATTGAGGCTCTGACTCCAGAGTCTTCTCTATTTGCCATGGCAGCAGTTTTCAGACACTGGACGGTCCTGCCCTATGGACTTTACACAATTTTAGCGGTCGTTTTTGCTTTTGTTTATTATAATATGCGGCAGCCCTTCTCCTTGGGTTCTGTCATTGCGCCGCTTATTCCTGAAAAGGGAAGAAGCGGCGTGAGCAAGGCTGTGGATTTTATCTGTGTATTTGCATTGGTCACAGGTCTTGCCGCATCTCTGGCTTCAGGCGTGCTCAGTATCAATGGTGGGCTCAGCAAGCTGTTCGGCATCGATTCAAATGCAATGGTGTGGGGAATCATCATTCTGGTAATTGGAGGTATGACCATTATTGCCGCAGTTACGGGGATCACTCGAGGTATAAAATATCTGTCAAATATAAATGTAGCAATGTATATTGTGATACTGGCTTTTATACTCTTGTTCGGGGGAACTGTCTTTATTTTTAGTTTTGGTATTGAAAGCATAGGTCAGTTTATATCGACCTTTTTCAGTGGTACGCTGTTTACTGGCACAGCAGAGGGCGACCCCTGGGCCAAAAATTGGACGATGTTTTATTTGGGAAACTGGATGGCGTGGGCACCAGTGACGGCGGTGTTCCTCGGAAGAATTAGCTATGGCCGCAGGATAAAAGATGTGATTGCAATGAACCTTTTTGTAACCGCACTGTTTAGTGTAGTTTGGTTCATGATTATCTCTGGAGCGACGGTCAATCAGCTGATGAATAACCCCGCATCAGGTCTCATTGATGCATATAACGCCGGGTATGAAAATGTAATTTATCAGCTTTTCAAGAACTTGCCTTTAAGCCAGATTTTTATTCCTTTGTATCTGGTAGCGGTTTTGATTTCATTTGTAACCGCAGCCGATTCCACTACAATGGCCATTGCAGGTATTTGCAGCAAAGGAATCGCACCAGATTCGCCAGAGCCGCCAACTTATTTGATTGCGGTTTGGGGTGTTATTGTAGCTGTGGTAACCTGGATTATGATGTCGGTGGGTGAGGGCATTACCGGCATTAAGATGCTTTCGAATATTGGCGGCCTTCCAGCCATGTTTTTGATTGTTCTTGTGGTAATCAGCGCGATAATCATTTCGATACACCCAGAAAGATATAATTTTGTTGATAAAAACAATGTAACTGACAAACAATGTAAAATGAATTGATCTGCACAAGATACACACTTTTAGCGTGGTGCGGACAAAAGGGCCATATCACCCACGGCATATGCTGTGTAAGGCGCCTCCAGACAGTAGCCAAGGCTCTCTGCAAGGCCCAGGGATTCCTGGCTGGCAGCATCCCAGCTGGGATAGCGGTTTTGCTGCAGGCATTCTAAAATAAGGCGTGAGCCTACAATCCGTGCCAAACCTTGTCTTCGATAGGGGCGTTTAGTATCGATCTGGATTTCGATACCGTCATCGTAATAAGTATAGGAGGAAGCTCCGGCAATGACTTCATGGTTTTTAATGATGACAAATCCGAGACCGTTTTGTGCATAATCCTGTGCGTTTTTAAACTGAAAACATAAATCTTTAGACCATTCTTCATTTCGCAGAGTGCGGTAAAGCGTACCGTCAATTCGACAAATTTCGCAGTCCTGGGGAAGGCCTGTAAGATTAACCCGAAGCTGTTCTTGATTGAAGGCTTCGGGTTCTTTTTTTAGAGCATAACGTATAAATTTTACGTATCGTCCATCGTAGGTAGATTCGATTAATGAATGCCAGCTTTCCTGGCGCGTGATCAGGGTAATGACGGGAACCCTGCTCGGATCAGGAATGTTATTGATCAGCTCTGGATCAGGTATGCCGGCAAAAAAACAAAAATCGCCGATTAAGATCTGGGCAGACCTGGGGGTGTCGGGATTATCTGCAAAAGCCTGACCGAGATGGCCTTGAAGGCAGGACCATACTGGTGTTTCATTCCAACCTTTAAATAATGGCGCAATACACTGTAGATTTTTTTTTGAAATTGTGTACAAAGCGAGCCTCCTGGCAGTATAAAAAATAAAAGCCAGCCAGTAGAAAGATATCCTGGCTTTGTAGGAACATTGTTAATCGTTAAAAGCTTTGCCCAAAGGCGAGGACTTGTTCCAGCCAGCCGCTTTCCAGAATATCATCCTTTTTCCAGACATCAGAAGCGATAAAAACGCCTTTATCCTGCCATTTCAGGTAGTCTGCGGTTAGCTTATAACTGTCAATGGCGGGAAGAAAATCCTTCAGGTCACTGCTGGCACCGGTCATCAGCAGGACTGATTTTTTACCTACCAAAGGCATTGGATGATTACTTCTGCAAAAAGCGTACATTCGATCAATGACTGCTTTTAGCTGGGCAGTCAAATTGAAAAAATATAGCGGCGATACCAGAACAACCATGTCAGCAGCTAAAAGCATGGGGTAAATTTTCCAAAAATCATCTTTTTGAACACAAGGTGCATCGGCCTCGGCGTAACATTGATCGCAAGCCAGGCATCCGTTTATTTTCATGTGACCAGCGGAAATCATTGTAACGACATGATCCTTTTGCTGAAGCCCCTGCGCAAAGGCACGGGCCAGCAGTTCGCTGTTGCCGCCTTTTCTGGGACTGGACGAAATAATTAAAACTTTCATATTTAACCTCCTGATAACGTAAACAACCATTGAATAGAATTATAATCCAGTGTGATGGTAAAAGCAATGGAAATGTGATAAATTGTGGTGTGAATTTTATGGCTCTCAGGGACCGTGAAAATTGCAAGCAATACCAGTGGATGCCGTTGTTTTTGCCCGGATGAGTATATATGGCGGAAGCAAAGGGTTTAAACGGTATCGGTTATCATTCTTATTTGGGATTCCTAATAGATGCTTTTGAAGCTATGGCAATGCTGGATTTTGAAAATAAAGTGTGTTAGAATGAAAAAAAGGAGGAATTTTATGGCAGCAGAAAAAAGTCAACAGAAAATGATATATCATTTTCTGCTAAGACAGATCAAGATGGGCAATTATAAAAGTGGAGACCGTTTTCCAACGGTTAAGGAGATCGCCGATCATTTTAACGTGTCCTATTGTCCAGCCCAGATCGCCTTAAAAACATTGGAAAAGGACGGGTATGTCCAGCTGAGCAAGGGGAAAACAGCAGAAATAATATGGCAGCCAGATGAAACCGCAGAAAAAACACTGGACTTTGAAGAGCGCAGGGGGGTATTGAAGGATCTTTATGAAAGTCTCTGTCATTTTTCCCCCTTATCCAGGCTACAGGGATTAAGTTTGATGGATGAAAAACAGCTCGCTGAACTGGAACAGCTGCTTACCAGTGATCAGGAGCCGCTGTTGTTTAGCCTTTATAAGGGTTTTGAAGTATCTTTACAACCTATGAAAAATCAGATGCTGATGTACTTGTTTACAGATGTTGATGCTTTTGTGGGAACAGTACTCGTGGACCGGATGAAAGATGTGAATGATGGCCAGGGCGATATGGCTTTGGAAAAAGTAAGAAAATATCTGCTCAATGCCATTCGGTGTATCCAAAAAAAGGAATATACAAATGGCTTTGAGCAGCTTTCACAATTAAGCTATTATTTAAAAGGATTTTTCGATATTAATCAGAATGAGGACGGCCAGTGTGCTCAGACCGAAGCTTTTTCTTGGGAACCTCAAAAGGGCCGTAAACGGTATTGTGATGACATCGCCATTGATCTGATCTGTAAAATTAACCAAGGGGTCTATCCGGTAGACAGCTACCTGCCGCAGGGCAGGCTGCTGGCGGATATTTATCATGTATCCCCGATTACTATACGTCGAACCATAAGTATTCTTAATGAGCTGGGCGTAGCAAAAAACATCAATGGTGTTGGAACAAAAGTGATTTTCCCGGGAGACCGGACGATTTTATACAAAATGAAGGATATGACAATGGACAGAAATCTGATTCAGTTTTTAGAAGCCCTGCAGATTCTGGCTATTACCGGTGAGTCTGTTGCACTTAGTGTTTTTCCATTTTTTGATGAAAATGCCCTCCAGAAGATTAAGGAAGCCTTAAAACTAAAGGGTGATGAGCGGTCAAAAATACAGACCTTTGCAGCTTGTTTACAGGCCATCGTCCATTGTGCTCCTTTTGCGGCGGTCAGGGAGATATACAGCAAGCTGACTCTTATGACACTAAAAGGGAGTGTTCTGCGGCTTGAGAGTACTGGCGATGAAAACATTGTCTGGTGGGCAGAAATGGCTGAAAGGTTTGAAAACAGTCTGGATAATAAGGACGCGGCTTTGTTTTCCAAAACACTTTTTGATTTGTTTTACCGGAGTTTTTGTTCTACCCGTAAGATGCTGTGTGAAATTGGAGTAGAACAGGCAGGCTTGGTTGCGGTTCCGATTATTTTTAAATAAGAATAAGAAGTTCGCGGTATCTTGTACCTGATTATCGGTAAAGTGAAAGATCGAGGGCATCAGAAATAAAACGCAAAGCTTTTTGCCCTCGGACACTGTTACCGATGGGGTCAAGCCTCGGACTGAAGGCAGAAAGTGCCAACTGACCGGGTACTACCGCCAGCAAGCCACCGCCCACGCCGCTCTTACCAGGAAGTCCTACGGTATAGGCGAAATCACCCGAAGCACCATAGAGACCTTCCATGGTCATTTCAGCAAAAATATGTGGTAAAAATTCGGGATTTATAACAGCTTTTTCAGTAATTGGGTTTACGCCGCCATTGGCCAGTGTAGCTCCCATAACCGCCAGATCTTTACAGGTTATGGCAACAGAGCATTGCCTGGTGTAAATATCGCAGGTGATATCTGGATCGTCATAAAGCGTGCCATAGCTTGACATGAGCCAGGCGATGCCTTTGTTATGGCTGTTGGTGGCAGCCTCTGAGGTATACACAGCATTCATCACTTCAAGGCTGTGGCCAGCAAATTGGCTGTAACCATCAAGAATTTTCTGCCATTTTTCATCGGAATTGGCGGCAGGCAACAGACTGACAGTAGCCATGGCGCCGGCGTTTACCAGTGGCGAGAGTGGCTTGCCGCGGTGCAGTTCCAGTGCCATTACAGAGTTAAAGGGAAGGCCTGTCGGGTCTGCGCCCACCTTTTTTAACATTTCCTGAGCTCCGACGGCTTCCATGACAAGCGCCATGGAAAAGACTTTGGAAATAGATTCAATGGCAAAGGGATAGCTGGTGTCACCTGTCTCAATTACTGTACCATCTGATGTTACAGCGGTCAGCCCAAACAGATTGGAAGGAACCTTGGCCAAGGCGGGAATATAAGAAGCGTTAGCGCCAGACTGATCACTTTCTGCGGCGCTGTAGGCTTGCTTGAGTACCGTTTCGAGTTTTTTAGTGTCAATGATATTTTTTTGCATGATTTAAACCTCGCTTTCGTAGAATGCTATATACCCATACGAGTCAAAAAAGAAAGGGAATATAAAATGTTTAAATTTTGGTAAAAGGGTATATATCTAAAGGAGCATACAACCTCTTATTTAAAAATTTTACTCTCCCCAAATTTTCCCTGAACAGGTTCCAGACTGATATGTCCGGAACCTGTTTTTTTGTGAAAAGCAATGCATAATAAAAAAGCCCCGTTCGGGGCTTTTTTATTATTTGTAATATTTATCCAAAATAGTAATAATCTCCTCAATCTTGGTATTGCGGTCTTCCTTGCTGCCGTTTTCGAAGGCATCTGTAACACAGTGATGCATATGTTGTTCGAGAATCTGCAGATTGGCCTTTTTTAAAAGAGCCTGTACCGCCAATACTTGTTTGGATACGTCAATGCAATAGCGGTCTTCTTCCAGCATTTTTATAATGCCGTCTATCTGGCCCCTTGCGGTTTTTAAAAGATTGAGCTCCTTGGTGCGGTCAATGCCTTCCATGAGGGTCACTCAGTAATGACAGAGGCGGGATAGCCAGCTTCATCCAGAGCATCGCACAGCATTTTGTCAGTAACGGCATCTGTCACATCCATGGTAACCTGGGCATCTTCCAGAGAAACCTGAACATTTGAAACGCCGTCAATGGCATTTAAAGTGTCTTCAACACGTTTTACGCAGTGTTTGCAGCTCATGTCATTTACATGTAATTTTTTAGTCATTGTTATTCCTTCTTTCTGTGATTCCATTATCGAATCACTGTTATTAATTTGATTATTGACAACCGTCACATCCGTTTGGATAGACGGCAGGTCATTCACAGAGATAAATTTTGGCTTAAAGCCTTTCAGAGAAAGTGCGTTCAGCACAACGGAAACTGAGCTCAGGCTCATGGCCGCTGCGGCAAACATCGGGTTCAGTTTGAGGCCGAAGGGAAGGTAGAGAATACCAGCAGCCAACGGAATACCGATGGTATTGTAAATAAAGGCCCAGAACAAGTTTTGCTTGATATTTCGAATCGTCGCTTTACTCAGCTGAATAGCTGCTACGATCTGCAAAAGGTCGTTCTGCATGAGGATAACATCAGCAGATTCGATGGCTACATCGGTTCCGTTGCCAATGGCAATGCCGATATCGCTTTGTGCCAGGGCAGGAGCATCATTGATGCCGTCACCGACCATAATAACCTGTTTGCCTTCAGTCTGAAGTTTTTTAATCAGGTCAGCCTTTTCCTCCGGCAGAACGTTAGCAATAACGTGATCAATATTGATTTTTGCGCCGATGGCACGTGCAGTCCGCTCATTATCACCGGTTAGCATATATACCTGAGTGCCCATAGCCTTAAGCTGAGCGATAGCATTTGACGAATTCTCCTTAAGCGTATCCGCAACGGCGATTATGCCAATCAGTTCATTGCCTTCACCGATAAACAAGGGCGTTTTACCAGCGTCAGAGAGACTGTTGTAAAGCTCAGTCTGAGTATCGGGGTCAATGCCGGAACCTTTCATAAGCTTCTGGTTGCCGATTGTAATAAAACGGGTATCTACAGTACCCTCGACGCCGAGGCCGGGGATAGCATTAAAATCGGACACTTCTCGTAACGCAATGCCCCTTTCGTTAGCCCCTTCCACGATGGCTTCACTCAGAGGATGTTCTGATTTAGCCTCAATGGAAGCAACAAGCTGAAGAAGTGTCTCTTCATCTGTACTGCCCAAGGGAACAATATCTGTAATGGAAGGCTTGCCAATGGTGATGGTGCCGGTTTTATCAAAAACAACGGCATCGGCTTTTCCGAGTGTTTCAAGGGCAGGGCCATTTTTAAAAAGAATGCCCTGCTCAGCGCCTTTGCCGGTGCCTACCATGATGGCTGTCGGTGTCGCCAGTCCGAGGGCGCAGGGACATGATATAACGAGTACTGAAATGCCCATCGACAATGCAAAGGAGAACTCATAACCGAGGAGCAGCCAGACGACAAAGGATAAGGCGGCAATTCCCATAACAGCTGGTACAAAATAACGGCTAATCTGGTCAGCAATTTTGGCGATCGGGGCTTTAGAGGACTGGGCCTCTTCTACAAGATGGATAATCTTGCTAAGCGTAGTATCATCACCAATTTTGGTGGCGCGAAACTTAAAAGCGCCAGTTTTATTGATGCTGCCACAGATAACGTGGTCACCGGTTTCCTTTTCTACCGGAATGCTCTCACCAGTAAGCAGGGACTCGTCGACACTGGAATGACCAGAAATAATTTCACCATCCACTGGAATACGATCACCAGGCTTAATGACGACGGTATCGCCAAGGCGTACATCATCAATGGGGATTTCGATCTCTGTATTACCGCGCTCTATGAGAGCGGTATCTGGAGCCAGGGCAATAAGTTTTTCAATAGCCTGGGAAGTTTTTCCTTTAGCGCGGGCTTCCATGTATTTTCCTAAGGTGATAAGGGTTAAAATAACCGCGGTCCCTTCAAAATAAATCTCGTGGGCGAAGTGATGCACCATGGACATATCGCCGTACGAATAGCCCCAGGCCAATTGGTACAATACATAAATACCATAAAGAAAAGAAGCGCTGGTTCCAACGGCCACCAGAGAGTCCATATTTGGAATGCGTTTCCAGAGGGCTTTGTAACCATCCTTATAAAAATGCGCACCCATATAAACAACAGGCAGGGTTAAAAGCATCTGAGTAATTGTGTTGACCAGGCGATTCATATCGCCATCTAAAAAAGCGGGAACAGGCAGCCCAATCATAGGACCCATAGACAGGTAGAATAAAGGAATGGTAAAAATTAATGAAATAATGAGCCGAGTCTGGAGCTCTTTCATTTGCTTTTGGGCATTTTCACCGGCTGTATTCTTGACAGTGCTTTTACCGGATGGAGAGGCATCCTGTTCGGGCACTGCACCATAACCGATTTTCTCGATAGCGGAGACAATCGCCGGAGCATGAACCGAGCTGTCATCATAGGTCACAGACAAATTTTCGGTGGCATAATTGACCACAGCGTCCTCCACACCATCCATTTTATTTACGGTTCGTTCGATGGCAGCAGCACAGGCCGTACAGGACATCCCTTCTATTTTAAAATTTTTTTTCATATGATAACCTCCAAACAGCACCCCTCGTGGGGTGGGGTATGTTTATATAATATAACACTTTAGAAGAATGGTCAAGTTCTTTTCAAAAATTTTTACCCCGTTGTTATTAAACTTAACAAAAGCTTTAAAGTATGGCAGTTTATCTGGAAAGTGTTGATCCTAAGTAAATTTGGATCAAGGTTAAAGTTAAAACTCCTGAAGTGCTATAAATTTCATTATTTTTGATGAAAACGCAAAACAATTCTTAATACTTGTTTATATTTTGTAAAATTTTCAATGAATGTTTGACGTACAGATAAAAAATTGCTATGATAGTACTAAGCTAAAGTAAATCAAAATGCAGTGTAGAGATATTTTGATAAAAACAGTATAATGTTATAATATTGTTTAAAATGACCAAAGGAGTTGGTAAAGTGAAACTGCAAGCAAATAAAGACTACGTCATTATGGCGCAGGAAAAGACGTTGGCTCTGGGAATTGAAAACGGCTCAGTCGAGAATGGTGCACTTATAAAATTACAAGAGGCCTCCAAAACAGTGGCAGAAAGCCAGAAATGGAAAGCAGAATATATTGATGATGAATGGTTTAAACTCATCAATAAACACTCTGAAAAGGTACTGGATTTGTGTATGCTGGGAACAGTAAACGGTACATGGGTACAGCAATGGGAATCCGTTGATACGGACAGCCAGCTTTGGTCCCTAGAAGAGACTGCTGAAGGTAGTTATCTGATAAAGTCTCAGCGCGCCGGTATTTATCTTGATATAGCGATGGGTGCTGCCGTACCGGGCGCTCAGATGCAGATTTGGGAAAAAACTGGGAGTGCCAATCAGGTATGGCATTTTATAGCAACCCAGATTGATGAGACTGTAAAGCCAGCTGAAAAAGCAGACACTGAAGTAACGCAGCAAAAAAAAACGGCCCCCCGAAAATCCGCTGCAGCAAAAAGGACAGCCTCGTCTAGAGCTAAAAAAACAACTGCATTAAAAGAAGATGCTGGATCAGAAAAGGTTGAAAAGGTAACCACTGCCCAAAAAACAACGGCTTCAAAAGCAACCACAAAAAAATCAGCGGCATCCAGAAAAGCCAGTGCAGCTAAAAAGACTGAACCGGCACAGGCAGCAACAGAACCCTCTAAAAAAACGACACGAAAAACACGTACCACTGTGGCTAAAAAAGTTGATACAGAAGCATAAGCTCATTGCGGGATATTCTAAACCACCAGCTTAATTTTTGGTGGTTTTTTTATACTTAAAAATTTCGAATGTTCTAAAAAAAATAGTCGTTTTTGAGAATAAAAGCTTGCTATTCTTGCAGAAATACGATAAAATATTATTATGTCATATAATAAAACAGTATTGTGTCTTAAATAAAACACTGTGCAAAGTTTATCCAATGAATAGCTGCCTGTAATCGTTCTGAGGACAAACAAAGTGTGAAATCAAAGCATTCGGTAAAATTAATCAATAAAGGAGTATCAGAAATGTACACGATTAAGGTCAACGGCGTAATACACGAGGTTGAACAGGATAAAAAGCTCATGCGCTTCTTGAGAGATGATCTGAGATTAACCTCAGTAAAGGATGGCTGCAGCGAAGGGGCCTGCGGTACCTGTACGATTATTATCGATGGTAAGGCTACCCGGTCCTGCATACCGATGGTATCTAAAATGGCAGATAAGGAGATTATCACGGCAGAAGGCCTTACAGAGCGTGAAAAAGAAGTTTACGGCTACGCTTTTGCAGCAGCAGGAGCTGTGCAATGCGGCTTTTGCATACCGGGAATGGTAATGTCGGGAAAAGCGCTTATTGACACTAATCCAAATCCGACGCGCCTAGAGGTGATAAACGCTATCAAAAATAACATATGCCGCTGTACTGGCTATAAAAAAATTGTTGATGGTATTTTATTAGCCGCTAAAGTTTTCAGAGAAAACCTTCCTGTAAATGAAGATGCTGGCGAGGTTACCGTTGGCCAGGCCATGCAGCGTGTAGACGCCAGAGAAAAAGTGCTTGGAACAGGTGAATACCCAGATGATCTTTATCTGGACGGCATGATTTATGGCAGCGCTGTGCGTGCAGCGTATCCGAGAGCTCGAGTGCTGGCGATTCATACGGATGAAGCAAAGGCAATGCCGGGTGTGATTGGTATTTTTACCGCTGAGGATATTCCGGGAAGTGTCAAGGTTGGGCACCTTAAACAGGACTGGGATACAATGATCCCTGTTGGGAAAACCACACATTATATCGGTGACGCAATCTGCCTGGTAGCAGCGGAAACACCTGAAATTCTGGAAGAAGCCAAGAAGCTTGTAAGGGTTGAATACGAACAGCTTGAAGGGGTTTTTGACCCGCGTGAGGCCATGAAGGAAGATGCACCTTTAGTACATGAAGGCAGCAAAACCAATGTTTTGGCACATGAGCACCTGGTACGTGGGAATGCGGATGAGGTTATTGCTCGTTCAAAATATAAGGTAACACGTCATTATGAAACACCATGGACCGAGCATGCTTTCCTGGAGCCGGAAACAGCCGTGGCAATGCCCTTTGATGGGGATGGTGTCTTTATTTATTCAACAGACCAGGGGACCTATGACACTCAGCATGAATGTATGGCAATGCTGGGTCTGCCCCCCGAAAAGGTAGTTGTTGAAAATAAGCTGGTGGGCGGCGGCTTTGGAGGCAAGGAAGACGTATCAGTCCAGCACCATGCTGCACTGATTGCCTATCTGACCAAGCGGACTGTTAAAGTCAAGCTTAGCCGGAAAGAAAGCATTATGATTCATCCTAAACGCCATCCGTTTTATATGGATGTTACATCCGCCTGTGACGAAGAAGGACACTTAACCGCGCTAAAAGCGGTGGTAGTGTCTGATACCGGTGCTTATGCCTCTTTGGGCGGTCCGGTGCTTCAACGAGCCTGCACACACGCTGCTGGCCCTTATAATTTCCAAACTATTGATATTGACGGTAAAGCTGTATATACGAATAATCCTCCAGCGGGTGCTTTCAGAGGCTTTGGGGTAACACAGACCTGCTTTGCTTCTGAAATGAACCTTAACCTTTTGGCTGAAATGGTGGGGATCACCCCATGGGAAATCCGCTATCGAAACGCGGTACGTCCAGGTGAGGTGCTCCCAAATGGACAAATTGCTGATCCGGCAACGGGTATTGCCGAAACATTGGAAGCGGTTAAAGAAATTTATGACAATGAAAAATACGTGGGCATTGGCTGTGCGATGAAAAATGCCGGCGTCGGCGTGGGTCTTCCAGACTGGGGACGCTGCCGGCTCCTGGTAAAGGACGGACATGTGGAAATACATGCTGGAGCCTCCTGTATTGGACAAGGACTGGGTACAGTGTTGACACAGGTGCTTTCTGAAACTGCGGAACTCACCCTGGATCAGATTGTTTATATGCCGCCAAATACAGCCAATGCACCGGATTCCGGCACAACCTCAGGCTCCAGGCAGACGTTGGTAACCGGTGAGGCCTGTAGGCGGGCAGCGGAGGATTTGAGGGCCGCGATGAGAAATAAAACGCTGGCGGAGCTTGAAGGGCAGGATTTTATGGGAGAGTATCTGGCAAAAACAGACGCCATGGGCACACCTGTGCCAAACCCGGTTTCTCACGTAGCCTACGGCTATGCAACACAGATGTGTGTGCTGAATGAAGATGGCACCATTAAAAAAATGGTTGCCGCCCATGATGTGGGCAAGGCTGTGAACCCCATTAGTGTAGAGGGGCAAATTGAAGGCGGTGTGGTCATGGGAATGGGCTATGCGCTAACAGAGCAATATGAGCTGGATCACGGTATTCCAAAGTCGAAATTTGGTACGCTGGGTCTCTTTAAGGCAGATAAGGTGCCAGAGCTTGACAGTATCATTGTTGAAAAACCAGGCATTGATGTGGCCTATGGCGCCATTGGTATTGGTGAGATCACCTCTATTCCGACAGCTCCGGCCATTGCAGATGCATACTATCGCTTAAACGGTGAATTTCAGACCGTTTTACCGCTGAAAAATACGCCCTATGAGAAAAAGAAGAAAAAGTAAAACAATATTTATCATACATATCAAAAAGCCAATGACTTGACAAAAATAAAAGAACCACCGATGAGAACTGAGGTGGTTCTTTTATTTTTTTGTGCTTCTGCTTAAAGCTGACAAATCCCCCGTGAGATATATCGCCCTCTATTTTCAGCGATAACCTGTCCATTTTCTACAACGGTTTCTCCATTTAACAGTACGAACTCTGCCCGGCCCTTTGTTTTAATTCCTTCGTAAGGTGTATAATCAACATTTTGGTATTGATCCTTCTGAGTAATGATACCATTGTAGTCTGGGTCCCAGATAACAATATCGGCATCACTTCCTGCTTTTAAGGCTCCTTTTTTGGGATACATGCCAAAAATTTTTGCTGGTGTTTCTGAAAGCTGGGCAGTCAATTGATTCAGGGTCATTTTGTTTTCGCAGACACCAAAGGTATACATGAGTATTGGGCGTGTTTCCACACCGGGCATGCCGTTTGGAATCTTGCTGAAGTCATTTTTACCAAGATCTTTTCCGCCTTTCATATTAAAGCTGCAATGATCACTGCCGATAGTGTCAACAATTCCAGAGCCAACAGCCTTCCAAAGGGCCTTTTCATCGGATGGTTTACGTGCTGGAGGAGCAAAAACATATTTTGCGCTTTCAAAGCCTTTCAGTTTATAACAGCTGTCGTCCAGCAGTAAATATTGCGGGCAGGTTTCAATAAAGACTTTTTGCCCACGCCTGCGGCCATTCAGGCACGCTTCAAGTGCTCGTTCAGTACTGAGGTGTACCACATAGACCGGTGATTCAGCGGCCTCTGCAATGGCTAAAAAGCGGTTGACAGCCTCTGCTTCTACAAAGCCGGGCCTGGAGAGGGGATGAGCTGCAGGACTCATATGGCCCTGACGTTTTTGTTCGGCAATCAGTGCGTTGACGAGATCGCCGTTTTCACAGTGCATTGAGACAAGCCCGCCGAAGGCTTTTACCGCTTCTAAAATTTCAAAAATCTCGCGGTCATTGGAGCGCAGGTTATCGTAAGCCATATAAAGCTTAAAGGAGGTTACGCCGGAATCTTGCATTGTCTTTAGTTCTTTACGCGTTGTGTCATTCCAGTCGGTAATAGCCATATGAAAGCCATAATGGCAGGAGGAGCGGTTATCCGCCAGCATATGCCAGTTTTCTAAAGCCTCTGTCAGACTGTGGCCTTTATCCTGGGTGGCAAAATCGATAATGGTTGTGGTACCGCCAGAGACGGCGCCTTTTGTCGCGGAGACAAAATCATCCGCAGTATGGGCCGTGCCAGTATCCATATCCAGGTGTGTATGTGGATCAATAAAGCCTGGGAAGATATACTTTCCGGCAGCCTCGATGATATTAGCCTCTGGGTCTTCGAGCTTTTGGTCTATTTTGGCGATTTTATCATTTTCTATCAGAATATCGGCGTTAAGGGTATCTGTGGAGGAAAAGAGGATACCGCCCTTGATGATTGTTTTTTTCATAATAACACCTCATTTTAAAATGGAAATTTGAGTAGGAAACAAGATTAGGGACGTCCTAAGACGTCCCAGATATATAGTTTTTAAAGGAGATAGCTGTAGTTGCTGACAACTGCTTTAATGATATCATTGATCCCCTGTGGCAGTGTGCTGTCACCAATAGAGGCATCAATGACATTGCCTTCAAGACGGACCTTAACACGATCGCCGCCTGTGACCAGAAAACCGCTGTTACTGCTGTCTTCAAAGTCGGCAAGGTTGTGATAGAGGGTAAACTTATCCTTGTAAGGGGCGCTGTCGTATGGGCAGAATGTCTTGCAGTTACCGCATTCGTTACACATTCTGTCAACATGTACAATCTGTCGCATTTTATGATGTGGCACAAAGAGGGCCAGATTTGCACGGTTTGGGCATACATCCATACAGGATTCACAGACTGTTGAGCATTCCAGACAACGGCTGCATTCTGCTGATTCACATTTTGGCTCTGCCAGGATACCGCGCTTAGACAGTGCTCGGTCATAATTTCCTGTATTTTTAGAATAGGTAGGAGCAGCTTCGAGACCCTCGGCTTTCACAATGGTATCGGCAACCTTACGCGCGTCGGCAATAGCCTCCACAACTGTGGCAGCGCCTAGCTGTGCGTCGCCGGCTACAAATATATTGTCACGTGCTTCCAGGGTGTCTTTGTTAACTTCGACGCGGCCACGGTCTGTCAGACCGATTTTATTCTGAGCAAACCATTCTTTATCAATTTTTGCACCGACTGAGGCGATGACCGTATTGGCTGGAATAGTCATGAATTCATCGGTGTTCTGAGGGCTTCTTCTTCCGGACGTATCCGGCGCACCGAGTACCATCTTACGGCAGGAAAGGATGCTGCCGTCAAATTTTTCTGGTGAGAGAAGCTCATAGAATTTCACGCCGTCTTCCAATGCCATTGCAAGCTCTTCCTCATCTGCTGGCATATAGCGTTTTGTTCTGCGGTATACCAGATGGACATTTTGAACACCCGGGGCTTTTTTGGCGGCTCTGGCGGCATCCATGGCGGTATTGCCACCACCGATTACCACAACATCTTTTCCTAATTTCAGGCTGGAAGCGTCTTTTCTGAAGCTCTGTAAAAAGTCGAGTACATTGATTGCCTGTTCACCCTCCAGCTTATACGGGCTTGGGCCCCAGGCACCGGTAGCGGCAATAACATATTTAAAGCCCTTGTTTTTCAAATCCTCCAATGAGAGGACTTCAGTGTTTGTGAAAACTTCTACACCGTAGGCTTTCATAAGCTTTACATCATTTTCCACGATTTCGGAATCGACCCGGAACTCGGGGACTACATGGCGTACAATACCGCCCAGGCTTTCATTGCGTTCAAAGATTGTAGCAGAGATGCCATTTCTCGCCAGGAAGTAAGCGGCAGAGATACCAGCGGGACCACCGCCGACAATGGCAACCTTGGCATCCGTGCGTTTTTCAACGGGCTTGATCTCTTTGAGTAAATCATCATAACCCAGCTCGGCAGCGTTAAGTTTCACATCGCGGATACACAGAGGCGCTTCGTAAAAATTACGTGTACATTTGTCCATACAGCGGTGGTTGCAGATAGTGCCGGTGATGAAAGGAAGCGGGTTTTTCGCAGTAATGACTTTAAGCGCTTCCAGAGGTTTGTCTTCGCCCAGAAGCTCAATATAATCCGGAATATCCTGAGAAATTGGACAGGCTTCAGAACAGGGGGCAGTAAAACAGTCAACCAAGGGTACTTTTTTGTCGAATTTTCTGGATGGCAATGGTTTTATGGCGCCTTTTACATTATGAGGATTGGTTCTGGCACGTTTTGCAAGCATGGATAAAGACGAAGGTTTCAGGTTTTGCACTTCCTTAAAATTGTAAGAAACAAGATCATCTGCCATTTGGTCGAGACGGTTATATCCGCCTGGCTTTAACAAAGTGGTAGCCAGGGTAATTGGCCAAATACCTGCTTTAAAGATATCTTTGATGTTAAAGATATCTGCACCACCGGAATAGGAAATACGCAGATCACCGTCAAAGGCTTTCGCCAGACGGTTTGCCAGCTCGATTGAGCATGGGAACAGTGACCGGCCGGACATATACATATCTTCACTTGGCAAAATACCGTCAACAACCTTCTGTGGGAAGGTGTTCGTGATTTTTACCCCAAAGGCAACGCCTTTATCGGCGGCTTCTTTTTTCAGCCGGGTAAACATGGGTACAGCGTCCTTGAACTGAAGGTCATGAAGGAAATGATAATCATCAAAATCCATGTAATCATATCCCATACTGTCAAGAATTTTACGAGCAGATTCGTAGCCTAACATGGTTGGATTGCATTTAACAAAGGTATTTAAGTTTTTTTCGTTAATCAGGTAGCTGGCAATTCGTTCGATTTCATCAGGGGGACAGCCGTGAAGGGTAGAAAGTGTGATGGAGCGGCTGACGACTGGTGAGATACTTTTGACATAACCAGCGTCAATATTATCGAACTGATCCAAATGAGCCAGGGTATAATTCATGCATTCCTTCCATACCGCAGAATTTTCAGCGTTTTTCATTCCTTCGATATAATGATCAATTTTTTCAGTCTGAACGCCGGCAAAGTCATAGCCGACACTCATGTTAAAGATGAAGCCATCTGGGTTCCCGAACCCCATCTCCTTGGCTAAAAGCTTAATGGCAAACCAGGCCTTCACATATTCATCATAGGCTTCCTCCACGCGCAGCTCGGTAGACCATTCACAGTTGTAGCATTCATCGCCGGCTGTGATACAGGGTTTGGAAACAAGCGCTGCCAGGTCTTCGCCATCTACAGGCTGTACGGTTTTTAGTTCAAAGAAACGCGCTCCGCCGACATAAGCGGCAATAATATTTTGTGCCAGCTGGTTGTGTGGTCCCGCCGCCGGACCAAAAGGCGTTTCCAGCATCTCGTCAAAAATAGAGAGTGTTTGCTGGTCAATTTTTTTGTAAAGCTTGCGAACGCCAAAGATGCTTTTTTCTTTTTTATATTCTTTTAAGATCCAGTTGATCATTTCGCCAAAAGGGATAGGGTACATTTTATCGCTCATTTTGATACTCCTTTTTATTTTAATAACAGGGCAGTTATATTATCTATGGTTAATGCGATCGGCTAGTTTCTTAGCGGTTTCGCGCGATTTTGCCAGAATGGCTTCTTCATCAATATTCAGCAGCTCGCGGTCTTTCATAAGAACCTTGCCATTAATCATGGTGGTAATGACAGAACGCCCGCACATGCCAAAGAGGATATGTGAATTATAATTGTCAGCGTTCATTGGGGTCGTTGGAGTGTAGTCTGTCACGATAATGTCAGCGGCGGCTCCCGGGGTCAGAACGCCTAAGGTTTTGCCAAAAAGGCGTTTGGCGATGGCCGGATTATTATTAAACAGCATCTGTGGAATTTCACCCCAGGCCACGTTTGGATCACAATTGAAATGCTTGTGAAGGATATTAGCTACCTTGTAGGATTCGATCATATCATTGGTGTATCCGTCTGTGCCGAGACCGATGAGAATGCCGCGCTTCACAAGCTGAAGCACCGGCGGACACCCAACAGCATTTCCCATATTGGATTCAGGGTTATGCACGACCATTGTGTTGGTATCCTTGAGAATTGCCATTTCTTCACCATTGATGTGAATACAATGTACAGCAATGGTATTTTTGCCTAAAATATTTTTATCGAACAAACGATTGACCACGCGTTTACCATATTTTTCTAAAGAATCATAGACATCGTCCAGACCCTCCGCAACGTGTACATGATAACCGGCGTAATCCGGTTTTTCGGCATTACAGTAATCAAGCGTTTCATCAGTCAGGGTAAAGGCAGCGTGAAGACCGAGCATACCGTGAACCATTCCGGTTTTATCCTCGTGGGCGGCTTTGATAAAGTCGATGTTTTCCTTGACAGCGGCTTTCATTTTATCGGCACCATCCCGATCAGAAACTTCATAACAAAGGCTGGTGCGAACGCCGAGCTCCTTGGCGACATCGGCAATGGTAAAGAGGCTGTCTTTTATTTCGCCATAGCTTGCGTGGTGGTCTACAACAGTGGTAACACCCTGTTTAATACAATCAATATAAGTATCGTATGCGCTGTATTTATTGTCTTCGTTTGTCAGGTTGCGGTCAATGGTCCACCATTGACCATCTAAAATATCCATGAAATTCTGGGGATTAAAGCCCTTGATGGAAAGCCCTCTTGCAAAGGTGCTGTAGATGTGATTATGGGTATTGATCAGCCCTGGCATGATAACGCCGCCCTTGGCATCAATAAATTCAGCATCTGGATATTGCTTTTTCAATTCTTCTGTAGAAGCAACGTTTACAATTTCATCGCCTTCCACTGCAACACAACCATTATTTAAATAGGTGTTTTTTTCATCTCGGGTAATTAACCGACCATTTCCAATTAAAATCATTGTTCTCTCCTTGATTATTGTTATTTTGAATGGATATAGAGGGTAGTGAGGTTTCTATATCCTTAATGAATACTGCAAAACATTGAATATGCGAAGGTTTTTATATGAGATGCAGCAACCTTTTAATAGAGGCACAAGACAATAATACTTTATTATCCTAACGATAATTTATCATGTTTTAAAACAAAAAGCAAGCCTTTTTTAAAAAAATTTATTAAATTTATTTTGGTGATATAATAAATTTTTATTTTTTTTAAAAACAAGGGTTGCGCTTTTTTAAGAATGGTGTTATGATAGACACATAAATCAAACAAATTGTCAGGTTACCTGATAAACTGTTTGGTTAATTGAAAAAGTCGATATGCGAAGGAATTAATTAAGATGCAAGGAGAAACACTGGATTTATTAAAGAATTTGGCCCATGGCATTGCTACACAGTTTGGCAGCAACTGTGAAGTGGTAGTACACGATCTTACAACTGAAAATAAAGAAAGCACAGTTGTCTACATAGAAAATGGACATGTTACCAACCGTAAGCTGGGAGACGGGCCCTCCCATGTTGTTCTGGAAGCTCTGAAAAAAAAACCTGAAGATTTACAGGATCATCTGGATTATATGACAAAAACTGCAGATGGCAAAATTTTAAAATCAAGCACGGTTTATATCAGGGATAAAGGCAATAAGGTTATTGGTATCTTTTCGATTAATTATGACATTACAGGTTTATTGATGGTGGAAAACTCACTTCAGTCTCTTATAGGAACTAAGAAAGAAAAAGAGGAGGAAGTAGAGAGCATTCCCACAAATGTCAATGACTTACTGGAGGACCTGCTTGAGCAGTCTGTTCGTCTGGTTGGAAAGCCAGTGGCTTTAATGAACAAAGAGGATAAAATCAAGGCCCTTAAATTTTTGAATGATGCCGGAGCCTTATTAATCACCAAAGCGAGCGAAAAGCTGACCGCTTACTTTGGAATATCCAAGTATACCTTGTACAGCTATATTGATCAGAGCAGTTCCGATCCATCAGAAAAGAAATAAGCGAGGACCGTCACGGTCCTGAAAGCAATTTAGTATTATACTTCAACAGGAGAGAACAATGGAAAAAATTAAATGGGTATCTAATGAGATGCCAAAAACTGACGATAAGGAATTATCGGTGATGTCTATCGAATCGGTTAAAAAGGCGAAAGCTTTTCACGAAAGCTTTCCGCAGTATTCAAAGACACCACTTGTAAAGCTTAACAAAATGTCAGAGTATCTGGGAATCGGCAGTTTGTTTGTGAAAGATGAATCTTACCGTTTTGGTCTCAATGCCTTTAAGGTTTTAGGCGGTTCCTTTGCAATGGCGAGGTATATTGCACAAAAGCTGGGCAGAGATGTTTCTGAGCTGGATTACGATTATCTGACATCCGATAAACTGAAAGAAGAATTTGGGCAGGCTACCTTTTTTACAGCTACTGACGGAAACCACGGACGTGGTGTTGCATGGGCTGCCAATAAACTCGGACAAAAGGCCGTTGTTTATATGCCAAAGGGCTCCAGCCCGATTCGGCTGGAAAATATTTTGAAAGAGAACGCAGAGGCAACTATTACGGATGTAAACTATGACGAATGTGTTCGTATAGCGGCGGCCGAGGCAGAAAAAACAGAAAACGGCGTGGTTGTTCAGGATACGGCCTGGGACGGCTATGAAGAAATTCCGGCATGGATCATGCAGGGCTATGGTACCATGGCTTTAGAAGCTGCCGAGCAGTTGAAAGCAGCAGGCTGCGAACGTCCGACACATATTTTTATTCAGGCAGGCGTTGGATCTCTGGCGGGAGCGGTACAAGGATTTTTCGCAAACCTGTTCCCGGACAACTGCCCTACAACGGTTGTGGTTGAAGCTGATGAAGCAGCCTGCTTATATAAATCGGCTGCTGCTAAAGATGGCAAAATCCGTTTTGTAGATGGTGATATGCAAACCATCATGGCTGGTTTAGCCTGTGGCGAACCGAATACCATCTCATGGGAAATTTTGAAAAATAACAGTTCCTTTTTTGTTTCCTGCCCGGACTGGGTAGCGGCAAAAGGCATGAGAATGCTGGCGGCGCCAGTAAAAGGGGATACACCTGTGACCTCTGGTGAGTCTGGGGCAGTATCTATGGGCTTAATCGCAACCTTAATGGAAAGCGACGATTATAAAGATTTAAGAGAGAGTATTGGTCTGGACAGTAATTCTAAGATCATTATGTTCTCGACTGAAGGGGATACAGATCCCGAAAATTATCGTGCTATTGTCTGGAATGGCGCGCACCCATCAATTTAAATTAATCAGGAGGTAAATGAAAATGGATTTTGAAGCGATCAAAAAAGCGGCACAGGGTTATGAAAAGGATATGACGAAATTCCTTCGCAATATTGTAAAAAACCCGGGTGAAAGCTGTGATGAGGAAAAGCATATTAATACCATTGCAGAAGAGATGCGCAGGCTTGGTTTTGATAAAGTGGAAATTGATCCCCAGGGGAATGTCCTGGGATATATGGGAACCGGCGATACTCTGATCGGTTTCGACGCTCATATTGATACCGTTGGTGTTGGTAATATGGATAACTGGGATTTTGATCCCTATGAAGGTTTTGAATCGGACACTGAAATCGGCGGCCGTGGCACCTCAGATCAGCTAGGTGGGATTGTGTCTGCTGTTTACGGCGCTAAAATCATGAAAGACCTGGGAATGCTGAATGATAAATACAGCGTATTGGTAACCGGTACAGTTCAGGAAGAGGACTGTGATGGTCTTTGTTGGCAGTATATTATCAATGAAGATAAGGTCCGTCCTGAGTTTGTCGTTTCCACGGAGCCGACTGACGGCGGTATCTACCGTGGACAGCGCGGACGTATGGAAATCCGGATTGATGTGGCGGGGGTCTCCTGTCATGGATCTGCTCCGGAGCGTGGTGATAACGCTATTTATAAGATGGCGGATATTCTGCAGGATGTACGCGCTCTTAATGAAAATAATGCGGAAGAAAGCACTGAAATCAAGGGACTGGTTAAAATGCTGGATGAAAAATATAATCCTGAGTGGAAGGAGGCCCGCTTTTTAGGCCGTGGAACTGTCACTACCTCAGAAATTTTCTTCAGCTCGCCAAGCCGCTGTGCGGTGGCGGACGGCTGCTCTGTTTCTTTAGACCGCCGTATGACAGCCGGGGAAACATGGGAAAGCTGTCTGGAAGAAATCCGCAATCTGCCAAATGTAAAAAAATATGGAAATGATGTGAAGGTCTCAATGTATGAATATGAACGTCCTTCTTATACTGGATGTGTTTATCCGATCGAATGCTATTTTCCGACATGGGTTATTCCAGAAGACCATAAGGTTACTAAAGCATTGGAAGAGGCTTATAAAGGGATGTACGGCGAAGAACGTATCGGATCTTCTGAAACTGCGGCAGAACGTAAGGCCCGCCCGCTGACCGATAAATGGACTTTCTCGACCAACGGTGTGTCCATCATGGGACGAAACGGTATTCCGGTTATTGGTTTTGGCCCCGGGGCAGAAGCACAGGCTCATGCACCAAACGAAAAAACCTGGAAACAGGACCTTGTGACTTGTGCTGCTGTTTACGCTGCTTTACCAACTGTTTATACCAAATAAAAAAGTTTGGCTGTGAATGAAGGATAAATTATGAGTATTAATTTATAAAATCAAGGAGATTAAAAAATGGATAAAACTTTACAAACCTATATCGATAAACTAAATGCACTGAATTTTAAAGAAATGTATGAAAATGATTTTTTCCTGACCTGGGAAAAAACGCCGGAAGAGCTGGAAGCAGTGTTCACCGTGGCCGACGCTTTAAGATATATGCGTGAAAATAATATTTCAACTAAAATCTTCGAAAGTGGTCTGGGAATTTCCCTGTTCCGAGACAATTCAACACGTACCCGTTTCAGCTTTGCCTCTGCCTGTAATCTGTTAGGTCTGGAAGTTCAGGATTTAGATGAAGGTAAATCTCAGGTAGCTCACGGTGAAACTGTGCGTGAAACAGCCAATATGATCTCCCTTATGGCAGATGTTATCGGTATTCGGGATGATATGTATATTGGCAAAGGCAACGCCTATATGCACGAAGTGGTCGACGCTGTAACAGAGGGTCACAAAGATGGTATTTTGGAACAGAAACCAACCTTAGTCAATCTGCAGTGCGATATTGATCATCCCACACAGGCAATGGCCGATGCCCTCCACTTAATCCATTATTTTGGCGGTATTGAAAACTTAAAGGGTAAAAAAGTCGCCATGACCTGGGCCTATTCCCCATCTTATGGAAAACCGTTATCTGTACCGCAGGGCATTGTCGGTCTGATGACCCGTCTGGGCATGGACGTTACTCTGGCACATCCGGAAGGATATGAAATTATGTCTGACGTAGAAGAAGTGGCTAAAAAGAATGCAGCTGAAAGCGGTGGATCTTTTACAAAGACCAACAGCATGGCAGAGGCATTTAAAGACGCTGACGTTGTCTACCCCAAGAGCTGGGCACCCTTCTCCGCAATGGAAGAACGGACCATCTTATACGGTAACGGTGACCAGGAAGGCATCGATCGCTTAGAAAAAGAACTGCTCGCTCAGAATGCAAACCATAAAGACTGGGAATGCACTGAAGAGTTGATGAAAACAACCAAAGACGGCAAAGCACTTTATATGCACTGCCTTCCGGCTGACATCACTGGCGTCAGCTGTGAAGAGGGCGAAGTTGAAGCCTCTGTATTCGACCGCTACCGTACAGAATTATATAAAGAAGCCAGTTATAAACCATATATTATTGCCGCGATGATCTTCCTGGCAAAGGAAAAAGATCCTCAGGCAACCTTAAAGGCTTTGGAAAAAAGAGGCATTGACCGTTTCTTTACCAAGTAAAAGCAAAGACAATATATTTGAGGATGGCCAGGTGATTCACTTGGCCGTCCATCCATTTTGCATTTAAAGGAGGATACCATGAGCAAAAAAATTGTGATCGCCTTGGGTGGAAACGCTTT
The DNA here is from genome assembly GCF_003477535.1 of Eubacterium sp. AM05-23. Classification (NCBI taxonomy): domain Bacteria; kingdom Bacillati; phylum Bacillota; class Clostridia; order Eubacteriales; family Eubacteriaceae; genus Eubacterium; species Eubacterium sp. AM05-23. The sequence continues at coordinate 31,232 of NZ_QUDF01000017.1, forward strand.
AGGCAACAATTTACCAGAACAAATGGAGGCGGTTAAAAATACAGCCAAGGCCATTGCGGATTTAATAGAGGAAGGAAATGAAGTTGTTATTTCTCACGGAAACGGGCCGCAGGTGGGTATGATCAATCTGGCCATGGGTGAACTGGCAAAGGCGGACCCGGGGAATCCTGTGGCGCCTCTGTCTGTTTGTGTAGCGATGAGCCAGGGATATATTGGCTATGACCTTCAAAATGCGTTGAGGGAAGAGCTCCTTGACAGAGGCATTCACAAACCGGTTTCCAGTATTATTACCCAGATGCGTGTTGATCCTGACGATGAAGCCTTCAGCCATCCCACAAAGCCCATCGGTCGTTTTATGACTAAGGAAGAAGCAGACGAAATGGTCAGAGAAAGAAATTATGATGTCGTGGAGGATGCGGGCCGTGGTTACCGGCGCGTTGTGGCCTCACCAAAGCCAGTCGAGATTATTGAGATTGAAACCGTTAAAGCTCTGGCAGATGCGGGGCAGGTTGTTGTGGCGGCTGGTGGTGGGGGAATCCCTGTTTATGCTCAGGGAAATCATTTAAAAGGTGCAGCCGCTGTGGTGGACAAGGATTTTGGAAGCTGTCTGCTGGCAAAGGAAATTGGCGCAGATTGCCTGATTATTTTAACTGCCGTCGAAAAGGTTGCCATCAATTTTGGCAAGCCGAATGAGGAATGGCTGTCTGAGATCAGTGTTGAGGAAGCCCAGAAATACGCCGATGAGGGACAGTTTGCTCCTGGCTCTATGCTGCCAAAGGTTCAGGCGGCAATGGAATTTGCAAAATCGGGTTCAGACCGTTTTGCATTGATTACTCTGCTTGAAAAAGCAAAGGATGGTATCCAGGGTAAAACAGGGACCATTATTAAATAGATAAGTTAAATTTCTAACAAACAACAAGAAGGAGAATATCATGAGTAAAACAGTTATCAACGCAGCGAAAGCACCAGCTGCTGTCGGCCCTTATTCACATGCCAATGCGACAGGAGACACGATCTATATTTCAGGACAGCTGGGACTGGACCCAGAAACCGGTGTTTTGGCAGAAGGTGTAGAGGCTCAGGCTAAAACAGGCTTTGAAAATTTAAAAACCATTCTAAGCGAAGCGGGTGTTTCTTTTGAAAACGTTGTGAAAACAACGGTCTTTTTAACGGACATGAATGACTTTGCTACAGTTAACGATCTCTATGCACAATACTTTATAGGAGACTACCCGGCGCGTTCCTGCGTTCAGGTTGCAGCATTGCCAAAAGGAGCTTCTTTTGAGATAGAAGCCATTGCAGCAAAATAACGATGCGTTAACACACCGTGCACAAAGTGTTCTTGGAGGACGGCTCTTAACAGTCCTCTAAGGTCATGAGGAGAATATCATGAATAACGATAAAGATAATGTCATTTATCAACTTAAGGGAATGCCGAAAATAAAAGAAGCAATCCCATTGGCACTGCAGCATGTTGCGGCGATGATTGTTGGCTGTGTGACGCCAGCCATTATAGTGGCCGGTACCGGCGGCTTATCGCCGGCCGACACGCGGATTCTTATTCAGGCGGCGCTTATCATCTCTGGTATCGCCACACTTATTCAGCTCTTTCCACCGTTTCGAAAAGTCGGTTCGGGCCTTCCGGTTATCATGGGGGTCAGTTTTGCCTATCTGCCAACCATGATCGGTATTGTCAGTGATTATAATATTGCGACCATACTAGGCTCGCAGGTCATTGGCGGCGTTGTGGGAATACTGATTGGTATTTTTATTAAGAAGCTCCGCAAGCTTTTTCCTCCAGTAGTTACCGGCACTGTGGTCTTTACCATTGGTCTGTCCTTATACCCGACGGCTATTAAATACATGGCGGGGGGCGCGGGAAGCGAAAATTTCGGTTCCCCCATGAACTGGATCATCGCAATGATCACGCTGGTACTGGTTATTTTCTTTAATAATTTTACAAAAGGCTTTGCCCGTCTGGCTTCCATTCTTTTATCGATGATCATCGGCTATGTTATCGCCCTGTTCTGTGGAATGATTGATTTTGGTACAGTACAGGAAGCGAGCTGGTTTATGCTGCCGGCAGTGGGTCATTTTGGGTATGAATTTCATCTGCCTGCGATTATATCTATGTCGATCTTGTTTGTGGTCAACTCGGTGGAATCCATCGGGCAGTTTTCCGCACTCAGTGTGGGTGCCATGGACCGTGAGCCTACAACAGACGAACTGTCAAGAGGGCTGATGGGCAATGGTGTCTCAAGCATTATCGGCTCTATCTTCGGTGGCCTTCCGACCTCTACCTTTGGTCAGAATGTCGGTATTGTTGTGACGAACCGGGTTATTAACCGTGTGGTCATTGGTTTTGCCGCGGGCTTTATTGTCCTGGCCGGTCTCTTTCCGAAATTTTCAGCTTTAATGATGACCATCCCGTACTGCGTGCTGGGCGGTGCCACAATTTCAGTTTTTGCCACCATTACCATGACAGGGGTTAAGCTTTTTATGCAAAGCGAACTGACTCAGAGAAATGCAACCATTGTTGGGTTATCGGTTGCCCTTGGTATTGGTATTTCACAGGTTCCCGGCGCGATGGAACAGCTTCCAGCCTGGATCGACAGTCTTTTTGGGGAATCAGCCGTTGTGGTTTCAACCCTGTCTGCAATCCTTTTAAACTTAATTTTACCAAAGAATACACCCTTTGAAAATGAGGATCTTTAAAAAAATCGACACAATAATAAATTATTATTGAATTTTTCTCCGAAATCTGCGATAATAGGGATATAACATTTTTTAAACAATGATTGTAAGCGTTCTTTGTTTATATGAATCAAAGTTCAGAAGGAGAATAATTATGGCAAAAGATCTTGAATCCTACAAGGTACTGGTAGACTTTTTAGCAGATTATCTGGGAGAAAACACGGAGGTGGTATTGCACGACCTCTCGGACTGTCAATCATCGATTGTGGCAATCCGCAATGGCGATATCAGTGGACGTGAATTAGGGGCACCGGTTACAGACTATGGCCTTAAGCTTATTAAGAATGAGGCGTATAAAGAAGCGCCATACCGTGTGAACTATCGGGGATTGTCTCCAAGAGGCAACATTATACGTTCGGCAACGTATTTTATTAAGGATGATGATGGTGAGCTGATCGGTCTGCTTTGTCTGAATATGGACTGTCAGAAATTTGCGGAGGCCCGTGATATTCTGGAATCACTCATTACGGTTGAGCCGCTCAAAAAAGATGAAGAATCCGAAGAAAACTTCAACATTAACGTCAAAGAACTGGTTATCAATAATATGAGCCGTGTGCTGCCCAGCAATCACGGAGACCTCAGAAAAATGGGCAAACAGGAAAAGATTGATGTGGTTGAAAGACTGCAGGGACTTGGAACCTTTATGGTTAAAGGAACCATCTGGCACGTGGCGGATATGCTCGGGGTTTCAGTACCGACTGTTTACCGCTACCTGGCTACCATTAAGAAGGAAAATGAATAAAAAACTTTGTGTGCAAAATGAGAACATGAAACTGTCAGCGCTGTTCGGTATCGAACAGCCTGACTTTGTTACAATCACCGGCGGCGGCGGTAAAACAGCGTTACTCACCTGTCTGGGAAGTGAGCTTAAGAATAAGGGGAAGACCCTTTTAACCACCACCACAAAAATGCGCTATCCGGATGACTTTGAAGGCGAAGTAATCGTAACAGAATCGTATAGAGAGCTTTTAAGCCGCTTGGTAAAACAGCACTGCAATTTGTATTATTTTGCAGAACGCTGTATTGAGGATCATAAGGTAAAGGGGGCGCCGCCCGAGCTGCTGGACAGTCTTTTTAAAGTGCTGGCGGATTGGGTTATTCTGAATGAGGGAGACGGAGCTGGCGGAAAGCCCTATAAAATATACAGAGAGTGGGAACCCGTTATTCCACAAAACACAACAAAACTGATCCATGTGATCGGCTGTGAGCTTTTAAATGAGCCCATAACCGACATGAATCTGCACCGCTGCCCGCAAGAATTGAAGGGGAAACGTTTTGACCTTGATTTGTTCAGGGAGAGCATGGAGTGGTTTGTGAGTGATAAACTGAAAAGTTTTAAAGTTCCCAAATTTTTGCTTGTTAATAAGGCAGATAGCGGAAATAAGATGAAAGCTGAGATACTCTGTGAAGCGGCTAAACCATATTTTGACGGTTGTATTGCAGCGTCTTTGCGTGAAAGGAACTGGTATCTATGTTAGGGGCAATTGTTCTTGGAGCAGGACTGTCACGCCGTATGGGCGGTGAAAAGTTACTCTTGCCCATAGGCAGAAAGAAAATTTTAGAGAAAACCATCGATGGTGTAATGGAAAGCTTTAGGGATGTAATCGTTATTGTAACAAGGGAGGCTGTTTTTAATTGTATTGAAACACATAGAGAGCCTGTATATTTACTGAATGATCATCCAGAGCTTGGACAGTCGACTTCTTTACAAATAGCAGTCGCATACCTTGAAGAGCATTACCCGGCGTGTCAGGGCATACTGGTGTTCCTTGGCGATCAGCCGCTGGTCAGCAGGAAGCTGGTGAATGACATAGAACGGGCGATTACAGAGAATCCAAAGTGTATTATCATGCCAGAATATAAAGGCCAGAAAGGACATCCTGTTGCCTTTGGAAAATGTTGGTTTAAAGAGCTTTTGGCAATCTCCGGTGACACAGGTGGCCGGGAGATTATTCAAAAACACCCTGAAGCTCTGATAAAAATTCCAGGAGAAAGAAACTGTGTTATGGACGCTGATACGCCTGAGGATTATCGGCGTTTACTGGAATACTATGAAAAGGAATGGTCTGAGAATGAAAATTAATGAAACGATTATTGTGCGTGGAGCCGGCGATATTGCTACTGGCACGATATACCGGCTGTATAATGCGGGTTTCAGAGTAATTGCCCTGGACATTGAATCCCCTACGGTTATCCGGCGCACTGTCGCGTTTGCCCGAGCCATTCAGGATGGTACGGCAGTCGTGGAAGGAGTAACGGCAAGACGCTGTGAGTCCATTGAGGAGGTGTGCCGGTGCTTGAAAAAAGATGAGATACCGCTTTGTGTCGATCCAAGAGGCGATATGATCCGTATGGTTCGTCCTGATGCAGTGGTCGACGCAATACTTGCCAAAAAAAATCTGGGAACGACCCGTGATATGGCAAAAGCCGTTGTTGCCCTGGGACCTGGCTTCACCGCCAAAGAGGATGTTGACGCTGTGATTGAAACCAACCGGGGGCACTATCTTGGAAAAATTCTGTATAAGGGAATGGCGGCAAGAAATACTGGTATCCCTGGAAACATTGGCGGATATACCCACGAACGGGTAATCCATGCTCCCGATTCTGGAGTGATCCGGCTGTGTCACGACATTGGTGATTTGGTAAAAAAAGGCGAACATCTTGCTTTTATCGGAGAGAACCCGGTTATGGCCAAGATTGACGGCGTATTGCGCGGCATGATTGTTGATGGTACGGATGTAAAAAAAGGATTGAAAATTGCCGACGTTGACCCGCGGGGCGATAGGGCCTATTGTTATGCGATTTCGGATAAGGCCCGTAATATCAGCGGCGGTGTATTGGAGGCAGTTATGCACTTACTGAAGGAGTAAAAATGAAAGGCGTTTATTTTGACAATGCCAGCACCAGCTGGCCAAAAGCTCCGGGAGTGGCGTCTGAAATGGCCGGTTATCTGGAGAACATTGGCTGTAATGTGGGACGGGGGAGCTATGAACGGGCCTATACAGTGGCTAGAAAGGTTTACGATACTCGTGAGAAGCTGTGCAGTCTGTTTGACGGCGAGGATAATAAAAACGTTATTTTTACAGCGAATGTAACACAAGCAGTCAACATGGTGCTCAAAGGCTTTCTGAGACAGGGCGATCACGTGCTTATTTCCGGCCTGGAGCATAACGCTGTGGTGAGACCACTTGAACATCTGAAGCGGGTTGGCGTTACCTATGATGTGATTCCATGTGACAATCTGGGTAATTTAGAAATAGCGTGTATCGAAAAAATGATAAAGCCGGAAACGAAGGCTGTTGTTATGACCCATGGCTCCAACGTAAGCGGAAGCATTCTGCCCATTGAGGCTGTGGGACGAATATGCAGAAGTCAGGGACTGTATTTTATTGTGGATGCTGCCCAGACAGCTGGTCTGCACGATATCAGCATGAAAAGGGCGAATATCAGTGCCCTGTGCTTTACAGGGCATAAAGGGCTCATGGGCCCGCAGGGGATTGGCGGCTTTCTGGTGACAGATGATCTGGCGGAGCAGATGGATCCGCTTTTAGATGGAGGCACAGGAAGCGTGTCAGACCAGCTGGATATGCCGGACTTTTTGCCGGATCGGTTTGAGGCTGGAACGTTGAACCTTCCGGGGATTTATGGACTCAGCAGCGCGTTAGATTATTTGTGCTCAGTTGATAAAAGCGAGCTGCTTATGGTTGAGGAACGGTTAACGAGCACTTTTATCCGTGGGGTTGAAGCCATAGACGGCCTGCGCCTTGTTGGAAATGTGGACATTCAGAGCCGCTGTGCCCTGGTTTCTGTAGAATGCCTGACAAGGGACAATGCGCAGATAGCCTTTGAGCTGGACAGGGATTACGGCATTATGACACGGGTAGGAATGCATTGCGCTCCGCTTGCGCACAGGACTTTGGGGACATACCCACAGGGAACCCTGCGTTTTTCCTTCAATCATTTCAACACACAAGGTGAGGTGGCCTATGCCTTGGAGGCCCTTCAAAAACTTACAGCAGAATGAAAGGACAAATGCCATGTCAGAAAATAAACCAAAACGCTTGACCGAAATGGTCAGAAATTGTGGATGTGCTGCGAAGCTTGGGCCAGGTGCTCTGTCAAAGGTTTTAAAAAACCTTGAGCTTAAAGGCTGTGACAGCCTGATAATCGGGCTGGAAAATTCAGATGATGCCGCAGCTTACAGGATTAATGACAAGCAGATCCTGCTCCAGACACTGGATTTTTTTCCACCCATTGTGGACGACCCATATCTCTTTGGACAAATTGCCGCGACAAATGCTCTGAGCGATATTTACGCCATGGGCGGAAAACCGTTGACTGCGATGAATATTGTCTGTTTTCCAGAAAAGGAAGACAAGGCGCTTCTATCCGAAATTTTGAGAGGCGGCGCTGACAAGATACAGGAGGCCGGTGCAGTTCTTATAGGCGGCCACTCAGTCGATGATCTTGAACCTAAATATGGCTTGTCTGTGACCGGAGTGACAGACTGCCTGCACCTTCGTGGGAACTGCCATGCGCGGGAGGGTGACAAGCTTATCCTTACGAAACCTATCGGGACCGGGATTATCGTATCAGCCATCAAAGGCGGTATCGCGACAGACGAATCCTGTGAAGCTGCGATTTTTTCCATGACCACGCTGAATAAAACAGCCTGTGAAGTGATGGGGTTATACGACGAAGTGCATGGCTGTACAGATATTACCGGTTTCAGCCTGGGCGGTCATGGAATTGAGATGGCCAGAGCCAGCCACCTGACCATGGAGCTTGAGGCTTCAGCCATTCCGCTCATGCCTGGAGTCATTGAACTGGCAGAGATGGGCATTGTGCCCGGTGGCACTTATCGGAACAGAGAATATTTTGGTCCAGATTACAGATCAACGGTGAGTGGACTGATGGAGGATATTATTTTTGATCCCCAGACTTCCGGCGGCCTTTTGATCAGCGTGTCACCCTCTGAGGCGGAGAATCTTTTGAAAACACTGAAGGTCGAGCTGAAGACAGACTGCGCGCTTGTGGGAGAGCTTACAGACAGGCAGGACAAAGCCCTGATCATAAAAGAATAAAGGAGAAAAACAATGACTAAGATAATCGATGCCATGGGTAAGGCATGCCCTATGCCGGTCATTATGGCTAAAAAAGAAATCGAAGAAAATCGTGACAGCTTTATTATAACCGTCGATAACGCCATTGCGGTAGAGAACCTGAAAAAACTTGCAGCCAGCCAAAGCTATGACGCTGTAGTAAGCGGCAGCGGAGAGCGCTTTGAAGTCCGGTTTATTACAGATGGCCGTGAAATACCGGAGGAAGAGATGAAGAAAACGCCAGATGGCAGTGCCGTTGCCTGGGAAACAACAGGCAGATGGGTCGTTTTTATGGGAAAAGACTACATTGGCGAAGGAGAGTACGAGCTGGGGAACGCCTTGGTGAAAATGTTCTTTTACACCCTTTCGCAGGCCGACAATGTGCCAGAGAGCATTTTATTTATGAACAGTGGCGTTAAGCTGCCAGCCCTGAATGAGCAGGTGGCTACCCATTTACAGGCTCTGGAGGACCGGGGTGTAAAGATACTGGTCTGCGGAACCTGTCTTGACTACTATAAACTTAAGGATAAACTGAAGCTTGGTGAAATCAGCAATATGTATGACATTACAGAAAAGATGTTGGCCGCTTCAAAGGTTATTAGTCTGTAATAATGAAGGGACAGGATTATTATTTGCTGACTTTTGCCAATACCCACGCAGCCATGATGGCCGAAGGAATATTGAAGGATCTTTTTGAAATCACGATTATTCCAACGTTAAGGGAGATTTCGGCGGGGTGCGGTATTTCAATAAGCGTTAAGACATCGGACATAGAAAATGCATTAAAACAGCTGAAAACAGCGAAATTTGATGAAACACGGATGGACATCTATAGGGTTCGCCATATCGGAGGAAAAGTCTGTCCAGAACCAGTGCGTTCAAAATAAAACAGAACGAGGCAGTAAAATGGAAAGTGTAAAAACAACAGAAGCCCTGGGGCTGATCTTATGTCATGACATGACACAAATCATAAAAGACGAGTTTAAAGGCCCGAGATTCCGCAAGGGGCATGTGATTCAGAAAGAGGATATACCCGTGCTTTTATCCATGGGAAAGGAGCACGTTTATATCTGGAAAAACGACCCCGGCATGGTTCATGAAAACGCTGGAGCCGAGGTGCTGTACCGACTATGTGCAGGGGCGTATATGTCTCCTTCGGAGGTAAAGGAAGGAAAAATTGAGGTGATTGCAGAGAGAGACGGGTTGCTAAAGGTGGACAGCGGCAGGCTAAAAGCGCTTAATGCCCTGGGTGAGCTCATGATTGCCACCAGACATGGGAACTTTCCTGTTAAAAAAGGAGATAAGCTGGCAGGGACCCGGATTATTCCACTGGCCATTGAACAGGATAAGCTGGACCGCGCTGTGGCCCTTGGCGGCGGAAAGCCCATTCTGAAGCTGCTGCCATTTAAAAAAAAGAAGGCGGCTGTCATCAACACTGGAAGCGAGCTCTATGCGGGGCGGATTAAGGATGCTTTTGGTCCTGTGATCAAGGACAAGCTGGACGAATACGGTGTTGACGTTATGGCGCAGGAGATTCTTCCCGATGATGAGGCGTTAGTTTCGGAAAAAATCAGTGAATTTATCGAAAAAGGCGCCGAGATCGTCATCTGTACCGGAGGTATGAGCGTGGACCCGGACGATATTACGCCAAGTGCCATTCAAAAGACTGGCGCCGAGATCGTCAGCTACGGTGCACCGGTATTGCCGGGGGCGATGTTTCTACTGGCATATCAGGGGGAGATACCCATAATGGGCCTGCCAGGATGTGTGATGTACGCCAAAAGAACAGTATTTGACCTGGTGCTCCCCAGAATACTGGCAGGGGAAAAACTGGTTCCGGAGGATTTATCTTCTCTGGGTGAGGGTGGCTTATGTTTAAATTGTGAAGTCTGCACCTACCCAAACTGTGGTTTTGGAAAGTAGAGGAAATAATGAAGGATTTTTACAAAGCGCTTAAGCTTTCAAAAAAGAGAAAAGAGCCCCTGGCAGTTGTGACCATTATTGATTTTCATGGCTCTGCGCCTAGGGGGACAGGCGCCAGAATGGCTGTTTATAAGAATGGCAGCACCACAGGTACCGTGGGTGGTGGAGCCATCGAATACGATGCTCAGCAGGAAGCGCAGAAACTGTTTGAAACTAAGATCTCCTTTATGAAAAAATACATACTGAGGCCAAATGAGGCCGCTGATCTCGGTATGGTATGCGGCGGAAACGCCACATTGTATTTTCAGTATTTTTCCCCCGATAATCCGCAGACAGAAAAGCTGATTGAAGAGCTGGACAGAGCATTTAAATCCAATGAGGATTTCTGGCTCCTGACCAGCTGGGAGAAGCCTGCGGATTTTGAAATGACTGTCGTCGATGGAGAGAAGAAAAAAACATCTTTTTTTGATATCGAGTTATTTCAAAAAGAAAGTCGATTGCTTAAAAAGGACAAAATCGTTTTTTTCTCACAGCCACTATTGCAAAACGGGCGGGTTTATGTATTTGGCGGTGGACATATTGCTAAGGAGCTCGTGCCCTTGCTCAGCCATCTGGACTTTAAATGCGTGGTTATTGATGACCGGGAGGCGTTTGCCAACAGTGAAGCCTTCCCAGATGCTGATGCGGTTTTTGTCAGCGATTTTAAAGATATCGGCACATTTTTAAAGATTGGCCCATCAGATTATGTGGTCATAATGACCAGGGGACATCAGAACGATTATCTGGTCGAGGCGCAGGTCCTTAAAACAAAAGCCCGTTATATCGGTGTTATCGGCAGCAGGAAAAAAACGGAAGCTGTTAATGGAAAGCTCATGAAGCTTGATGGCTTTACACAGGAAAGATTGAACATGGTTTATACGCCGATTGGAAAAGCGATTAAAGCAAAAACGCCGGCAGAAATAGCCATCAGTATTGCCGCAGAGCTCATTGAAGTAAGGGCGTCAGACGAAAGCATAAAAACTTTTAAATAGTGGAGGTGTTTGTATGGCAGAGAGTTATTCACCCCTTCTGATTTCCTTAAAAACAGCGATTCTGGCAACAGCTGTTACGGTTATTCTGGGCATTTTGGCCGCACGGCTGGTTATCCGCTTTCCGGAAAAAGCCCAATGGCTGACAGATGGCATTCTGACACTTCCGCTGGTTTTGCCCCCGACGGTTATCGGCTTTATCCTGCTGATGATTTTTGGCAAAAACAGCCCTTTGGGACAGGCGCTGCTGCAATTGGGGATACGCGTGGTCTTTTCGTGGAGCGGAGCAGTTATCGCCGCCATTGTTGTTTCCTTTCCTCTTATGTACCGTACCACCAAGGCGGCTTTTGAACAGATGGATCAGAACCTTATTGATGCCGGGAGAACGATGGGGCTTTCAGAGCGCTATATTTTCTGGCGAATAAGAGTCCCGGTAAGCCTGCCAGGAATTGGAGCCGGCATGGTGCTGGCTTTTGCCCGGGCCATCGGCGAATTTGGGGCGACACTGATGATTGCCGGGAACATTCCAGGCAAAACACAAACCGTTCCCCTGATTATCTACACGGCCACAGCAGCTGGAGATATGCGTTTAGCCATGCAGTGGGTAGCGGTTATCGTAGCCATATCACTGTTTTCCATTGGCGGCATGAATGTCTGGCTGGCCTTGCAGGGAAGAAAGGCAGGTAAAGCATGAGCATGCTGGTGGATATTGAAAAAAGATTTAAAGGATTTAATCTGAAAGTACAGTTTGAAAGCGGTGAGGGAGTGACCGGACTGCTGGGTGCCTCCGGATCAGGAAAAAGCATGACCCTGAGGTGTATCGCCGGTATTGAAAAACCTGATAGAGGACAAATCATAGTAGATGGCATTACCTATTTCGATTCTGAAAAGAAGATCAACCTGCCGCCTCAAAAAAGAAGCGTTGGATATCTTTTCCAAAATTACGCGCTATTTCCGAATATGACTGTAAGCCAGAATATTACAGCAGGAATGAAGAAAAGCGCGGACAGTACCCGGAAAATTCTGAAGCAGATGATCGAACGCTTTCAAATCCATGAACTAGAGGAGCATTATCCGGCACAGCTTTCCGGCGGGCAACAACAGCGTGTGGCGCTGGCGAGAATTTTCGCGCGCAGCCCGAAATTACTGATGCTGGATGAACCCTTTTCGGCTTTGGACACTTTTTTGAAATGGGAACTACAGCGTGAAGTCTCAAAAATTTTGAAGGATTATGAAGGAACCACACTTTTTGTCTCGCATTCGAGAGATGAAATTTTTGCCATTTGTGATCGTGTTGCTGTAATTAATGATGGAAAAATCGACCGATTTGATGCGTTAAGAAATATTTTTGCCAATCCTGGAACGATATCTGCTACGAAGCTAACCGGTTGTAAAAATATTTCGAGAATAAAACCGCTGCAAGGCCATTGCTTTGAGGCGGTGGATTGGGGCTGTATGCTTTACTCAGACGTACCGCTTTCACAGGATATTAGCCATGCAGGCATCCGGGCACATTTCTTTGAGCCGGCAGAGTATCCTGGTGAAAATACCATCGAAATAGAGATTGAGGATGTTATCGAATCCCAGTTTAAGGTATCCGTTTTATTCAGGCCTTTTGGAAGGGAGGTGAACCAACTGCTGTGTTGGGATTTTGAACGTGTTTATTTTGGAAAAGAGCCTGGGCGTGAGTTTCCAAAATATTTAAAAATTGCGCCCGAAAATATCATCTTAATGAAAGGGTAAGAAATGTGAAAAGTGTAAAAATATTAATTATTACTGTTTTGATGGGAGTTCTCATTATTGGGTTTACCGCTTGCAGCACACAGAACAATGCGCAGACGGGAGACAGCGCAGACAATGTTAATCTGACGATTTCGGCAGCGGCCAGTTTAAAAAATGCCATGGAAGAGCTGACGCCAATGTACGAACAGGCCAATAAAGGGCAGACATTAACTTTTAATTATGGTGGCTCAGGCGATCTTCAAAAGCAGATTGAGAACGGGGCTCCGACAGATGTTTTCATTTCTGCCGCACAAAAACAGATGGACGCTTTGGAGCAGGAGGGGTTTTTGGCAGAAGGCACCCGTGAAGATCTGCTGAAAAACAATCTGGTTTTAATTGTGCCCCGGGGAAAAACCGAAATCGCCACCATTGAGGATCTGGGTACGGATAAGGCTGCTCAGGTTGCTTTAGGTGAACCGAGCGCAGTACCCGCCGGTCAATATGCTGAAGAGGCGCTGACTAACCTTAATCTTTTAGACACTGTAAAGGCAAAGGCTGTTTACGGCAAAGATGTTACACAGGTATTGACCTATGTAGAAAATAGAGAGGTGGACGCAGGGCTGGTCTACGAAACGGACGCAAAATCAGTCCCAGACAAGGTTGCTATAGTAAGCAAAGTTCCGGAAAGCAGTTACAAAACCGTTATTTACCCAATGGCTGTTTTAAAGGACAGCACCCTGCAGGATGCGGCCAAAAATTTTGAAAGCTTTTTAAATAGTGATGAAGCTAAAGCAGTTTTTGAAAAATACGGTTTTGAGCCGTTGTAAATTAAATAGCTCCTGGTCAAAGGACCGGGAGCTTATTTTATACCTGAATGGTGGGCAGCAGATGCAGTTGATTTTGGCGCATAGCATAGGCAGACAAAAAGGATAAAGACAAATTTGTTTTCATTTCGTTACTGCCATCACGCTTGCTTATATATATTTAATAGGAAGATAATTTTAATTTTTCGTGGATTTTTGGGGTAAAAGGGTATAAAATATCAACAGGGTGAATATAATTTCATTCTAAGAATCCATTATTTATAAAAAGCCATGCTATTATTACCGATTAGCAACAAAAGATACTACAATTATGGGCTTTTGTCTAAAATTTGCGATTAAAACCATTTCAAAAACAAAAATAGTAGTTGCTTTGTATACATAAAGTGCTATAATGGGTTCAGACTAGAATTAATTTTTGAAGAAGGAGGTCGTTATTAGGATGATAAATGAAGTGCTTCATCAGATTATCGATCTGGACAACCGGGCCAAGAAAATTAAAGCCAGCGCCACAGCCCGCGCGGAAAAAATCGTATCCGATACCAAAGACGAGCTGAAAGAAGAAGAAACGAATGTTATCACCGCTGCAAAAGAGGAAAGTAAACAAAATTATGACGTTGAAATCAAAAAAGCTGAAGAAGAGAAAGATAACGCCATAAAAGAAATGTCTAGCTCGATTAAATCATTGCGAGAGCAGTACGAAAGTGCCAAACAAGAAAGTGCAAAAAGAGTTTTGGACGAACTGTTTCAGTCGATCTGATTCTTGAAAAATTTAAAGAAAAGTAGTGAAGATTAATGGCGAATAGTAATCATGCGTGTGTGAACACGAAATTATTGGCAATGAAGTCAAAGATGCTTGGAACTCAGGATTACGAGGCGCTGATTAAAGCCCCTTCGCTGAATGACCTTTTTTATTACCTGAAGGACAATACCTATTACGGGCCATTTCTGGAGGAGGTTCACACGGACCATCTTCACCGCCTGGAACTGGAAGTGCCCCTCACCCGGATGAAAATTTATGAAATTGAGAAGCTGATGCATTATCTGCAGGGAGAAGAAAAGTCCTTTGTAAAAACTTTGCTGATCCGTTCAGATATTGAGAGCCTTCGTGTTTTGATCCGTGGGATTGCCCGCGGCGATAACCTTGAAGAACTCGCCGGGTTTCTGGTCTATTCAGAAAAGTACACCAACATACCCTTTGACAAATTGGTAAAAACAAAAGATTGGGACAGCTTTAAAAAAGCCCTGGTCGGCACAGATTATTATCGTCTTCTCGAAATCTACAAGCAGGTAACCGTAGAGGATGACCTCTTTCCCATTGAAAAGGGACTGGAACGTTACTACTACGATAAGCTGAAGAACAACCTGAACAAGCTGGATCAAAAGAAGAACAAGGACCTTATCAAGACAACACGAGAAGGCATTGATCTATTAAATCTGGTTTGGTTTTATCGTGGGAAGAAGTTCTATCACCTTTCCCGTGAAGAACTGCTGGCCTATGCGCTGCGGGGTGGTCTTAAGATTAAAGAGAAAGATATTCAGCATATGAGTGAGATTAAGAACATGGATACCCTCCATGAGGTGATGAAATCCTACAGTGAATATGCTTTTCTGTTTAATCATTCGAAAACACTGGACCTGTACATGGAAAGAAGACGTGAACGATTTATGTACTATGCCTATCTGAAGCTGTTTAACGGCACAGAAGCTGGCCTGGGAAAAGTCGTTGCATTCATACGGCTCATTGAGTACGAAATTGAGGACATCACCTCCATTATCGAAAGCAAGCGCTACCGTATGTCTGCATTAGAAACAGAAAAATTTTTAATCAGATCTTTTGAGTAAGATGTGAAAGGAAGTATTATATGGCTATAGAAAATGTTATGATGATGAACGTTGTAGGCAAAATAAACTACGTCGACCGTTTCGCTAAAGACATTTTTCTTTTCAATGATATCCAGATTGTTGATGCCATGAACGAAATTGATACCGGGCGTTTTACTTTGCCAGTCTGCGAAGAAAACATCGGTGAGCTGCTGGGATTTGCCCAGCTCGTTCCTGGTGAAAACATGGTGGATGAGAAGATTTTTGTACAGAAGGTGCAAAAATTAAATGAGCTTTACGACAATAAGCTGACCCTGGATACAAAAGCCCTGTCCAAAAAGGAATATGACCTTGGTGAAATCCTTGAAAAAGCCGATCGTTTCCAAAACTATCTGGATACGGAATTTGAAAATCTTGGAAAAGCGCGGGAAGAACTAAAAAGAGTTAACACGAGTATCGAAGCCTACGAATACATCAAAAATATTGATGTAAAAATGGAAGACTTAAATAACATGGAATACTTTACTTATACCATCGGCTCTGTCTCTAAAGACAACGCGGCCCGGTTAAAGAGTATTTACAACACGGTTACTTCCATTGTGTTCCACGTGGGGGACACCAGCCAGAATGAAGAAGTTTTTATGATTATTTCACCTAAGGATTTTGAGGTGGAAACCAACCGTATTTTAAAAGCGCTGAACTTTAAACTGGTTGAAGGTTACGACGATGCTTATATAAAAGCACCAGGCGACATTTTGGCAGATCTGGGCCTTGAAAAAGTAAAACTGGAAAAAACAATTTCTGAAAATGAAACGCTGCTTGAAAAGCACCGTAATGAAAATAAAGTGGAAGCAGAAGAAGTTTTCAATGTGCTCACACTTTACGCAAACTTGAATATCATTAAAAAGTACATGGCTTTCAGTGAGGAAAACTTCTATTTTTCCGGATGGGTCTCCAAAAAAGACAGAGCGGCCCTGGAAAAGATCGCTGCGCAGTATGACAATATGATTGTCATGTTCACCGATCCCGATGCCGCTAACAAACCGCCGACAAAAATGAAAAACAACTGGGTTTTCAGGCCCTTTGAGACACTGGTAAAAATGTACGGGGTGCCAGCATATAACGAGTTAGATCCCACCCCATTTCTCAGTATCACATATTTATTTTGCTTTGGATATATGTTTGGGGATGTAGGCCAAGGTCTTGTCCTATTACTGGCCGGCTATATCTTTGGCAAACGGGGAGTAGAATTGGGGCATGTTATTGCACGAATGGCATGCAGTTCCATTATTTTTGGCTTCATATACGGAAGTATATTTGGTAATGAGTCGATTCTGCCGACACTTTGGGTCAGACCCTTTGAAAACATCAATACGGTGCTTTTGACGGCAGTTGTGCTCGGTGTGGTGATGCTGTTTGTTGCTTATCTGTACAGCATTATCAACAAGCTGCGAGCGGGGGACATTAAAGAAGGACTCTTCGGCAAAAATGGTATTGCCGGCTTTGTCCTTTACATCAGCATCTTGTTGTGCGCGCTCTGCGCTACGGGGATTATCCCGGGCGGCAGTGCCTTTACACCGTTTTTGGCAGTTCTTGCAGTCGCTTTGGTCATCTTGGTGCTTCTGCGTGAGCCGATTGCCAATACCATCAGAAAAAGAAAATTGTACGATACATCTGCAGGGGATTATTATGTGGAAAGCGGCTTTGAGCTTTTTGAAATGCTGCTGGCCATGCTTAGCAACACCCTGTCGTTTATCAGAGTCGGGGCCTTTGCGCTGACTCACGTTGGACTGTTTATGGCATTTGAAACCCTGGCCACCATGGTGGGCGGCGGTTTTGGCGGTGTGATTGTTCTGATCATCGGTAATGTTTTAATCATTGTGCTGGAAGGTCTGATCGACTTTATCCAGTGCCTGAGATTACAGTTCTATGAACTGTTCAGTAAATATTACACAGGTGACGGGGAGGAATTTGTTCCTCTGAGCAGTGAAATCAGAAACACACTTTAATCAAAATAACATGATAAATATCTATCCCTGATGGGATACACGAAGAAAAAGGAGTTTAAAATGAGTATTTTAACAATTATTACAATTTTAGCTGGTCTTTTAGTTCTGGCAACCATTGCCGGTGGTGTTTATTTTATTTATAAGGACTGCACCTCTGAACAGAGCCGTCTGAAAAAGTTTTTAAGATTTAATTTAGCCGGATTTATCCCGACGATGGCTGCTGCTTTAATTATGTTTGCTCCATCTGCTGTTGCTGCCGCTACCAATCCTGCCGGCATGTCTGACGCGGGCCTGGGTTACATTGGCGCCGCATTATCGACTGGTTTAGCCTGTGTGGGTGCAGGTTACGCTGTTGGTGTCGTTGGTTCTGCCGCTCTTGGCGCTGTATCCGAAAATGAAAAGATTCTTGGTAAAACTCTGATCTACGTAGGCCTGGCTGAAGGGGT
Source organism: Eubacterium sp. AM05-23 (assembly GCF_003477535.1). NCBI lineage: Bacteria > Bacillati > Bacillota > Clostridia > Eubacteriales > Eubacteriaceae > Eubacterium > Eubacterium sp. AM05-23. The sequence continues at coordinate 48,861 of NZ_QUDF01000017.1, forward strand.
TGCCATTTACGGATTAATTATCTCGATCATGATCATCGGTAGTCTCTAAGCCTTTAAGGATATGACAAAATGAAATCTTTTGTGATCAGCGAAAATCGTGATTCCTATTTAGGCATGAAATTAGCTGGAATCGAAGGCGCCTACGTCAGAGATCAGGAAACCATTGAAAGTACGTTTAAAGAAGCCCTGAAGAATAAGGAAATCGGCATTATCTTTCTAACCGAAAAGGCTTATTTAATGATCGAAGATCTCGTACTGGATACCAAAAAAAAGGTTCTCTTCCCTTTGATCACGGTCATACCTGACCGCTATGGTTATCAGAGAGAACAGGGAATCATCACCCAATATATTAAAGAATCCGTAGGATTGTAAGGAAGTGAACACATGATATCAGTTGAAGAAAAACTTGGTGTCTTTACACAATATCTCCTAAGGAAACAACGCGAATGGGGCAAGCAGACCATCAATACAGCAAAGGATAAAAAGCTGGAAATGGTGAAGGCTTCTGGTGAAAAAATCAAGGAAGAAAAACGCAGTATCGAAGAACGCGGTTACCACGTTATTTTCCGTGATAAGAATAAAATTATCGCTCAGGGTAAAAACACTGCAAAAACAGAGCTTTTAGAAGAAAAAAGCCGTATTTTGGAGGATTTTAAACAGGCGGTGCTGGATGAAGCCAGAAATTATGTCGGCACAGAAATCTACCGCGGTTACCTTGTAAAATGTCTGGAAAAGGTTCCGAACATTTTGAGAGACCGCAAGGATATTATTATTTTTGTAAATGACCCGGACAGTGCGTTTGTCAAACAAAACGCCTCGAGGGTTCTGCCCGATTACACCATCACATTTGATGCACTACCTGCAGACACCATTGGGGGCATTGTGGTCAGAGACACAGACAATCGTATAAATTGTGACTTTACCGTAGAAAATCTTGTTCGTACCAACTACAAGACAATCGGTATGCACTTAAATGAAGTAATGGAAAAGCAGGTGGGTTAATTGAGTAATGAAGTAAAGAATGAAGTAAAAGGCGTTATTTCAGGCATCAACGGACCCGTTGTAACAGGGACCAATATGACCGCCTTCCAAATGCGTGAAATGGTCATGGTTGGCAAGAAAAAGCTGATCGGCGAAGTCATTGTCCTGGACGGCGATATCGGGACCATTCAGGTATATGAAGAAACCGAAGGCCTGATGCCTGGCGAGGAAATCCTCTCAACCGGGATGCCTTTAAGCGTAAAGCTTGGACCGGGGATGCTTAAAAATATGTTCGATGGTATCCAAAGGCCTCTGGAAAAAATCCAGGAAATCTCACCGGTGTTTATCCCCGAAGGGATCGGCCTGATGTCCATTGATGAAGAAAAACTGTGGGATTACAAAGCCAGACTGAGTGTTGGCGATACCGTAAAACCCGGGCAGGTCTTTGGGACTGTTCAGGAAACCCTGATGATCGAGCACCGACTTATGGTGCCGCCAAACGTAAAGGGAACGGTTGTGGAAGCCAGAGAAGACGGCAGCTACAATATCGAAACGGTTTTAGTTGTTGTTGAGGACGACAGAAAAAGGCGGCATGAGCTTAAAATGTACCAGGAATGGCCGGTAAGAACACCGCGTCCTGCCAAGTTCAGAAGAGAGCCGGAAAAACCACTGGTTACCGGCCAGCGTATCATTGACTTTTTCTTCCCCATTGCCAAGGGCGGTACAGCGGCCATCCCAGGTGGCTTCGGTACAGGTAAGACTACCACCCAGCATCAACTGGCAAAATGGTCTGATGCGGATATTATCATCTATATCGGCTGTGGCGAACGTGGTAATGAAATGACCGAGGTTATCGAAGATTTTCCCGGCCTTATCGACCCGAAATCCGGCGAATCCATCATGGAGCGTACGGTTATGATCGCTAACACCTCAAACATGCCGGTTGCGGCCCGCGAGGCCAGTATCTATACTGGTATTACCATGGCAGAATATTTCAGAGATATGGGATATGACGTCGCCATGATGGCGGACTCCACCTCTCGTTGGGCAGAAGCACTGCGTGAAATCTCTGGCCGTCTGGAAGAAATGCCGGCTGAAGAAGGCTATCCGGCCTATCTGTCCTCCCGTATCGCAGAGTTCTACGAACGTGCGGGCTCTGTGGACACCTTGTGCGGGGAAGAGGGCTCCATTAGTATTGTCGGGGCCGTATCACCGGCCGGGGGGGACTTCTCAGAACCTGTTACCGAAAATACCAAGCGCTATGTCAACACCTTCCTGGCGCTGGATAAAAACCTGGCCTATGCCCGCCACTACCCTGCCATTAACTGGATGGAAAGCTACTCCGGCTATGTGAAGCTGCTGACTGACTGGTATGAAGATAACGTGGCAGAGGACAGCATCCAGCTGCGGAATAAAATGCTGGATCTCCTGTTCCAGGAAAACAAGCTGCAGGAAATGGTTATGCTTATCGGTGAAGATGCACTGCCAGATGACCAGCGCTGGGTACTCAGTATCGCCAAGCTCATCCGGGTTGGCTTCCTGCAGCAGAATACCTTTGACGATACCGATACCTATGTACCGCTTGAAAAACAGTACCGTATGTTAAAGATTATGGATTATCTCTATGAAAAAGGGCTGGCAGGCCTGAAGCAGGGGATACCGACATCTGTGCTGTACAATGAAAAAATCTTTGATGATGTTATCAAAATGAAATACAATATTCCGAATGATGATTTCAGTGGTATTGATGTTCTGAGACAGGATATTGATGAATACTACGACGATCTCATGCGTAGATATCAGGATTAAGGAGGCACAGTATGCAGAGAGAATATCTAAAAATAGACAACATTAACGGGCCTCTTATTCTGATCACAGACGTTGAGGATGTTTTCTACGGCGAGGTTGTAAACATTCAGGACCAGGCCACCGGCGAAGTGAAAAAAGGGAAGGTCATCAAAATTGACGGCACCACCATCACCGTCCAGGTGTTCCAGTCCACAGCCGGCCTGGCAGCAGAAAACAGCGTTACCCGCTTTACAGGCGACGCCTTTAAAATCCCAATGTCCATGGACCTCATGGGCCGTGTGTTTAACGGGATTGGAGAGCCCATCGATAACGGTGCGGATATCTTCAGTACCATTGAATCCAATATCAATGGTGCGCCCATTAACCCCATGAGCCGTGAATACCCGCGTAACTTTATTCAGACCGGTATTTCCGCCATCGACGTGCTGATGACCCTTATCCGTGGCCAGAAGCTGCCGATCTTCTCCGGAAACGGCCTGTCCCATAATGAGCTGGCCGCGCAGATCGTGCGCCAGGCCAAGCTGAGTGACGATGTGGATGAAGAGTTCGCCATCGTGTTTGCCGCCATTGGTGTTAAGCACGACGATGAAAAGTTCTTCCGCAAAACCTTTGAGGAAGCCAATGTCATGGACCGGGTTGTCATGTTTGTCAACTATGCCGATGATCCGGTAGCCGAAAGAAACACCGCGCCGCGATGTGCGCTGACGGTTGCCGAGTACCTGGCTTTTCAGAAAGACATGCATATTCTGGTCGTCATGAGCGATATTACCGCTTACTGCGAGGGTTTACGTGAAATTTCGTCCGCCCGTGAAGAAGTACCAAGCCGTAAGGGCTACCCTGGCTACATGTACTCCGACCTGGCGGCACTGTACGAACGCGCCGGTATGTTAAAGAGCAGTAAAGGCTCTATCACCTTCCTGCCCATTCTGACCATGCCGAATGATGATATCACCCATCCAATCCCTGACTTGACCGGTTATATTACCGAGGGCCAGATCGTATTGGGACGTGATTTGTTCCAGCGGAGCATTTATCCGCCAATTGATGTCCTGCCATCCCTCTCCCGTCTGATGAAGGACGGTATCGGGGAAGGCTATACCCGTGAAGACCATCAGGATCTGGCCAACCAGCTGTTTGCCGCTTATTCCAGAGTGCAGGAAGTTCGTGACCTCTCCCAGATCATGGGTGAGGATGACCTTTCCGAAACCGATAAGCTGTACATGGAATTTGGCCGCGCTTTTGAAGATGAATTCCTGAGCCAGGACTTTGATGAAAACCGGACCATCTATGAAAGTCTGGACCTCGGCTGGAAGCTGCTAACCATCCTGCCAGTCACAGAGCTTGACCGTCTGAGTCCAAAACTGATCGAAAAATATCTGCCAAAGAAGAATGCGTAGGTGATCATTTATGGCCATTAAAATTACGCCGACTAAGGCAAATTTAATCAAGTCGAAGTCAAGCCTGGCCTTTTCAACCAAAGGGTATAACCTGCTCGATAAAAAGCGGACGGTTCTGATCCAGGAAATCATGAAGCTGGTCAAGCAATCCGAGGAGATCGAACAGCAGATTACCGAAATTTTTAAGGAAGCCTATATTGCACTGCAGCAGGTAACCATCAGTATGGGTCTCAACCATGTTGAGGAATATGCTTTGTCCATCCCGCAGGAGGAAGACTTTGACGTACGTACCCGAAGCGTTATGGGCGTCGATATTCCAGAGATCGTGGATAACGTGGACAGGAACAAAAATTTCAGCCTGCCCTATGGCTTCCATGAAAATAATCCAGCCTTGGATGTGGCCATCGAAAAGTTTAATGAGGTAAAGCATCTCTCCTATAAGCTGGCCGAAATTGAGAGTACAGCTTTCAAGCTGTCCCTTGAGATCAAAAAAACACAAAAAAGCGCCAACGCTCTGGATAAAATTCAGATACCAAAGCTTAAGGATCAAATTAAATACATCGAAGAAAGCATCGAAGAAAAGGATCGCGAGGAAAATTTTCGTATTAAAAAGGTCAAAAAACATAATCAATCATAACGTAACGTTACAAAAACCACCGATTTTGGTGGTTTTTGTTATTTTATCGGTTTTTCATGTCGTCTTTACAAAAACAGCCAAATTTTTTGAAATTGTTACAATATTAAGATTTATTGACACTTTAGTTGAATTTTGATAAAATTTATAGTGAAATTATTATTTCTTCTATTATACTTTCACCCGTTTTTCAAAAAGAAGAACACAAAAAAATGAAAGGAAGCAATTATCTTATGAGTGAATTCATGAGCAGTCATTGGAAAAAGATTGTCGGTATGATTTTCCTAATCATATTGACCATTGCCATGGGCATTGCCTGTGCCTTTACCATGACCAAGAACATTGAAGTATCACTGGACGAAAATACCGGAAACGGCAGCGTCCAGACCCAGACACTGGCCAGCCAGCGTCAGACCCAGATCGGCGAAGTGCTCAAGCAAAAGGGCTATCCCGTCGATAGCGGCGAGTACACCGTCAGCGTTCCCCTTGACACCAAGGTGAAGGATGTCGACAATGTTACCATTAAAAAGAACGCCAAAGGAACCTTAAACGTGGACGGAAACGGCCATACCTATGATTCCACAGCCGACACGGTCGGGGACCTGTTAAAGGATCAAAATATTACCCTGGGTGCGAGCGATGTAGTGGTACCATCAGCAGATACCCCTTTGACCACAGAGGTTAAGGAAATCAAAATCGTCCGACGTGAGGAAAAGGAAGAAAGCCGTATGGAGGCCATTCCCTTTGAGGTTAAACAGAGCGTTAATCCCGACCTTGAAGAAGGAAAGCAGAATATCGTAACCGCTGGCGTAAACGGCAGCAAGAAAATTACCGATAAGCTAACCTACGAAGACGGCATTCTGGTCAGCCGTGAAACCGTATCGACCCAGACCGTGCTGGAGCCCGTAACCGAAGTCATTGAAGTCGGCAGCAAGGTAACCACCGAAGTAAAACAGGAAACCCGTGAGGAGGCCATTGCCTTTACCAGCCAGAAGGTTGAAAACCCAGAGCTGGAACAGGGAAAAACCAATGTAAAAACCGCCGGTGTTAACGGCACAGCCCGAATCACCGAAAATGTAACCTACGAAAATGGCAAGGAAATTGCCCGTTCAGTCGTCTCTAAGGAAACCATTAAGGAGCCGGTGACCGAGGTCGTAGAGGTTGGAACAAAAGCCGCAGAACCGGTGCCAACCCCGACACCAGCGCCGACGCCTGAACCCACACCCGAAGCCACACAGCCAGAAGCTCCCGCAGAACAGCCTGCTCCCACACCGGAACCAGCTCCAGCCCCAACGCCAGAGCCCACCCCGGCACCTGAGCCAGAACCCGAGCAGCCAGCGGAAGAAAGCAATGGGATTGATCTGAGTAATGCGACCCATTTTACCGCAAACTGTACTGGGTACATTGCTACAGGTAACGCCACAGCCTCCGGCGCATGGCCAACATCCGGCCATACCATCGCAGCCGATCTGACCAATTATCCCATTGGCACCAGAATCTATATTCCATATTTTGACACTGTATTTACTGTAGAAGACAGTGGCGGCGCCGTAAAAGGCAATGTTATTGACATCTTCTTCGACAGCTACGCCGAGGCCATCAGTTTTGGACGCCGTAATCTGGATGCTTATGTGTTAAATTAGAATTCAAACCTCTCCGCCACCGGATAATCCCGGTGTGCGGAGAGGTTTTTTAGTTTAAAAAATATTAATGAAAGTTTTAAAAGACACACTATCCTAAATACTTTGGAAGTGGTTGAAATGTGTTCGTTATAAAAGAAAAAGACTCGCAGACTATTCAAGGTCTGCGAGTCTTTTTTTGATTTCACTTTTTTATAATTTAACTGCGATACCTATTATAACATTAGGTAATGAAAAAAGCATCAACTTTTTTAAAAAAATTAAATATTTTTCTTCAAAGTCAATTTATGTCTATATTTTAACAATAAAAGTGTTTTTCGTCAAATTTTCATTTCTTATTTATAAAAGATCGATGTGGTCAAAACATGGTCAAAATAAACCTCAAAAATCCTGATTTTAACCGATTTCTTTTACGTTTTTATTTTTAAATTTTAAATTCTTCTTTGGTCAAAAACATGGTCAGAAAAAGCGCAAAGCATAGTACTCATTGGCCTTTAGACATATAGCTCGTAGACCTTGAATAGTCTGCGAATAAATGGAGGCCCCAAAATGAGTGCCGGATACGCCATCACGACGTATAAAATACAGCTGAATTACAAGCATTTAGACTGGTTTAAAAAGACCCAGTCCCTCTTCGACGCCGTCCTGACATTCTACTATGAGCTGCTCGAGCGCCAGCCCGAAGCCCTCAGCCTCACCAATCAGAATTTACTGCGGCATTTAGAGCTACAGACCATAAAACAGCGGGACGGCACACAGCCCGAAACACCCCTGCCCTTTGAGAGAATTCCCCTGTACTTCCGGCGCGCCGCCATCAACGCGGCCATCAGCATGTACAGGAGCTACACAAGCAAGCTCAGGGACTGGGAAGATAAACAAATGGGGAATGGAAAATTGAAAATGGAAAATTCAGGAACAGAATCGCAAAGCGATTCTGAATCAAATCAAATCGGCCAAGCCGATTTGCACCATAACCTTCCACTTTCCACTTTCAACCTTCCACCTGAGTCGGCGAAAAAGGGCCGCCCAAGCCGCCCAAAGAATCTTCACATGTCAATGCTGTATTACAAGGGAATGTATAAGGATTTCGCCGACGGCCAAATCCTGCTCAAGCTCTACACCGGCAAAGCCTGGGCCTGGGTCAAGCACCGTTATACCGGCAGACCCTTTCCAGAAAACGCCGAGCGCATGAGCCCGACCATCGTCATCAAAAAGAAAAAAGTCATGCTCCACATCCCTGTCAAAGAGATCGTGGAGGACAGCCGGACTGCCAAAGAGCGGGTAAAACAAAACGAAAAGTTTGTCGCCGTAGCCCTGACAGGTTCCGATACCCTCGCCGTTTGTACCACCATCCAAGCTGACGGTAGCGCCACCGCCCCTTATTTCATAAAAGGCGGAAAAGCACTGGCCCACCGTAGGAAGCAGCTTCTAGGGTATACCAAACGCGGCAATACCGGGAACAATATGACACACACCGTAGGGAACGCTGCCCTCAGCGTTCCGCAAGAGCATCGACCAAACAAAAAATACTACGAAAAAATCACCCGCGTCACCGACCACTACGCCCATGAAGTATCGAGAAAGATCGTCGATTACGCCCTCAAACAAGGCGCAAAACTCATCGTCCTGCCCGAGCTCAAAGAAAGCTTCAACCAGACGAAAAAGCCCTACCTGGGCAAAAGCCCCTACGACTTTATCGGAAGACGCATCGCCCGATACGTCCAGTACAAAGCCTGGCAGAAAGGCCTGGTCGCCATGACCAGCAAGCCCTACTACGCCAGTACCCGGTGTTACCATTGCGATGCCCCCATCGCGAAGCACAATACCGAGTACCAGAATCCCAGCCCCAACTTCTATGGCGGCAAGAACTTTGTCTGTAAAGAAGGCCACAAGGGGAGTACAGCGCTCAACAGCGCGAGGAATCTGGGGAAAGGGTTCTATGAGCGGTTTTATGCAGGCGTTGCTTGATAAGAAAAATAAATTGTAAATATATTATCTAAATCCTGTGGAGAAATCCATAGGTGTGCTTTTCGCCTATAAGGCCAAAAGTACAGGCTTAGCACCGCCTGTTTTTATTTCGCATCGCATTGTGTTTTCTTTACATATATATGAAAGAAAACACAATGCGATGAAAGTAAAGATTAAAGGATCAGATTTTGATCGTGCGTGCTACGAGTTTTAAATTTAATCATAAGGAAATCTTGAAATGAACATACCATTTTCACCACCCGATATCCGCCAGGAAGATATTGACGAAGTCATCGCAGTCCTTAAATCCGGCTGGATCACCACCGGCCCCCGAACAAAGGCCTTTGAAGAAAAGCTTTCAGAATACTGCCATACCCAAAAGACCGCCTGCCTCAGCGCAGCCACCACCGCCCTGGAGCTGACCCTGAGAATCCTCGGTATCGGCCCAGGCGATGAGGTCATTGTGCCCGCCTACACCTATACCGCCTCCGCCAGCGTGGTGGCGCATGTGGGGGCAAAGCTCGTGCTGGTAGACAGCGCTCCGAACGCTTTTCACGTCAACCCCAAAGCCATCGAAAAAGCCATCACCAGGCGAACCAAAGCCGTTATCCCCGTGGACATCGGCGGCGTCATGTGCGATTACGACGAAATCTTTGAAGCCGTCAAAGCCAAAAGAAGCCTGTTTAAGCCCGGAAAAAACGACCTTCAGAAAGCCATTGGCCGGGTCGCCGTCATCGCCGACGGCGCCCACTCCCTAGGAGCACAGTACAAAGGCAGAATGAGCGGCGAAGTTGCAGACTTTACCACCTTCTCCTTCCATGCCGTGAAAAACCTGACCACCGCCGAAGGCGGAGCTGTGACCTGGAACCCCATCGAAGGCAGCGCCGACGAAAGCATTTATCACCAGTTCATGCTCTGGTCCCTCCATGGGCAGTCCAAAGACGCCCTGGCAAAAACACAAAAAGGCGCCTGGGAATACGACATCATCTATCCCGGCTATAAATGCAATATGACCGACCTGCAGGCCGCTCTAGGCCTGAAACAGCTCGAACGCTACAACGCAATTATCAAACGCCGAAAAGAAATCATTCAAAAATATAACGACGCCTTTGCAGACCTGCCCGTCGAAGCAATGCCCCATGACACCAAAGATAAACACTCCAGCGCCCATCTCTATCTCCTGCGGTTAAAAGATAAAAACAGCGACTACCGCAACGCCCTGATCACCGAGCTGGCAGAGCGAGGCATAGCCACAAACGTCCACTATAAGCCACTGCCCATGCACACCGCCTATAAAAACCTGGGGTTTGACATGAAGCAGTATCCTTGGGCCTATACCATGTATAAAAATGAAATCACCTTACCGCTGCATACCTGTCTGAGCGATGAGGAAGTGGATTATGTGATAAAAAGTATAAGCATTATTCTGAAAGTTGAGGAAAAAAAATGATAGTTGTTATTGGTGCATCAAGTTTTATTGGTGTTTATACAGTTGAGGAGTTACTAAAACAAAATTGTAAAGTTCTAGTTACAGGAAGAAATAATAAATTTAAAGAGCACTACGAAAAACTCGGAGTTGAATATATCAATTTAGATTTAACTAATAAAAATGATTTTGAAAGATTGCCTAAGAAAAATGTAGATGGTGTTATTTTGTTAGCAGGTTTATTACCTGCAAATGTTTCGGTAAACATAAACATAGAAGAAAACGCTTCTGATTATTTTAAGATTAATACGATTGGAACAATTAATGTTTTGGAATATTGTCGAAAGAATAATATAAAAAGAGTTATATCTACAGCTTCGTATGCTGATGTTTCTAATTCATGGAGTAGCGATAAAGTAATAACGGAGGAAGAACCACGTGGTTTTAAATATACTGGAGACCATGCGGTTTATATAATGTCTAAAAATGCGGCAAATGATGTTATGGAATACTACAATCAACAACATGGTATGAAAAATGCAGTTTTTCGTTTGCCACCAGTTTATGGTGTAGGACCGCATGGGACATTATTTGTTGATGGCAAACAAAGAAAGTCAGGTTTGCAAATATTTATTGATAAAGCAAGCGCAGGAGAGCCGATTGAAGTTCACGGTAATAAAGATCTAAAAAGAGATATTGTTTATGTAAAAGATGTCGCTTATGCTTTTTATCTCGCCGTTTTTAGTGATAAAACTAATGGTTTGTACAATATGACATCTGGAAAAAGTGTAACACTTGAGGAGCAGGTTCACGTTATCGCGGAATTATTTGCTCAATCTTCTAAAAAAAGATCACAAATTATCTATAAACCGGAAATAAAAAATAATACTCCATCATTTTTGTTTAGTATGGTAAAGGCCAAAAGAGACTTTGATTTTGTACCTAGATACAGCAATTTTAAAGTGTTGATGCAAGATTATAAAAAGGATCTAGATAATTGTAAGTTCAAGCATTTATTCAACTATTAATTAATGTTAACAGGAGTCAATATGTACAATATTTTAAAAAGAATATTTGATTTCTTTTTTTCGTTGCTTTTACTTCCCGTTTTGTTGGTGTTGATTATCGTTGTTGGATTAGCAATAAAATTAGACGATAAAGGACCAATTTTTTACTTTGCTTACCGCATAGGAAAAGATGGAAAGATTTTTAAAATGTTTAAGTTTCGATCAATGAAAATAAATTCGCCGGATATACGTTTAGAGGATGGATCAACATATAACTCAAACAGTGATTCGCGTGTAACAAAAGTTGGAAAATATTTAAGAAAAACAAGTATTGATGAAGTACCACAAATCTTAAATATTTTAAAAGGAGAAATGAGTTTTATTGGACCACGTCCAGATTCTGCAATGTGGCTTGAAAATTATACGGAAGACGAAAAAATCATACTAACAGTACCTCCTGGGATTTCAGGATATAACCAAGTGGTAAGTAGAAATGCATCAAATACGAAAGAAAAAATAGAAAATGATATTTATTATGTAAAACATTATTCATTTAGATTAGATTTTTGGATATTGATTAAGACAGTACAGACCGTGATAAAGTCAAAAAATGTTTATCGGAATATTAATAACGATATTATATCTTTTGACAAAAATGAGGAATAAAATGAAAAAAATAATGATATTGGGTGCAAGTATCCTTCAATTACCTGCAATACGAAAAGCAAAAGAGATGGGATTGACCGTTATTGCTGTAGATATTGATGAAGATGCCGTTGGTTTTAAAGAAGCAGATATTTGTTTGCTAATAAGTACGATTGATACAGAAAAAGTTTTAGAAGCAGCTAAAAAATATGAAATAGATGGCATTATGACATTGGCAAGCGATATGCCAATGCGAACAATAGCGGAAGTATCCCAAAAATTACATTTACCAGGGATTGATGAAAAGACAGCTCTAAAAGCGACCGATAAGGTTGAAATGCGGAAAGCACTAAAAGCTAGCAATGTACCAATTCCTCAATTCTATTATTGCAATAAGTTAGATGATTACAAAATTATAGTCAATAATTTTAAACAAAAATATATTGTAAAACCTTCAGATAATTCAGGTAGTCGAGGTATTTATCTAGTAGAAAGCCAAGAAGAAAGTGAGAAGGCTTTCTACTACAGCCGCAAAAATTCACGAAGTGGTATTGTACTTGTTGAAGAGTATATGGAAGGCCCTGAAGTAAGTGCGGAAGCGCTAACAATTGATGGAGAAACATCGGTTATAGCAATAACCGATAAAATAACAACTGGACCACCGAATTTCGTTGAAATAGGACACACTCAGCCCAGTCACTTATCAAAAGATATTCAAAAAAAAATAGAAGAAATCTCAATTTGGGCAATACAAGCAATTGGTATAAAAAATGGGCCATCCCATATTGAAATTAAAATAACAAAAGAAGGCCCAAAAGTAGTCGAACTTGGGGCGAGGTTAGGCGGAGATAATATTGCAACTCATTTGGTTCCACTTTCTACAGGAGTAGATATGGTGAAGGCAACAATAGAAATTGCTTTAAATAAGAAAACAACCATTAAACAACGATGGCAAAGATATGCTGCCATTAGGTATTTTCATTCGAAACCCGGAAAACTAAAAAAAATCTTGGGTTTAAATGAAGCTAAGCAGTTGAAAGAAGTCTATGAAGTGATTGTCACAAAAGAGAAGGGTGAAATGATAACTAGTATACACAATAGTGCAGATAGATTAGGATATTTTATTTTGTGCACAGAAAATATAGACAGTATTAATCAAATAAGCAAAAAAATTGTTGAAGACTTAAAAATAGTTATTGATACGGAACAGTAAATGAAAATATTAATGTTAAATGCTTATTTCGAACCAGAAAAAGCATCAAGTATTTATTTAACGCTAAATCTTATAGAAGATTTAGTTCAAAAAGATAATGAAGTAGTGCTGTATACACCAGTTCCTACTCGTGGAGTGTCAAACGAAGTACGTTCCTATTATAAGAAAGAAAAAAAAGAGGAACAGTTGTTTAATGGTAAAGTAAAAATACATCGTATTTCATTAATAAAGGAAGTAAAAAATGTATTTTTGCGTGCTATCCGTTATTTGCTGCTGAATTTTTTATTCATTATAAAAGCGCTTAAAACAGATGCGGACATACTTTTTCTTTACAGCACTCCGCCAACACAGGGATTAGTTGGGGGAATCGTTAAGAAATTCAAAAAAATTCCTTTTGTTTATAATCTTCAAGATATTTTTCCAGATTCACTTGAAAATACGGGAATTGCAACAAAAAAATCGATCGTTTATAAAATAGGAAGAAAAATTGAAGATTATACATATAAAAAAGCAGATAGAATTATCACAATATCTGAAAATTTTAAAACAAATATCATGAATAAAGGCGTTCCTGAGAAAAAAATAGATGTTGTATATAACTGGGTAGATGAGAAAGCGGTAAAACCAATCAAAAGATGTGAAAATGATCTAATCAAAAAATATAATCTTGATCCAAAGTTTTTTTATGTTGTCTATGCTGGAAATTTAGGGAAATCACAAAATATAGATATTATTTTTCAATGTGCAAAACAGCTTTATAAAGAAAAAATTATGTTTATTATATTCGGTTCAGGAACAGAAGAAAATTATTATAGAGAAAAGAATAACAAAATGGGACTTTCTAATCTAAAATTATTTCCAATAGAGCCATATGAAAAAGTTTCGCATGTCTATAGTTTGGGTGATATTTGTTTAGTAACGTGTAAAAAGGGAGTTGGAAAAAGTGGTTTGCCAAGTAAAACATGGAGTATTTTATCATCAGGTAGTATACCAATAGCAAGTTTTGATAAAGATAGTGAATTAGAAAAAATCATCAATGAAAATAATTTAGGTGGATTTGTAAATGCAGAAGATAGCAAAGCTCTATCTGAAGAAATAGTGAAGTTTTATAAAAATCAAGAAAAAAACAAAGCAATTCGTGAAAATAACCGAAAATTTATCTTAGATAATTTAAGTAGAAGTGCTTCAACTAAAAAAATCGAAAGTATTTTAAAAGAAGTAATTAAGGAGTAAACCATGTTTAAAGGAGAAACCCTACTCATCACCGGCGGCACGGGCAGCTTCGGCCACGCCGTG